>CACOZT010000001.1 GCA_902631785.1 uncultured SAR86 cluster bacterium
GATTGTTCTTTTGAAGATGCAATTGAAAATATCGACATAGGTGGTCCAACAATGATAAGGGCTGCTGCAAAAAATTTTAATGATGTCGTTGTGGTGTGTAATCCTGATGATTACGGGAACATTCTTAAAGAATGGGATGAAAATGATGGCATCTCATATGAAACTCGTAAAAATCTTTCTCAAAAGGTATTTGCTCTTATGGCCAATTACAATAAATCAATATCTGACTATTTGAAAGATGAAGTTGAGGATATTCATTCCTATAATTTTTCAAAAAATACAAACTTACGATATGGAGAAAATCCTCATCAAAAAGCAACATTATTTACCTTTAATGACTTAAAAAATAAAAATATTGCTAACGCAGATATTATTCAAGGAAAAGAACTTTCATACAATAATATTGTGGATGCCGACGCAGCATGGGAGTGTGTTAGAGAATTTAAAAATCCAGCTTGTGTAATTGTGAAGCATGCCAATCCATGTGGAGTTGCTGAATCTGAATCGATAAATGAAGCCTATGATCTCGCTTTTAAAACAGATCCAACTTCAGCATTTGGTGGGATTATTGCCTTTAATAAAAAATTGAATAAAGAAACTGCGAAAGAAATTAATGATAGACAATTTGTTGAATTAGTCATTGCTCCTGAATATGAAAATGAGGCAATTAAAGAGTTTTCTTTGAAAAAAAATATAAGAGTTCTTCAGGTAGATTTAAATCAAGATAATCCCTATCCAGGTACTATAAAGAAGGTTTCTGGAGGAATTTTAATCCAAGATGATGACATAAAAAAATTAGATATTAATGATTTAAAGTGTGTTACTGACAGAAAGCCATCTGATAATGAGCTTGACGATCTTTTATTTGCATGGAAGGTTGCTAAATTTGTTAAAAGTAATGCCATTGTTTATGTAAAAAATAAACAAACTATTGGCATTGGAGCTGGTCAAATGAGCAGAGTTATAAGTGCCGAGATTGCAAATTTAAAAGCCAAAGAAGAAGGCTTAGAGGTCAAAGACGCTGTAATGGCATCGGATGCATTTTTCCCATTTAGAGATGGAATAGACAAAGCTGCCTCAAGTGGTATAGCAGCAATAATTCAGCCTGGTGGTTCCATTAAAGATGACGAAGTAATAGCAGCAGCTAATGAACACAATATTGCAATGATGTTTACTGGAATGAGACATTTTAGACACTAATGAAGATTCTAGTAATTGGTTCTGGAGGAAGAGAACATGCGTTGGCATGGAAATGTGCTCAAGACAGTAATGTAGAGCACGTTTATGTTTGTCCTGGTAATGCAGGCACTCATTTGGAAAATAAAGTGAGTAATGTTGAGTTTGATTTAAATGAATTTAGCTCTATTGAAAAATTTAGTTTAATTGAAAAAATAGGTTTAGTTATTATCGGTCCTGAGCAACCTCTCGTAGATGGATTGACTGATTACTTACAAAGCAAAAACATAAAAACATTTGGCCCATCCAAAAATGCAGCTCAATTGGAAGGTTCAAAAACCTTTTCAAAGGATTTTTTTGTGAAATACGGAATTCCGACAGCAAAATATAAATCATTCGACAATTTTAAAGATTCCATCCAATATCTACATGAAATAGCTTTTCCCACAGTTATAAAAGCTGACGGTTTAGCAGCTGGTAAAGGTGTAATAATTTGCCAAAATTTTGAAGAAGCAGAACAAGCACTAAATAGTATTTTCAATGATAAAGCCTTTGGAACTGCTGGCAATAGAGTTGTGGTAGAAGAATTTTTAGAAGGTGAGGAAGCTTCATTCATTGCAGTAGTCAGCAAAGATAAAATTATTCCTTTAGCTACAAGCCAAGATCATAAAGCTGTTGGAGATGGAGATAAGGGTTTGAATACTGGTGGAATGGGTGCATATTCACCAGCTCCAATAGTGACAAAGGAAATTCATGAAAAAATTCTTAATGAAGTTATGTATCCAACCATGAACGGTTTGATTGAAGAAGGTTCGCCATACCTAGGATTTCTGTATGCTGGACTGATGATTAAAGACGGCGAAATTAAGGTTCTAGAATTTAATTGCAGATTTGGAGATCCAGAAACCCAACCAATATTGTTAAGACTAAACTCAAGCTTGGTAGAACTTTGTAATGCTGCAATTGAAAATAAATTAGATACATACTCAATTGAATGGACAGATAAACATTCTTGTGGAGTTGTAATTGCCTCAGAGGGATATCCAGAAAGCTATAAATCTAATAAAGAAGTTTCTATAAAAGAAAATGTTGATGAAGATTTAAAACTTTTTCATGCAGGAACAAAATATGAGAATGGGGCAGTGCTTACTAATGGAGGAAGAGTATTTTGTGCAACAGCATTAGGTAATGATTTGAAAGATGCCCAAAAAAACGCATATAATCTCGTAAATAATGTCGAATTTGAAGGTGCATTTTTCAGAAGTGACATTGGATTCAAAGGAATAAAATGAGTATTTTAAATAGTATTTTTAATGAGCTAGATATTGCACTTAGAACTTTATCAGATAAAAAAACTGGAACTGATAGAGAATATCCACCTGTGTCAAAAGAAAAAAATACTCAAGAGCTTTCAAAAAAAGAAAAAGACCTATCTATTCAAATGATGAGAATAAATCATGCTGGAGAAGTTGCTGCTCAAGCACTTTATCGAGGTCAAGCCTTTGTTTGTAAAGATCCAAAAATAAAGGAACATTTAATTCAAGCTGGTGAAGAAGAAACTGATCACTTGGTTTGGTGTAAAAAAAGGTTGGATGAGCTTGGTGGAAATAGTTCAGTACTAAACCCGTTGTGGTATGCCGGCTCTTTTGCTATTGGTGCTATTTTTGGCTCAATGGGAGAAAAAACAAGTCTTGGATTTGTTGAAGAAACAGAAAAACAGGTTGTTATACATTTACAAAAACATTTAGATAAGATTTCAGAAAATGATAAAGAGACTATTGAGATTTTAAAGACTATGCAAGCTGATGAAGATCTTCATGCTGGACAAGCTAATGAGTCAGGTGCAGAAGAATTAGAATCTCCTACAAAAAAAGTAATGGAAATTACTGCAAAAGTAATGACATCAACTAGCGCCTATATCTAGAAATCCTTCCATGAACCAGTCAGAGACTCACGACCAAAATAAAAATATGCGTAAAGTCGCGCTAACTGCATTAGCTGGTACTAGCATCGAATGGTATGATTTTTTTCTTTATGGTGCGGCTGCTGCATTAATATTTCCAACAGCATTTTTTGGTGAAATTCCTGAATCTACTGCACTTATTCTTTCTCTATTAACATTTGCTGCTGGTTTTATTGCAAGGCCAATTGGCGGGATTATTTTCGGTCATTTTGGAGACAAAATAGGCAGAAAGAAAACACTTATTATTGCGCTTATATTGATGGGTGTTGCTTCAACTCTTATAGGACTTTTGCCAACTTATGCAATGATAGGTGTCGCAGCTCCAATTTTATTAACCTTATTAAGATTTGCCCAGGGTTTAGCTATTGGCGGTCAATGGGGTGGAGCCATGTTATTAGTTACTGAAAGTGCGCCTGTAAATCAAAGAGGTTTTTATGGTGCATATGCTCAAGCTGGTGTCCCAATAGGAGTAATTCTGGCAAATCTTGCATATATCATTATCGGAGCCTTGGTATCAGATGAGGCATTTTTTTCATGGGGTTGGAGAATACCCTTTTTAGCAAGTGCAGTATTAATTGGTTTAAGTATGTACATCCAACTAACTATGGAAGATACGAAAGCTTTCCAAGATTTACAAAAATCCAATATTAATAATAATGAAAATATTAAAGTTAAAAAATCACCAATCATTGAAGCAATTCGAAAATATCCTAAACGAATTTCCCTTGCTGCAGGAGCTTTCTTATCAGTTCAAGTTACTTTTTACATTCTTATTGCTTTCATACTTGCATACGGCGTTAAAAGTACAGATCTTGTAAGAGATGAAATGCTAACAGCTGTATTAATTGGTTCAGCCGTAATGGTGCCCTCTTTATTTTTATTTTCTGCATACTCAGACAGATATGGTAGGAAAGGAATTTTTATACTTGGATCAATTACAACGGCAATATGGGCGTTTGCTTTGTTCCCTCTTGTAGATACTGGGAATTTTTGGCTCACCGTTTTAGCCATAACATTTGGATTAGTTTTTATAGCTATGATGTATGGTCCTCAGGCAGCATTTTTTACTGAACTCTTTTCAACAGAAGTTAGATACTCTGGGGCAAATTTAGGATATCAAATGGGTGCAATATTAGGCGGGGCTTTTGCTCCAACAATCGCTACAAAGCTTTGGACGGATTTTGATATATTCTGGGTATCAGTTTATATTGCAACAGCATCAATACTTACTTTGGTGTCTGTATTATTTCTTACAGAAACTTACGGTTCAAACCTAAACGAAGAAATATAAATTAGGACTATATCCTATTAGATCTCATATTAATGATAGATATTGTTATTTTAAATAGAAACCTGAGACTGCATGATAATGCAGCTTTGTTTTATGGGTCTTTAAGATCAAACTATAAGGTTATTTATTTATACGATGAGAAATATTGGGAAGCAAATGGCAAATCATCCAGACAACTGAAATTTTCTACTGACTGTCTTGATGAATTGAATAAGGATCTCGAAAAGTTAGGAAGTAAAGTTAATATCTTTGAGGGTTCATTTGATGATCTAATAAAATGGATTGATCTAAATTTTGATGATTTTTTTATACATATGAATCATTGTACAGATATTGATTATTTCAGAAGAGGGTATGAAAAATTTAAAAATCATTTTGAAAAAAAATTAAGGATTTACGATGATTTTGGAATACAGCTTAACAACTTTGATAGAGATTCTTGGTCTAAGAACTGGAATCACATAATGAATGCCGATCTCCTTGGTAAGCCAAAACCATCAAATATTGATTTAGGGTTAAATCTTACTGATTTCGATGCTTTTAAAAATAAAATTAAAAGCAAATTTAGTAACCTTAAAAATATTCAAGAAGGTGGTACTTCACATGCCGTTGGGCTACTTGAATCATTTTTAAATGACAGATGTGAAAATTACAGAGTAAAAATGTCCAGCCCTAGCCTTTCCGAAGATAGTTGCTCAAGACTATCGCCACATTTTACATATGGTTCTATATCGATCAGACAAGTTTATCAAAGATTAAATGAGGCACTTCCCACGTTAAATAATAAAAAAGATCTTTATTCTTTTAAAAAAAGACTTTATTGGCATTGTCATTTTGTTCAAAAACTTCATACAGAACCAGAGCTTGAGTTTTATTCTATGCACAGAATGTGTGATTCATTGAGAACTGAGCATGACAACGAAATCATAGAAAAGTGGATAAAAGGTGAAACAGGATTTCCTTTTTTAGACGCATGTATGAAATTTCTGAATAAGCATGGATGGATTAACTTTCGCATGAGAGCAATGATCATGTCATTTGCTTCATATAACATGTGGCAACCATGGCAAAAGACATCACCTTTTCTAGCTGAGCTTTTTACTGATTATGAACCAGGAATTCACATCAGTCAGGTTCAAATGCAAAGTGGTGTTACTGGTATAAACTTACCTAGAATATACTCTGTTCCAAAGCAAAGCATGGATCAAGATCCTAATTCAGAATGGACAAAAAATATTCTGCCACAACTTGATAATTTTGAACCAAAGTTGATTCATAGCGCAGAATTAGATGGCGCATATATTCCACAAATAGTTGATTTGAAAACTTCAGCTAAATTTGCTCGAGATGAAATATGGGGAATAAGAAAAAGTAAAGAGTTCAAAGAAGAAGCAAGAAGAGTATACCTAAAACATGGAAGCAGAAGAAAAAGAAATGTTAAAACTAATTAGCCTTCCATTTAATATTACATCCCATAGATGGTAACTGCTCTTCACAGACGGGTTGATTGCTGAGTAAATTATCAATTGCCGCTCTTAAATCTTTGCCGGAGGGTTGTTTGTCAGAATTAGGTGAAGTTTCATCCATTCTTCCACGATATTCAAGCTTATTTCGTTGATTAAATAAATAAAACTCTGGAGTGCACTCAGCTTTATATTTTTTTGCTATTTCTTGTGTTTCATCAAACAAATATGGAAAAGATAAATTCAAAGAATTCCATAATTCTTTCATTCTTTCTGGGTTATCTTGTGGATATTCGATAATATCGTTGGAGCTAATTGCAACCATATTAATTTTTTGATTATAGTCGTTTGATAACCTAACAATTTCTCCATGATAGTGAATAACATATGGACAATGGTTACATATAAACATTATTAAAGTTGGTTTGTTATCTTCAAGAGAATTAGACGCAAAAGTTTCTCCTGTTATTGAATTTAATAAATCAAATTCAATAAGATCTGTTTGAAGATCCAACATGCTTGAGTAAGTTAAAGCCATATAAATATTATAGACTCATTTGCTGCCACTTAATTGGGACGCCTTCTAGCTTATATCTATTTGATTCTTCTCGTAATTTTTCGTACTCAGTTTTTGATGAATAAACAGTTACTATTAAAGCATTTTCTTTGTTGGCAGTTATTCTAAGCACCCTACCCATCCTTTGTATTCTTTGCCTTTTTGATGAAGATGCACTTAAGATCATTGCTCCATCTGCTTCAGGCATATCAAAACCTTCATCAAGTGCTGTGCAACTTACGAGAACATTTAATTTACCTGATTTAAAAGCTTCAAGATTTTCTTGTCTTTCATCGTCTTTAAGATCTGTATTGTAAATACCTGACTTAAAACCTTTTTTATTAATTATTTTGTCAAACTCTTTTGCTTGTTTTTTGTTCTCCGTAAAAACAATCCAACTTTCTCTTTTATGTTTCTGAATTAATTCAACTCCATAGGGAATTCTATTTTTAGAATTTTTAACTAATCTTGCTCTATTAAAAATCAGCATTTTCAAAGGATAATCGTTCATATCTTGACCGCCTATGGTGGCTGCTCTTCTTTGTATGCTCTTTGTAAATTTTTTATACTTTTCTTCTTCTTCAGGAAGCAATGCAGCATAACCATACAAAAGTTTAAAATTAACAATTACTTCGTCTTCTCTGGCATCTATATAATCGTAATCAAAAATTATATCGCCAAGTATTTTTTTAATAATGATATAAAAATTATCGTCATAGTCTCTCTCAGGAGTAGCTGACAATCCAAGAGTAGCATTCCAGTTGTTGGTGAGCATTTCTCCTCTTTTTTCCGTTCCTATTTTGTGACATTCATCAACTATTAATAACGTATTTTGATAATTAACCTCTTCAATAATATTTTTTAAGGAATCGATGGTTGAGATGCATATTTTTTTAAGTTCATTAGTCTGCTCTCCTCCTCCGTTAAGTGAAATTTCTTTTGGTTTAAATTCTTGTGAGAGACTTTCATACCATTGATCTAGAAGAGCTATTGAGGGAACAACAATTAAAATAGACTTTTGAGGATCATCCTCTAAATATTTCTTTAAACAATGAATTGCAAAAAATGTCTTACCTCCGCCGGTAACAACTTTAATAATACCTCTTTTTTTTGCCCACCAAAGTGGAAAAGCCTTCTCTTGCCATTCCCTAAGTTTCAAAAAAATCTCCTTTCATCAAGCTTTCACCAATTAAAAAAACATTAATATTATTTTGTTGAAGGTATTCGATATCTTTTTTACTTTTTATACCAGATTCTGCAATAAAAATGTTTTCTCCTTCAAAAGTTTTTTTTAATTCAACTGAATTATTAATGTCAACATCAAAAGTCTTTAAATCCCTATTATTGACTCCGATAATTGCATTAGTGAAATTTTGTACTCTTTGTAATTCCTCTTCATCATGAACTTCAATAATATAATCAAGCTTTAATCTTTCTGATATTTCTGAAAAATTTTTTAACTCTTCGTCATTTAGTATTGAAGCAATAAGTAAAATACAATCTGCTCCAACCAACTTTGATTCATATATTTGATATTCATCAACTATGAAGTCTTTTCTAAGGATTGGAAGACTCGTGGTTGCTTTGACATCCTTGAGATACTGAATATTTCCAAGAAAATAATCTTCTTCTGTCAGAATAGAAAGTGCCGAGGCTCCAAAAGATTCATATTCTTTTGATTTTGAAACTGGATCAAAATCATCACTAATAATACCTGCACTTGGAGAGGCTTTTTTTATCTCAGCAATAATAGCTTCTGCTTTGTTCTGAAGACTTTTCTTAAAATTCGTTTCTTTAAGGTTTTCGAAGTCTATTTTAGAGCTCAATTCTTCAAGTGATACTCTTTGTTTTTTTTCTTCAAGTTTAGACTTTGTTTTTGCTACTATTTCTTCAAGAATATTCATCATTCGTTCGAAACCCTTACATAATCAGCTAGTTTTTGTGCAGCTTTACCGTTATTCATTAAATCAAATGCCATTTCTATTCCGTCACCTATAGACTCAACTACATTTGCTACATATAAAGCAGCCCCACTGTTTAATGCAATCATGTCTTGCACAGCAGAACTCTCTCCACTGAATGCATTGCTCACTAGTAATAAGCTTTCGTCCGAAGAGTTCGCAGCAATATGATCAAACGAGGATATGTTTAGTCCATACTCTTTTGGAGAAATTTTATATTCACTAATATTATTATCTTTTAATTCTGAAACAGTGGTTTCGGAACAGATTGAAATCTCATCAAGACCATCATCGCCATGCACAATCATGACGTGTTCCATATTAAGATTCTTTGCAACATTAGAAAACATTTTGACAAGCTTATTATCATAAACTCCTAAGACCTGCCTTTTAGCACCGCAAGGATTAGTATGGGGCCCTAATAAATTAAAAATAGTTTTTTCAGCAATTTTTTGTCTAACAGGCATCACAAACTTCATCGCTTCATGGTGAAGAGGGGCAAATAAAAATATAAATCCAACTTCCTCAAATATTGAGATTAATTTTTCTCTTTCATGATTTATATTTGCACCTGACTGTGCAAGAAAGTCTGCACTACCAGATTTGCTGGATATTGCTTTATTACCATGCTTAGTAATTTTTGCTCCACCTGCTGCAGCAACAAAAGATGATGCTGTTGAGCAATTAAAAGTATGTAGACCTGTTCCACCTGTTCCACATGTATCAATATGTGTACCATCGCCAATATCAAATTTTAAAGATTTTTCTTTCATTACAATTGCGGCAGCAGTAACTTCAATCTCTGATATACCCTTTTTATTAAGTCCAATAAGAAAAGATTCAATATCGTCATCATCTGACATACCTGACATTATTAAGTTAATAGCCTCTTGCATTTCGTTAAGATTTAGATCTTCTTTATTATTTATTTTGTTTATAAAGTCTTTCATAACTTCTTAATAAAATTTTCTATGAGCTTTATGCCGTTATTTGTGTCAATTGATTCAGGGTGAAACTGAACACCATAAATTGGTCTATCCATATGCTCAACCGCCATAATTATCTCCTTATCATCACTCAAAGTTGCAGTCACTTTGAGTTCGCTTGGCAAGGTTTTCATATCAATTATTAAGCTATGGTATCTGACAACATCATATGATTTTTCTATTTCACTAAAAAGTACACTTCCATCATGATCAATGCTTGAGGCTTTTCCATGAAAAATTTCTGGTGCCTTAATAATATTTCCACCAAAAGCTGCACCAATTGCTTGATGTCCTAAACAAACTCCTAGAATTGGAACTTCTGCAGTCTTAATGAGTTCAACTGATATACCTGCTTCTTTTGGAGTACATGGACCAGGTGATATAACAATCTTGCTTGGATTATTTTCTATAATTTCAGATACAGACATTTCATCATTCCTTATAACTTTGATGTCTTGTGCAAACTCACCAATATAATGAACAAGGTTATATGTAAAGCTATCATAATTATCAATAACTATAATCACGAAATCATCTCCATTGCATCCAGAAATACTTTTGACTTTTGAACACATTCCTCCCATTCTTTTTCTGGATCCGAATCTGCAACTATGCCAGCTCCAGCTCCAACGTGTATTTTGTTATCCCTTATAACAGCAGTTCTAATTGCAATTGCTGTATCAATATTGCCATTCCATGATATGTGACCTATTGCACCTCCATAGATGCCTCTCGAACTTGGTTCAAGTTCATTAATTATTTCCATAGCTCTTATTTTTGGTGCACCTGAGAGAGTCCCAGCCGGCAAGGTAGCTTTAAGAGCATCAGTAAAACTTAATCCCTTTGATAATTTGCCTACTACGTTTGATACTATATGCATGACATGGGAGTATCTTTCGATTACCATTTTTTCAGTTAGTTTCACACTTCCAATTTCAGAAATTCTTCCAACATCATTTCTTCCAAGGTCTATGAGCATCAGATGTTCAGCTAATTCTTTGGGATCATTTAATAAATCCTCCTCATTATTTTTATCCTCTTCATCGTTTAGGCCTCTTTTTCTTGTTCCTGCAATTGGTCTGAGAGTAACATTACTATCTTCTAATCTAACCAATATTTCAGGCGAGGATCCAACCACCTGACACTCATCAAGGTTGAGGTAATACATATATGGAGATGGATTTATCTGTCTTAGAGCAGAATATAATTTAAAAGAATCACCATTGAAGGAGTTATAAAAATCTTGTGCTAGTACAACCTGCATTACATCACCTTCTTTTATATATTCTTTAATTTTATTCACAGACAACATGTATTCATTTTTTGTGAAATTTGATTTAAATTCTAATTGACCACTAGTATTTGAATATGAGGTTTCTTTAAGCTCTCCAGAATGATCAATGCTATTTTGAATCTCATCAATGACTTGTAAAGCATCTTCATATGATGTCTGCTGAGGATTTGCATTATAAATTGCTTGAATACTGTTATTAAAATTATCGTAAACAATTATTTTTTCAGACTTAACTAAATAAATATCAGGCATATCAACATCAAATTTTGAGTCTTTTCTTTGAAGAGCATTAATTTTGTTTTCAGCATACTTAGCACTTTCATAAGCAAAGAAACCTACGTATCCTCCATAAAATCTTGGCATACCATCTAAAACTGGAGTCTTGTATTCACCAATTAATTTATTTAGTTCATCGAGTGGTTCTTGGCATTCGATCAGATTGGTTCCTAGGGCTGTTTTAATTTCAATTTTATTATCTGATACTTTTATTGAGTCTTTGCAATCTAACCCAATTATTGAATACTGGGCCCATTTTTCTCCACCTTCAATAGATTCAAGCAAAAAAGTATTTTTTTTATTTTTAATTCTTGAAAAAACTTTTATAGGTGAGTCTAAGTCTTTTTCAATAGTCTTAACCAATGGAACAATATTAAATCCATTTTCTGCAAACTTTATGTATTCTTTTTTACTAATCATTAGAAAATATTTTTTTAACTTCTATGGAGTCTCCGATATTTATACCCTTTTCTTCAAACCATCCAGAATTAACCTCTAAAGCATATTTAGCTGCCTTAGTTGAGCAAACAGAATCTTTTGAAAACGGAACCATATCATATATTTCTATAATTTTTCCTCTTATATCCATGTATGCAACACTCAATGGAACATAAGTATTCTTCATCCACATACATTGTTGTCCTTCATAAGGCCAAACAAACAACATGCCATAATTATTTGGAATTGATCTTCTATACATAAGACCTTTTTTTCTGTCTTCATATTTAGAAACGATCTCTATTTCAGAGAGATATTTTGTAATGTCTATATCTCTTGATGCATCAAGATTGCTAACAAAAAGTAAAAATATAAGATACTTAAACGATTTTTGAACGAAGTTCAGATATTGTTTGCTCATAATTTTCTGTATTAAATATTGCTGAGCCTGCAACAAATGTATCGGCACCTGCCTCAGATGCAAGACCAATGGTATCTTTATTTATTCCACCATCAACCTCTAGGCGGACATCTTTTCCAGATTCATCAATCATTTTCCTAACTTGAGCAATTTTTTCAAGAGAGCTATGGATAAATGATTGGCCACCAAAACCAGGGTTGACGCTCATAATTAATACCAAATCTAAATCCTCAAGAACACTCTCAAGCGTATGAAGTGGTGTAGCTGGATTATAGACAAGGCCTGCCTTACAACCCTTATCCTTTATTGCATGAACTGATCTATGTATATGCTTTGTTGCCTCAGGATGAAAGCTAATTAAGTCTGCACCAGCATCAATGAAGCTTTGTGCTAATTCATCCACTGGATCAATCATTAAATGAACATCTATAAATTCTTTAATGCCGTATTCACGCAAAGCTTTGCATACCATTGGTCCAATTGTTAGATTTGGTACATAGTGATTATCCATAACATCAAAATGAACCCAGTCTGCTCCAGCATCAAGCACATTTCTAACCTCTTCACCAAGCCTGGCAAAATCAGACGCTAAAATTGATGGTGCTATTATATTTTTTTGGTCACTCATAACTTAATTTTGATTATTATATAGGCTATTAGCAAGTTTTAAACGTTCGTGTGTTCCAACATCTATCCATAAATCACTAGACATTTGTCCTGAAACATTCCCATTTTTTAAATATTTTGGAAATACAGTATCCCAGATGTTAAAACAACTTGAGTCAAAGTTAGTTTCTGTAAAAATTTTTGGATTAATTACGGAGATTCCGCTCCAGGTTAAATTATTTAATTCTTCTTTTACAACGATATTATTTTTGTTAATTGAAAAGTCTCCGAGCTCATTATGAGTTGGATTTGGAACTCCAATCAAATGAGCAGCATCAATTTTGTTTGGTAAACTTTTTAAATCGATTTGATGAAAAATATCAGAATTAATTACTAAAAAATTTTCATTGCCAAGCAAACTTAAAGCGTTAAGGATACCTCCACCTGTTCCTAGAGGACTATCTTCTCTAGAAAATGTAATATTTAAATTTGAGAATTCTTCATTAATATGATCTTCAATCAAATGCCCTAAATGAGAGATATTTATAACGAATTCAGAAAAGCCGTTTGCTATTAAATGGTCAATGTTATGCTGAATTAAAGTTTTATCTCCTATCTTTAATAAAGGTTTAGGAGTTACCTCGGTCAAAGGCAATAATCTTTTGCCAAATCCTGCAGCTAAAATCATCACTTTCATAATTGTTCAATAGTCTTAAGTAAAAGAGGTTCAATATTTTTCTCTAGAAAAATTTTAGATGAATGCTCATTTGGTATCATCGTTATGAGATTCTTTAAAATTAATGGCATATCTTTAAGTCTAAAACTTCTATTTTTTACTAAAAAAAGATTTGAAAGAGTTCCAAGAATCCGCAGATTTCTCTGAATACAGCCCCATCTGGTAAATTCAAAGCATTCGTCATCTGAATATTTTGAATTAATTTTTGTTGAATAAAAATTTATAAAGCGCTTGATATTAGAAATATCAGCTTCGAAATAATGATCAGCAAGTATGCCTGCCAAATCAATGCCAATGGGCCCCCTTTTCATATCTTGATAGTCAATAACTATAAGTTGGTTGTTATCTTTAAGAACAAGATTACGTCTTTCAAAATCGAAATGGCAATTTACCCATGGGTGCTCATAAAGCTTATCAATGGTGATTTCAATTAAATCATTGATTGAGTCATCTGATTTAATGTCTAAAAACTTTTGACAGAAAATTTCGTTGAAGAGGCTCATTTGATTTATTAAATCTTTTTTTGAAAATTCTTCCAGATTTGCAATTTCAGACTCTTGAATATCAACTAATAATTCTAATGACATCTCTAATAATTCCTTCTTATTATTGTCATTAAATATTGATATCAAGTCCTTGTCTCCTAAGTCCTCCTGTATAGTCACTCCATCTTCTTTATTGTGATATAAAATTTCGACACCACGAATATTATTTTTTTTTAGCTCGTTAGATATATTAATAAAATTTGAATGGTCATCAATTTTTGGATCTAGATAGCATAGAACAGCAGTTTCCTTAGATTCATTGATAATTCGCCAGTATTCTCTGCCACTAGCCTCAAGTTTTAATGGAAATACTTCTACAGGATTAAAGTTAAATTTGTTGCTTAAGTTTATTACTTCTTCTTCTTTCAACTAACTATTCTTAATTTCGTCAGGTAGAGGAGTATTATCAGGAACAAAGAAATCTGGCATTAATTCTGCAAAAGGTACAGAAGCGTACTTTGAGAAATCTTTTACTCCAGCTTCATATAAAACAATATCATCTATACAGAAGTTTCCAGTAAATTCTTTTGAATCTTTTGTAAGTATTTCATATGCGGAGTCAGCCATTATGTCTACATTTCTTGAAAGCTTCATTATTTCATCGCCACCGAGGTGATTTTGGACAGCAGCAGTTGCTATAGCTGTTCTTGGCCATAGTGCGTTAACAGCTATACCAAATTCTTTGAATTCTTCTGCCATTCCAAGAACACACATACTCATAGTGTACTTGGCCATAGTATAGGCTACTGTTCCTGAGAACCATTTAGATTCCATATCAAGAGGTGGTGCAAGATTTAAAATATGCGGATTATTAGATTTTTTTAAATGAGGTAAGCAATATTTACTAACCATATAAGTTCCTCTTCCATTAATTTGATGCATTAGATCATATCTCTTCATCTCGGTATCAGTAACATTTGTCAATTGAATTGCTGACGCATTATTTATACAGACATCAATACCACCAAAATGATCAACAGTTTGGTTTATAGCATCTCTAACATTATCTTCATTCCTAATGTCACAAATTACTGGTAATGCTTCACCGCCGGCCTCTACTATTTCATCAGCTGCAGTGTATATTGTTCCAGGAAGTTTGGGATGAGGTTCAGCCGTCTTAGCAGCTATAGCTATTTTTGCTCCATCCTCAGCTGCTTTTTTAACCATCGCAAGGCCAATGCCTCTACTTCCACCAGATATAAAAATTACTTTATCTTTTAAACTCATATTTTTTCCTCAAATTAATTAAAACTTTTCCATATATGGGCGCAAATCTAATTCATGCGTCCAAGCACTTCTATGTTGTGTATGAACAAACCAATACGCATCCGCAATTGCATCAGGTTGTAGAATACCGTCTTTTTCTTTTAAAGCATATCTGTCCGGGAAATTTTCTTTTATAAACTCTGTATCTATAGCCCCGTCAATTATGAAATGTGCAACATGTATGCCTTGAGGCCCAAGCTCTCTCGCCATGCTCTGCGAAACTGCCCTAAGTGCAAATTTTGCACTAGCAAATGCTGAAAAACCTGATCCACCCCTTAAAGAAGCAGTAGCTCCAGTGAAAAAGATAGATCCCTCACTTCTTGATTTCATATATTTTGCTGCCTCTCGTCCAGTCAAAAAACCAGCAAAAGCTGCCATTTCCCATACCTTTTGAAATACTCTTGATGTTGTATCAACTATTGGGAAAAAAACATTTGCGCCAGGATTAAAAATAACAACGTCAATCGGAGCTACTTCATTCTCAACTTCTTTGAAGAAATCGGAAATTGACTCCTCATTTCGAGCATCCACACCATATCCCTTTGCCCATCCACCAGAATTATTAATTTCTTCTGCCAACTTATTTACTTTTTCAATACTTCTAGGACGCCTGGCAGGACATACCTTATAACCATGACTTGCAAATTTCTTTGTCAGTGCCGCACCTGTAGCATCACCGGCACCGATGATAATGGCTGAAAATTTTGAAAAATCTTTCATAACAGTGTTTAATTGTCTTACTTTACAAAATTGTAGATAGAAATGATAGTAGACTTTATTTTTGATGTAGCCAGTCCTAACACGTACCTTGCTCATAAAATTATTCCAGGCATTGAAGAAAGAACAGGTGCAAAATTTAATTATGTTCCATGTCTTTTAGGAGGAATTCATAAACTATCCAATAATCAACCACCTTTCATAGCATATGCAGATTGCAAAAATAAAAGTGACTATCAAATGCTAGAAATTGATAGGTTTGTTAAACAACACGGTCTGACAAATTACAAATTTAATTCTCATTTTCCTCCTACAACCATTCAAATACAAAGAGGTGCGATTGCAGCCAAAGAATTAAACATTTTCGAAGATTATTTTGAGTGTGTCATTAAGGCTATGTGGGAAAATGATAAAAATATTTCTGATATTGAAGTTCTCAAAGAGGTTCTAAAAGATAGCAATTTGGATGTTGAGTCAATTATTAACATTGTTACTTCACAGGACTGCAAAGATAAGCTCATTAAAAATACTGATGATGCTGTAAATAAAGGATGTTTTGGAGTGCCAACATTTTTTTATGACGACCAAATATTTTTTGGAAAAGACCACCTTTATCAACTTGAACAATACATTAATTCAAGTAAGTAATAGAACTTTTCAAGAAAAAATCTATCAAACCATTAAAATATCTCAAGTATGAAAACAGTAATGACATCACTTTTAATTGGTTTGGCTTTCACTCAAAACTATGTTGTTGGTGATATTTTAAAATCTGAAGTTTTTACAGAAAACACTTCAAATACTTCATGCATGATATATCAGCCCTATTTAGGCATAGTTCAAGATTTAGAAAGTTTAGATATTAAATCTGATAAATTTGAAATAACAGACGAAAAAGTTTTGATATTGAATGACAATGTGCAAATTGATTTTCCTCAAGGCATTCTAAAGGCAGGCAAAGCTCGTCTTGATCAAGAAAATGGATTAGTAAATTTTAAAAAAGGTGGTGAATTATTTCTGGAGGATTATTTTTTTAATTCGAATGAAGGTGCCTTTGACAAAAATAAGTTATTCGTTGATTTCACTGATGGAGAGACATTTTTAAATAATAGAGGACTGGTGATTAGCTTCAAAAAGCTCACTGGTAATTTAGATGATCAAATAACTTTTGAAGAAATATCAATGACATCATGTTTAGAGTCTAGCAATGGTTGGCAATTGAATGCTGAAAGCATAACGATTGATGATAATACAATGAGGGGGTATGCTAAAAAAGTTAGAGTAAAGGCATTTGATAAAACTATTTTGAGGATACCTTATCTTCCATTTGCGACATCTCAGGAGAGAATGTCTGGTTTTTTAGAGCCAAAGTTGTCGTATTCTTCTGATGGATTAGATTTCATGATTCCATACTATAAGGTTGTATCAGAGAAGGCTGATTTTACGATTGCTCTTAGAAATATTTCTGATAGAGGTTTTGGCATAGAAACAAATTCAAGAAATCTTCATGGAGAAAATAATAACTTAAGAAATATTGATTTTATTTATTTTAATAGTGATGATGAGTATGAGAAAAGCTACCCGTCAGATTCTAGCTCAAGATGGGCTTTTAGCATAAATGATTCGTTTGGAGATAAAACAAACTTCTGGGTAGATTTAGATTGGTCAAAATCATCTGATAGCTTGGTTTTAAGGGATATTCCTGGTGATATAACATCGATTGGAAGTCAGAGAGAACAAAATTTAAATCAAAATATTCAAATTAATGGAGTTTTTAATAATTTTCAAATTAGTGTTTCTCAGGAAGGATATCAAACATTAAATCCCATTCTTACAAATGGTTATAAAAAATCGCCATCAGTCAATTTTATTTATAACAAGAACTTTAAAAATGTTTCTATTCATGAATACCTTAACTATACAAATTTTGTTGCAGATACTATTCATGGTTTCTTTGGCGTAGATAAAAATAATAAATTTAGATCTTCTATTCCTAATCCAGTTGAAGGAGAAAGATTTTTTTATATGTTAGAAGTTTCAAACTCTAACAATATTAAGGGATATAAATTAAAAACATCAATTGGAGTAAGAGGCATCGATTTTGACATCACAGGAAATAACATGAATACCAATTCGGTTATGGTCCCAACATTTAAATTTGATTTAAGCACCACATTAATAAGGAAAAATGGTATGCAAAGCCATATTTTAAAACCGAGAATATTTTATGGATATGTTGGGCACGACGAGCAAGATGAGAATCCTATATTTGATAGTTATAAGTTAGGGATGATGAATCAGGTATTCAACCTTAATCGTTTTACCGGCATGGATAGAATTGGTGATCAAAATTTTTATACATTAAGTATGGAGTATAAAAAACGTCAAATGAACATGAATAATATCTCCCTAAAGATTAGTCAAAAATTTTATTTAAAAGACAGGAAAGTATTTATTAATAATATGAACTCAATGCACTCTAATATGATGTCGAATTCAATGAATATGGACATGATGTCGAATTCAATGAATATGGGCATGATGTCGGATTCAATGGACATGGGCATGATGTCTATGATGAATGCAGATAAAGATCCAATTATGATTATGGCTAAATGGATGCCTAATATGAAAACGATGATGATGGCTTCTGGTAGCTATTCAGAAGAAATGAAAAAATTTCCAATGGCCGGATTAACTATAAATCACATGTTTGATAGAGGAAAAATTGGATATGCAAAAAGATACACTAGAATGACAGGAGATTTTAATCAAACCTTAGATTATTCTGAATTTTTAGCCAACTTCAAAATTAAAGATAATTTTAGTTTTATTGCAGAACTAAGACGTGATGATGAAAATAACTCTAACATAGAATCCTCAGTTGGAATTGGATTTGAAAATTGTTGTTTTTCTTTCAGAGTTTTGGCTTCTGATAAAAACCTATCGAAATATCTAGACGGTTATCAACCTGACATGTATCAATATTTAGGAGATGCTTGGGATGATATAATTCGTATCGAAAGCAAAAGTAGAATTAATTTTGAATTCGAACTAAAAGGATTAAACTCTTCCTTTGAAAAAGTTTCAAGATTCATGAATAATTCACTATTGAGTCATTAAATTCTTATGAAAAAAATATTAACAACACTGCTTCTAATATCCTCTTCACAATTAGAGGCAAAAATTGAGCTATTAGATAGAATTGCAATCATAGTCGATGATGGTGTTGTAATGGAATCTCAGATTAATAAAGCTAGGGCGGCTCTTGAAGAAGGATATCGTGAACAAAATATCCAGTTGCCACCAAAAGATATTCTCTTAGATCAGATAAAAGAAAGATTAATTATTGAAGAGCTTCAACTTCAACTTGCTGATAGAGCAGGTGTAAAAATTAGTGATGCAGAATTAAATTCTTCATTCTCAAGGTTGGCTGCTAATAATGAAATGACTCTTGAGGAATTTATTTCATTTATTGAAAGTAATGGAGATTCCTATGAAGAAGTTCGAGAAACGATGAGAAAAGAGATGCGTATTCAAAGAATACAAAGAGGTAGAGTTAACTCAAATATTGAAATTACTGAAAAAGAATTCGAAGCATTTTTAGCTACTGATGAAAGCCTAGGAGAACTTGAGCCAGAACTGCAAGTTAGACAAATCTTAGTTAAAAATGAAAATATTGCCAATAGAATTATTGGCCTTATCAATGAGGGATCAAGTTTTTCTGAATTAGCGAAAGAATATTCTATAAGCTCAAATGCTTCTAACGGAGGATTGATGGATTGGAGAAAAGCAATAGATATGCCTGAACTATTTGAAAATGCATTAAAAGATAAATCTATCGGTCATATATCAGAACCCTTAGAAAGTGGTTCAGGTTTTCACATTTTAAAACTCGAAGACAAAAGAGGCCAATTTGTGCAATTTGAAGATCAATGGAATGCTCGTCACATACTTTTGATCCCATCCGCAATAAGAAGTAATGATGAGACAGAAATTCAGCTCAAAGAAATTAGGCAAAGAGTTATAGATGGTGATGATTTTGCTTTACTCGCTGAAGAGTTTTCAGAAGATCCAGGTTCGGCAAAAATTGGAGGTGATCTTGGGTGGATGGGTCTTGGTGTCTTTACTCCAACTTTTGAGGAAATTATGCTCAATACCGAAGTTGGCACAATTTCAGAAGTTTTTGAAAGTGAATTTGGTTATCACTTTCTTGAAGTTCTAGGTAAAAGAAATCATGAACTTACAGATAAACTCATTGAAGATAGAGCCTATGGACTTCTTTATTCAAGAAAATTTGATGAAGAACTTGAGAATACGTTAAGAACAATGAGAGCTGAAGCTTTCGTAGAATTTAAAGACCTAGATTGAAAAAAATCATCTATTCGCCTGGTGAGCCAAGTGGTATCGGTCCAGACCTAATAATAAAATTATCCTCATCTAAGCTATGGGAAGATATAAGGATCCCTATTCTCACGGTTGGTGATCCAAAGCTTTTTGTATCCAGAACAGCTACGTTGAAGAAAAAAGTAAAAATTCTTGAGTTGGATTCGCTTGATCAAGTCAAAAAAAATATAAAGGGACATCTACAAATTATAAAAACGTCTAAATGCTCCAATACTAAACCAGGAAAACTTTACAAAAGTAATGCTCAATATGTTCTTGATAATCTTAATTACTCAATAAAACAAACTATGCTTAATGAAAGGACAGCACTAGTAACAGGTCCTTTAAGTAAAGAGAATATTATTTCGATCGACAAATCATTTACTGGACATACTGAATTTATAAAAAAAGTTACCAAAAGCAAAGATGTTTTGATGATGCTTGCATCTGATCAACTTCGCGTTGCCTTGTCAACGACCCATATCCCACTTAAAAATGTTTCTAAAAAAATTACAAAAGAATTAATCATTAATAAAGTAAAAATTCTCAACGAAGACTTACAAACTAAATTTAATATTCACAAACCAAGCATAAAGGTTCTTGGTCTTAATCCTCATGCTGGAGAAAATGGAAAAATAGGCAGAGAAGAACAAGATCATATAAAACCAGCAATTAGAGAGTTAAGAAAGAAAAAAATTAATGTATCAATGCCCGTATCAGCAGATACGGCATTTTCTAACAAATCATTAAAAGAAACTGATGCATTCTTGGGCATGTATCATGATCAAGTATTACCAGTCTTAAAAACCTTAAGTTTTGGAAGATCAATAAATATTACCCTTGGAATTCCAATAATTAGAACTTCTGTTGATCATGGAGTTGCTCTAGATATAGCCGGAACCAATAAATCAGATCCTTCATCATTAATACTAGCTATTAAAACTGCAAAAAAATTAATTTAATGAGTTCTAGGGACATTAGAAGAAAGTTTGGACAAAATTATCTAACAGATCAGTCTGTATTATATAAAATGGCAGAAGCTATATCACCAGCATCTCTGGATAATTTCTTAGAGATTGGTCCTGGACATGGAGCTTTAACTGAACAAATAAATATAGAGAATATTAATATAACTGCGGTTGATATTGATCCAGAAAATATTGAGAAATTAAAGAAGAAATTCATAGGTCCTGCAAGCTTTGAATTCTTAGTCGGCGATATTTTAAAATATGAAATCAACAGTGTTGAACAAAGAGTTGTCGGTAACCTTCCCTATAATATCTCCACTCAAATAATTCTAAAACTTTTAGATAGTTGCGAAAATATCATTGATATGCATTTTTTAGTTCAGAAGGAAGTGGCTGAAAAAATTGCAGGACGAGTTGGGACGAAGAATTGGGGCAAACTAGCTATTAAAATCGCTGCTTTTTTTGATAGTGAAGTTTTGTTTGATGTTCCGCCAGAAGCATTTGATATAAAACCAAAGGTTAATTCAAGCTTTATCAGATTAATGCCTAATAAAAATTTAAGACAAAACATAGATCTTAAAGAGAATTTTTTTAGGCTTGTTGACTTAGCATTTGTTTCTCGAAGGAAAAACATCAAGAATAATTTAAAAAATTTAAATATTAATTGGGATGAGGTAGGTATTGATCCAATAAAAAGACCTGAAGAACTATCTCTTGAAGATTATCTTAATCTCTCAAAGGTCAAAGTATTTTAATGTCACACTATGTAATTGGAGATGTTCAAGGTTGTTATGATGAACTGATTAAATTATGTTCAAAAATAAAATTTAATCCAAAGAAGGATACATTAATCTTCGCAGGAGATCTGGTTAATAGAGGCCCTAAGTCACTTGAAGTCTTAAATTTTTGTCTTGAAAATAAAAAATCCATTAAGGCTGTACTTGGTAATCATGATTTTTATCTTCTATATTTAATAGAACACAAAAAAAATAACAAATCACTTAAAAATATTCTTAATGCAAGCAACATTTCTAAAATACATAAATGGTTAAAAAAACTACCCCTTTTACTAAAAATTAATATTAATGGTCATAACTTTTGGATCTCGCATGCTGGAATCCCATATATATGGGATTTAAAAACCGCTAAAAAGCTCTCAAAAGAAGTTCAGGTTGGTCTTAAAGAGGATTCTTATGAATTACTCAGAAATATGTGGGGCGACACTCCAAGCAAATGGAATAGTAAGCTTGAAAAACAAAAACGTTACAGGGTAATAATAAATTACTTTACAAGAATGAGATTTTTAAATAAAAAAGGTGCTCTAAAGTTAAAGAAGAAAAATCTTAAACCAGAAAAAAATCATATCCCTTGGTTTGAGCAAACTACTCATAACTTAAAAGAAAACGAGTCTATTTTATTTGGTCATTGGGCAGCGCTTGAAGGAAAAACAAATTTAGATAATATAATTGGCCTAGATACTGGATGTGTGTGGGGAAATAAATTAACTGCGATTAGACTAGAAGATAAAAAAATATTTCAGGTTGGGAAGAAATGAAAATTTATAAAGTTGGTGGTGCTGTAAGAGATTCACTTATGAGTGTTGAATGCTCTGATACAGATTGGGTAGTTGTCGGCTCATCACCTGAAGAAATGATTTCTAAAGGCTACAGGCCTATAGGTAAAGACTTTCCAGTATTTTTACATCCCAAAACAAATGAGGAATATGCCTTAGCAAGAACAGAGAAAAAAACAGGAACTGGTTATGGTGGTTTCACATTTTATTATGGAAAAGATGTTACGTTAGAGGAGGACTTATCAAGAAGAGATTTTACTATCAATGCCATTGCTCAAGATATTGAGGGTAATATTATTGATCCTTTTAATGGACAAAATGACATAAAAAATAAAATTTTTAGGCACGTTTCTGATGCTTTTTTTGAAGATCCTTTAAGAGCAATTAGATTGGCAAGATTTTTTTCTTATGATCATCTTGAAGATTTCGACATTGATGAAGCTACTGTTAAATGCATCGAAAAAATTGTTTCATCTAAAGAGATTGCAGATATTTCACCAGATAGGATCTGGTCTGAAACTGAAAGAGCTTTATCTAATTCTAGTCCAAGTAAGTACTTTGAAAAGATTATATCTTTGGACTTATTAGATCCTTATTTTAGTAAACTAAAAAAAACTTCTTGTGACAGCCACAAGGATAAGACAGTGAGGTGGGCTGAACTTCAAATAAATAATGATTTTGAACTAGGAAGCAAGCTTCCCCTCCCCAATGATTTTAAGAATATTGTTGAGGTGTCTAAAAATGCATTGAAATTAAATATAGATACCAATCAAGACAACTTAATTTTATTAATTGATAAAATTAATTTTGTTAGAAATTTTGAATTAATTAATCAGTTAATTTCGCTACCTCATTTTAGCGATAACAAAGATTTTATTTCTCAGCTTGCAAAGAAAATTAAAAATACTGATTTCTCACATTTATCAAATGTGTCAAAGGAGAATATTGAGGAAGAAAAGATTAAAATATATAAAGAAATTATTAATAGCTAAAAATGAATAAAACTATTTTTATAACTGGGGCAGCTAAGAGAATTGGTAAACAGATAGCTCTTACCTTTAAAGAATTAGGCTGGAATATTATTATTCATTACAACTCATCAAAAAAAGCAGCTGATGATCTTGCCGATGAAATAAATAATTCAAACGCTAACTCTGCTGTTACTGTTCAAGGAAATTTAGATGTCAAAGAAGATGTTGAAAAAATTATCAGTGAGGTTCTTGATGCATTTCCGAGTATAGATCTATTGATAAATAATGCGTCCACTTTTTACCCTACTCCAATTGATGACATTTCAGAAGATCATTGGGAGAAATTAATTGGGAGTAATTTAAAAGGGCCAATGTTTTTAATTAAAGGACTTAAACAAAAACTTAAAGAATCAAACGGATCAATTATTAATATCACTGATACTAATTTATCAAAAGGCGTTGCTAATTACTCCATTTATTCTGCTGCAAAGGCTGGATTAGAGGCAATTACAAAAGGATTGGCAAGAGAGTTAGCGCCTGAAATAAAGGTAAATGCAATTGCTCCAGGTGCAATGCTTGAACCACCAGATGTTACTTGGACTGAAGAACAAAAAAACAAAGTTATTGATTCTATTCCTCTTAAAAGAATGGGTTCAGAAAAAGATATAGCTGAAGCTGTAAAGTTTCTTGCTGATTCTGATTATATAACCGGGCAAATTATAAAAGTTGATGGTGGTAGGTCACTCTAATGAAGCCTCTAGATGATGCAAAATTCTCTGGTACAAAAGATGTTGATGAAAGATTAAAAATTGACTCTGCAAATTTACAGCCCTGGATTGATGAGTATGTTCCTAATGCAGGAAAGATAAAAGCAATAGAACAGTTCAAGGGAGGACAATCAAATCCTACATATAAAATAATTACCGAATCAAAAAATCTTGTTCTTCGAAGAAAACCACCAGGAAAACTTCTGCCATCCGCGCATGCTGTAGATAGAGAATATAAAGTAATAACTGCTCTATATGAGACTGACGTACCAGTTCCTAAAACCTATGGACTATGTGAAGATGATGATGTTGCAGGAACTGCATTCTTTGTAATGGATTTTTTAGATGGTGATCTTTTCTGGGACCCAATGATTCCCTCAATGACAAATAGTGATAGAAAAGAAATATACAAAAATAAAAATAAAACTTTAGCAAAACTTCATAGTGTTGATTATAAAAAAATTGGTCTTGAAGATTATGGTAAGCCTGGCAACTATGTAGCTAGACAAGTATCAAGATGGTCTAAGCAATATAGGGCTTCAGAAACAGACAATATTGAAGCTATGAATAATCTCATTGATTGGTTACCAAAAAATATACCTGATGATGATGAGACAACTATCGTTCATGGCGATTACAGATTAGATAATATGATTTTAAAAAATAATGAAGTAGTTGGTGTTCTAGATTGGGAACTATCAACTCTAGGTCATCCAATCGCAGACTTTAGTTATCACTGTTTGTCATGGAGAACTCAAGAAGCCTTTTGGGACGAAGCTAAATTAAAAGAACTTGGTATACCTACTGAAAGGGAATATATGGAAATGTATTGTGAGAATTCTGGTAAAGATTTGTCTAAAAATTGGGAGTTTTATATGGCTTTTAATATGTTTAAGATTGCTGGAATTTTACAGGGCATACTAGGAAGAGTAAGAGATGGAACAGCTGCATCAAAACATGCTGAAGAAAGAGGCAATATGGTCTTTCCTCTTTCTGAAGCAGCATGGAGAACAATAGAAGATAACTTGCTTTAAAGTTATCTAAATTTTATTGCTAATCTTCTGTCAAAATAGTCTTCTAATTCCTTGATATGGCTTATCTCCATAGGATGATCTCTCTTTAAAACATTTAATTGGTTAATTACAGTTGAAATTGTTATATAGTCTTGATCTTCTTGATTGTTATCCAAGTTAAATAATTTCTGTTCACAGTATCTTCTGTATCTTTCTTGAGTCTCAATCGGTGCTAAATGAATATCATATTCAAGTATGGTTTTCTTTCCCATTCTAACAATTCTGTTATTTGGATCTAAAATCCCACTCTCTTCAGTAAACCTCCATCTGTCTTGCCAATTTAGATCATTGAATTGATTAATAAAACTCGTTTCAGCAGGAGTTACAAAATTTTCAAATATTGATTTTTCTATTGGTTCTTTAGTAAGGTCAGTTGTAAATTGTTCATCAAAGAATTTAAGAGCTCCTCTTGCAACCTCTTTCAAATTTAAATTCTTTCTTAATTTAAGAGCTCTATTTTTTAATTCTTCTAATGAAAGATTATGTGGGTTGTAACAATATTTGAAATAACTTTCAGGAAAAAATATTTTTGCACGATTGAGAGGTACCTTTATAAAAATATTATCTAAATCATATTTTTTTTGTATTTGTCTAAAAATTTCCCAGCATGATAATGTCTGAAGTTCATCAGGATTAACAAGAGAAATATCAAGTCCTAAAATATTATTCCCGTTAGATGAGAAACACAATGGAGCAACTATCTTACCCATAATAGAGTCATCAAAACCCAAAACAGTGCAGAAAAACAAATTCTCATCCACTAAACCCTTTACAAATTTTTTGGACGAACAAAACATTGCCCGCCTTAAGATTTGTGGTGACTCGTATCGCATCAAATTAAACAAAGATATTAAGGCAGATACATCTTCTCGAGCATCATGAGGTTGATTGTTAAAATTATTTTCACGTATGATGTCTTCAAGACGAAAAGAAGGTACGTCGACTCGATTGTAAGGAAGATTTATATACTCTAAATCCCCCTTTTGTATAGCAAAAATAGTTTTTAGAGTCTCGTAGCCACAAAAAACTTGATTGCTTGTTTTCCAAGAATACCAATCAGGACATATTAAGTTTTGATAATAGCCACAAAAAGTAAACTTAAAATCAAATGAAGAATTGTATGCAATTATGTAATCTCCGGAATATTTTTTGTTAAATAAATATTCTTGATGATGAAGATCATGAACAGGAATACCATTCTCAAGTTGATCTGCAGATACCCTGTTAGTCATTAGTGCATATGGAGATGGTAATCGTGAACTTTCTCCACGAGCTTCTAAATAAAGTTCATCCAGAATTTGATCATTACAAAATCTTTTGGTCGAATGAGACAAGACCTGACCTGTAAATGGATCTAAGCTATCTGTTTCATGATCTTTAGCTAATATAGGTTTATTTAATATATCGATACTCATAAAAATCCCCTTTTTCTTTTAATAACTTTAAATACTGAGATAAGCCAATCTTCAGCCCATAGAGGATTTTGTTCATTTGGTTTAACCCTAAAAACTTCAATTCCATTCAACTTTACAAATTTTAATCTTTCTTCCTCAGAGAAATGAGATTTGTTACAATGCGAATCGCCATCAACTTCGAGTCCAAAAAAGAAGCCGTTAATAGCTACAAGAAAATCTAACTCAACTCTTTGTTGATTAAGACATTCTGCTACAGGAAGTGGCCAATAAAGAAATGTAAATTCAGGTCCTTTTTCTTTTGCAATCCTTTGATTCATTTTATAAAGGGCTTTATGCACGGCAACCTCCTGGTCGGTACGGTGAGGGAAATTATTCCAAATAAGATCACAATTGTGAGCAACATTTGAAGTATGTGCCATGCCATTGCATCCGCCAAATTCTTTCATGATCCCTATGAGTGGATGTTCCATATTCTTTGGTGGATGGCTTTGAATAATATTCTTTAGCCCTTCTTCATTAATGTTTTTAGTATCATCATCATAATTAGAAATTTTAATTATGTTTTCGTCGGTTTTATTATTGTTCATTCCTACTTTTAAGTACTTATATTGTTTTCGTAAATATTTGGTTGATTGCGCAGATTAACAACTATCATTTCTTGTTTTAATAAGTGCTTCCAACCCAGACGATCCCATGAAAGCAAATCATTTCCAGAATAAAATAATGCAAATAAACACATTACTGATGATGGAGATATCGATAGCTCCTCACAATAAAGCTGAAGTTGTGCACAAAATAAATATGGCCAATTTGAAAGATTTTGAGATGATATTTTAGGAAGAAATGAATTTGCACCTTGAAAAAAATCTAACATGTCATAAATTTGAATGTCTATTCCAGCCCTATCACTCAAAATATTTAAATTAGAAAGATCAAGATAATGATTTATTGAGTAATCAAAATAATCCCATGAATCTTTATCTTTAGGCACTTGGATATTTAAAGCATTTAAAATTTTTGATGGTTTAACATCCTCCAAAACTGCCATTCGTTGAACTCTCTCAGCAATAGTTAAGTTAAGTAATTCTGCATTGGAAACATTCCATAATTCCTTATATAATTCTTTATTCATATTTTTTCGTGTCTCCATTTCGTCCGTCCATTTTAAGACGGATAATGATATTAAAGCCTTGCAACTAATAAATCAACCTATTTAATAACTTTTTTAATAAAAATTTGTGGTATCATTTCTACAGACAATAAAAAATAATTATATGAAACCGATTCAATTTGAAAAAATAAATTTTGGTTCACAAGACTATCAATTCACTAACAGAGTTGAATTAGATCAAGCAGAGGCTGAATATCTTAAGCTTGTATTACAATTCCGAGATGTGAACGATCGTTTTACTGATAAAAGTAAAACATCTTTAAGGCTAGATAAGTACTTGTTGTGGCAGCTTGAACTTATATCAAGAGTTTCCTCTGAAAAAAGAATTTTAAATAACAGAACTTACGGAGATATTCTTTCTAATTTATTAAAATACGTATATTACCCCGAAACTTTTCAAATTGATCCTGAAACCCTGTTGTTGCCAAAAAAATATTTAAACAAACTATATTTAATGGACAATGGTGATTATGAAGTAGTTACTCTTCCAAGTCTTACTTGGGACTGGGACTACATTTTAAGAACAATCAAATTGGCTATTTTTGATCCTCATTTATTGTCATTTTTTGAATTAACTTTATTAAGAACAATATTAATGAATGAATTGTTTGTCGATAAGCCTTATGAGTTAAGAGGTATTGCTAGCTTGAATAAATTTAATGAAAAGGTAGTGAGTAAGGATATGATTGACTTTTTAAAGGATAGAGTGGTCTTTAACTGGTATCAAATTTTTAATTATTTTGGGAGAAACTCTTCAGAGACCTTTATTCAAAAACAAGTTAAATATATTAATGACTCTGTGAGCGAAGGAAAAAAACCTAGTCCAAAGGGATATAAATCAGGATATACGCCTAAATCAAAACCCGGAATGCCTCAGTTGCTTGAATTTGAGGACATAGATGATAATGATAAGAAAGCAAAAGAATCATATATGCTAAATTATTTGGAAGACGAACATAAAAAATGGCTGGATCATTATTGTGGATTAGAACAAGGAGGGTTTGAGAAAGATTTTAGAATTTCTGTTGCATTATCAAAAAAACAGGGAGATTTTATGACGTATTTATAAGAGAATTTTATCTTTTAACAAAAAATAAAGTTATTCCTGATATTGAAGTCACTAGAGCAAGCACTGATAAAATTTGTAGCAAAATATTATTTATATTATCTCGTTCACGATAATCCATTATATGCAGGGACCATAAAAAATCCCAGATTCTCCAAGAGTCTGATCTTATTGATCCTATATCACCCGTCATATATCCAACATAAACATTAATACCGTCTTTTGTATCCGTTATAACTTTATATGCTGGCAAATCTCCTCGATATTCATCGCCAGGATAGAATTCTGTAACTAAACTAACATCTATTGGATTTAGAGTAGTTTTTTGAGCAGTAATTTTAATAGCTTCTTCCTCAGTAAGAGGTTTAATGGCATCACCTTCTGGATAAGTTTTATAAGTCTTTTTACCCTCTTCAATGGTTTCAATAACTGATGTACCAAGCCTATCAAAAATTCTGTACTCTACACCTTTTGGAAGTCGATACTGCTCACCTCTTACTAATTCAATTTTGTTATATGCAAAATAAATTCCTGAAATTGTCCACAACAATAATTGTATTGACACAAATATGCTCAAATATCTATGAAAGTTTCTAAAAAATTTTTTTGTTCTCATCAAATTAATTCTTTTAAAGGTGCAGATACGAAACTATATTTCTGAATTTCATCACTTTCAAATAATATATCATCGTTATCATCAATTTGAAGCACAATATCTATATCAAGTGTTCTAGCGCTAAACTTTGGAGCATTTCTGTTTCTTCCAGCATTGTCTTCAATTAACTTTAGCTTCTTATTGAGGTTCTTAATATCTAGTTCAGAATCTCCACAAACTACTGAGTTTAGAAAATCATCACCTTCAAAGCCTTCAGCTTTTGTTTGATGAATTGATGAGGACTGAATGTTTGAAAGTATTTTTTTTAGTTCTTCTAAAGCAAATTCTAAATTTTTCTCAGCATTAATGTTACTGCCTAGGGATAAGAAATATTTCATTATCTATGAATTATGAGTCCAACATCTTTAGCGCCTCGAAGTGCTCCAGGCTTAGATACACGTAATTTGATCGATTCAACTCCGTATGTATCTTTTACTAGCGATGCGATTCCCTCAGCAAGTGATTCTTGGAGTTGAAAGGACGACTCCTCAACAAACTTAATTACTCCTTTGCAAATGGTTTTGTAATCAATAGTATCTTCAATCGAATCAGTCTTTGCAGCTCTTTTACAATCAAAGGGAAATTCCATATCAATACTAACTTCTTGTTTAACTTTTCTTTCCCAGTCAAAGATACCAATGATTGTTTTTACTCTTAAGTCTTTTATGTAAATTATATCTTTCATGCTTTCAACTCATCTAACGGCCACCTAGCTCTTGCGCTTGAGGATCTGTCATTTTCAACTGATGGTTTCATCATAGATCCTACAAATGCAATCATTGCAGCATTATCGCCACAATACTTCATATCTGGATAATACACTGTTATGTTATGTGATTCTTCAAGCTTTTTAAATTCACCTCTTAAAAACTTATTTGCAGCAACACCTCCAGCAACAATAACCTCTTTTCTTCCAGTTATTTCAATCGATTTCTTAATCTTTGCAACCAAAACATCTGAAATTGCTTGTTGGAATGAAGCAGCTATATCTGCTTTTACTTCTTTTGTTAGATTAGATATTTTTTGAACTGTATATAAAACTGATGTCTTAAGACCACTCAAGCTCATATTTAAGTTATCGCTATTTATCATCGGTCTTGGGAAATCAAATGCATCCGATTTTCCTTCAAGTGCTAGTCTCTCAATATGAGGGCCGCCTGGATAAGGTAAATCTAGCAACTTAGCTACTTTATCAAAAGCTTCTCCAACTGCATCGTCTTGAGATTGACCAATAATTTCATATTGTCCTTTATCTTTAACATCAACGATCATGCTGTGACCTCCTGAAACAAGTAAACATATAAATGGCATGCTTATCTGAGGAAATTCCATCATAGGTGACATCAAATGTCCTTCTAAATGATTTATTGGTATCAGAGGGATATTTAGCGCTGTTGAAAGTCCCTGAGCAAAACTCTCACCTATCAAAAGAGCGCCTAATAGACCTGGTCCAGATGTATAAGCAATCTGATCAATGCTATCGAGAGAAATATTTCCTAAAGCATCTTCAAGTACATCTACAATTTTTAAGCAATGGTCTCTTGAAGCTAATTCTGGGACTACTCCTCCATATTCAGCATGCATTTCCATTTGACTATGTATAGACTCACCAATAATTCCATCTTTAGTGTCATAAATGGCTATTGCTGTCTCATCGCAGGATGTTTCAATTCCTAAAGTTTTCATAAAAAGTTTTGCAAAAATGTTAATAAAAGCCTAAACTACGCGACACATTATGCCTTCAATTATAATAAAAGATACAGAACATTTTGATATTGGTTTGAGAAAATTCAAGCGTGCTTGTGAAAAAGCAGCTATTGTTCCTGAAATAAGAGCAAGAGAATTTTATGAAAAGCCAACTGAGAAAAGAAAACGTCTTATGGCTGCTGCAGTTAAAAGAGCAAAAAAAACTAACAGAAAGTTTTCATTCCCAAGACAAAGATCTAGATAGTTTTGGCTCTTTTATCAGATATCAAAAACGACCTTAAGCAAGCTATGCTTGATAAAAACGACTTGGTGAGAGATACCATCAGAATGTTTTTGTCAGAAGTCCAAAGATTTGAGATTGATAACAAAGAAGAGGTTGATGACGCAAAGGCATTACAAATCATTAATAAGATGATTAAACAAAGAAATGATTCTATTTCACAGTTTAAAGAAGGTGGAAGAGAAGATTTAGCTGATAAAGAGCAACAAGAAGTAGAAATCCTTTCAAAATATAAACCAGAACAATTAAGTGAAGAAGAAATTGCTGAAAAAGTCAAAAGCGCAATTCAAGAAAGTGGTGCTGAATCAATGCAGGATATCGGTAAGGTAATGGGGATTTTAAAATCAGCATTGGCTGGCTCAGCAGATATGGGACTAGTCAGTAAAATAGTTAAGGATCAGCTTACTTAATAATTTTTTATAAAGCATGAAAAGAAATCAAGATCGTAGTAATAATCAACTAAGAGATATTACTATTGAGCCAAACATAAATATTCATGCCGAAGGCTCTGTCCTAATTTCATTTGGTAATACAAAGGTTATTTGTAATGCGTCAATAGAAAATAATGTTCCTAGATGGATGAAAAATTCAGATGAAGGCTGGGTAACTGGTGAGTATGGAATGCTACCAAGATCTACTAATGAAAGAATGAGTAGAGAAGCTGCAAGAGGTAAACAAAGTGGCAGAACGCAAGAAATACAAAGACTCATTGGAAGATCCCTAAGACAGGCTGTTAATCTGAAATATCTTAAAGGAAAAACTATCAACGTAGATTGTGATGTAATTCAAGCTGATGGTGGAACAAGAACTGCCTCAATAACTGGTGGTTGTGTTGCACTTTTTCTAGCTATCAAAAATCATCATGATGACCAACGTGCGATTAAATCATTTGTTGCAGCAGTATCAATGGGAATTAAAGATGGTCAAGTTTTACTTGATTTGGATTATGATGAAGACAGCACCGCAGATACTGATCTAAATATTGTTATGAACGATAGAGATGAATTGATAGAAATTCAAGGAACTGCAGAAGATGCTCCTTTTTCAAAGCAGGAGCTTGATGATATGCTTGTTATGGGCAGTGCAGCAATAGCTGACATTATAGAAAAACAAAAAGCTTGCATTGAATAAGTGAAAGATTATCAAAAGTCATTTTTAAATTTAGCAATAGAATCCCAGGCTCTTCAATTTGGAGAATTTACTCTTAAGTCAGGCCGACAAAGCCCATATTTTTTTAATGCTGCCAATATGCTTAAAGGTTCAAATTTATATCAACTTGCAAAGTGCTATGTTGATGCCATAACTGATAACGGTATAGATTTTGACTGTATATATGGCCCAGCATACAAAGGCATTTTTCTTGGATCTATTGTTGCAACAGTCTTCAGTGAACAAGGCAAAAATTATCCTATTTCATTCAACAGAAAAGAGGAAAAAGACCATGGCGAAGGTGGAAATATTATTGGAGCTAACCCTGCTGGAAAAGTACTGATTATTGATGATGTTTTATCTGCAGGAACCGCTGGAAGAGAGTCAATTAATTCGATAATTGCTAATAAAGCTTTCCCGTCAGGTTTTATTGTAGGTCTCGACAGACAAGAGAAAGGAGTTTCTGATAAGTCAGCTAGTAAAGAACTAGAAGATGAATTTAATCTAAATGTTACTTCAATTGTAAATCTTGACTCATTGATTACATACGTTGAAGATAAATCAAACTTTTCAAGTCATCTTGAGAGTTTAAATAACTACAGAGAAACTTGGGGCGCATAAATGTTTTCAGGAATTGTTCAAGGGGCAGGAAAAGTATCAAAGATAATTTCAAAAAAGAATCATATAACTTTAGAGATATCTGCTCCAAAAAATTTCACTAAAAATCTCAGAAAAGGTGCGAGTGTTTCAGTAAATGGTATCTGCTTAACTTCACTTGATGATGGCAAAAATAAATTAAAGTTTGATGTGATAAATGAGACTCTATCAAAAACAAATATTGGTAAAGCTAAAAAAGGCTCTTTAGTAAATTTAGAAAGATCAATTACAGCATCTACAGAAATAGGTGGTCATTTAATGTCAGGACATATACATTTTGCTGGAAAAGTTGAAAAGATCTCAACAAAAAATACTAATAAGGATATTCAAATTAAATTTCCTAAAAAATATAAGCAATATATTTTTGAAAAAGGTTATATCGGTGTAAATGGATGCAGTTTAACCCTTGGTAAAGTTAATCGTGATTCCTTTTTTGTACATTTAATACCTGAAACTCTTTCTGTTACAAATCTAAGTGACTTGAAAAAAGGTTCTTTTGTAAATATTGAAATTGATCAAAATACAATTGCTATTGTTGAAACAGTAAAAAATACTTTAGCTGCCCAAAAATCGAGATAAAACAGCCATTCTTATTGCAACACCGTTTGCTACCTGCTGTCTGATAACTGAATTTTCTGAATCATATACAGCTTCAGTTATTTCAACATAATTTACTGGTCCAGGGTGCATTACTATTACGTCACCTTTGGCGGATTCAAGCTTTTCAGTTGATAATTGATATTCAGACTTATATGTTTCAAGGTCTAGATTAAGCTCTTTCTCAAATCTTTCATACTGAATTCTTAGAGTCATCACGACATCTGCATTTTCAAGAGCTTTTACCAAATTAGGCTCGTATTTTCCAATTTTGGGATTTTGATACTTAGTACACATTTCTGGATGTCCACAAAAAGTCATTGATCCAAGTTCAAAATTAGAAACTCCTTCAATGAAAGAGGAAGTAACTCTTGAATGATCAAGATCTCCAACAATAACAATATTGAGTCCATCTAAAGTTTCTTTGTGATCCATAATTGTCTTAATATCTAAAAGTGCTTGTGTTGGATGAGAAATAGCACCTTCCCCCGCATTAATAAAAACCATTTTTGGTAAACACTCAGCAAGTTCTCTAATTACAGAATCAGGGTGTCTAAGAACACATAAATCTACTCCCATTAGATTTAATGCATCTACAGTTTCAAAAATAGATTCTCCTTTTTGAATTGAAGAACTTTCAATATTGAAGTCTATTACTGAACAACCCAGATTGTTTGCAGCTATTGCAAAAGACGATTTAGTTCGGGTACTTGGCTCACAAAAAACATTTGCGACAATTTTATCTGGAAAAAGATTTTCTTTCCTAAAGTTCCCTTCATCGTCAATAAAATTATTTGCGAATTCTATTAAATCAAGTATGTCTTTTTTCGAAAGATCATTAATTGATAAAAGATTGTTAGCCATTTATTAACACTATTGCCTCTATTTCAACATTAACACCAAGCGGAAGGCCGGAAACTTCTACTGTAGCTCTAGCTGGGTATGGTTCAGAAAAATACTCTTTCATTACATCATTTACAGTCGCAAAATTACCTAAATCAGTAAGGAAAATTGAAATCTTTACAACATCATCAAGACTGTTCCCTGCAGCTTCACAGATACTTTTAACATTATCTAAAACTTGTCTGGCCTGATCTTCTATTGATTCAGATACTAAGTCTCCTGTTTCAGGATCAAGAGGTATTTGACCTGATATAAACATCAAATTTCCCGCCTTTACAGCTTGCGAATAAGGGCCAATCGCCTGTGGTGCATTTTTTGTAGAAATAATTTCTTTTGTCATTTTAATGTTCTCCTTAAAAAAGATACTCTATTTTACTACTTATCATTAATATTTCTTTTGCAGCTTGTTGTAAATTTTAATGATCTTACTTTTTGCAAAATGCTTTTAAGTTCATCTTTATTTTTTACTTCGATTTGTATCTCAAAACCTGCAAACTTTTTATCAATTGTTTTAGTATTAACAGACCCTATATTTATGCCTGATTTAGCAAATACAGAGCCCAAGTCAGATAAAACTCCAACTTTGTCTTCAGTATTTACATCAATTTTTACTTTATAAGAGTGCTCTTTTTTATTTTCTCCCCATATAGCTGGCATATATCTTGGATCTTTGTTGAGGAAAGGTTTCACCTGTTTGCATTTTTTATTATGAATAACCATACCTCTTTCAGTATCGGAATGTGCAACAACATCATCTCCGTGAACAGGAAAACAGCATTTTGCAAACCTAACTGTTACACTTTCAATTTTATTATCAAGAATTAATACTGGTTTAGGTTCTTTTATTCCCTCCCTTATTTGAAGCCCAGAATAAAATCTTTCAGCAATGATGCTGCCAGTTCGTTTTCCTAATCCAAGATCAGTAAGAAGTTTGTTAAGAGAAGTAACGCCGATTGAATCCAGAATTTTCTTAAGAGAACTTCCTCTATATTCATCTAGACTAGATCCAGCTCTTTTTAGCTCAGTTTCAAGCATAACTTTCCCAGCCTTTCGTGCATCAGAAACTTTTTGTTTTCTTAAACGAGACCGAATTGCACTTCTAGCCTTACTTGTTGCTACATAATTTAGCCAAGATGGATCAAGATAAGATTCTTTTTTAGATGTAATAATTTCAACAGTTTGTCCAGATTCTAGCTCTATATTAAGAGGTACTTCACTTCTATTGACCTTACATCCAATTATTGTGTCTCCAAGATCAGTGTGAACCTCATATGCGAAATCTATAGGAGTTGAACCTCTTCTTAAAGCATATATGTCACCTTTTGGTGAGAATAAAAAGACTTCTTCAGAGCTAAGGTCTGTTTTAATTGACTTTGCAAATTCTGAAGGATCTTTAGTTTTCTTTTGGAGATCACCCAATCCCAACAACCATCTAGATGCTCTCAACTCTGAACCTTGTTTATTATCTTTAGTTTTATACTGCCAATGAGCCGCAATACCAAAGTTAGCAATTTCTGCCATATTTCTTGTTTGAATTTGAACTTCAATAGGAAAAGCATTAAGTGCCAAGAGACTGGTGTGAAGAGCTTGATAACCATTACTTTTAGGAATGGCGATATAGTCCTTAAACCTATTTTCTATTGGAGAAAAGTAATTATGAATAATACCCAAAGCTCTGTAACATTCATCAATAGAATCCACTAATATTCTAAATCCATATACGTCTAATATTTCAGAGAAAGGTTTGTGTTTAGATTTAATTTTTCTATAGATGCTGTAAATGTTTTTTTCTCTTCCTTTTACTCCTACTTGCTCAATTCCATTTGACTTAAGCTTACGTTTTAGTTCTTTTCTTATTTTTGAGACTATTCTTTTTCTTCCACCACTTGATTTGTTGATTGCGCTCTCAAGCATGGATGCCCGTAATGGATGAATACATCTAAACGCAAGATCTTCTAACTCAGATCTTATTTCTTGCATACCTATTCTTAATGCTAAGGGGCCATATAACTCAATTGTTTCTCTAGATTTTCTTATTTGTTTTGATCTTGGCAAATGTTCAATTGTTCGCATGTTATGAAGACGATCACAGATTTTTACAAGAATTACTCTTACATCTTTTGATATTGCTAACATCATTTTTTGAAGATTATTTGCGTCTCTATCTGATCTACTAGATATGTCAAGCTTACCCAACTTGCTTACTCCATCAACTATGTTTGCAACATCACTGCCAAACAAATCGACTAAATTTTTTTTAGTGACATCACAATCTTCTAGGACATCATGCATTAGAGCAGCACATATAGAATCTGGATCCATTCTCAAATCAAGTAATATTGTTGCAACCGCAAGAGGATGAGTAATATATTTTGAGCCATCCATTCTTTCTTGGCCATCATGAGCATAAAAAGCTAGAGTATAAGCTGTCTGGATTTTTTTAATTTCGTCTTTATTGAGATATTGTTTTGAAGATTTATAAAATTTTGATGGTAACCTCAAAAGGCTTACTTCATTAAAATTTTTTAGTAATGTATTTGGGAGCACATGTTCGCTCAAGATAACCCCCCTATAGTCATCTATCCTATGTTATCGTCTTCTTTATTGCCTGGAGCAGAGAATTCGTCTAACAAAACATCTTCCTCAAGAGTTTGCTCAAGAGTTTCTCTATCAAGAAGCCCCTCTTCAATTTCTCTTAATGCTACAAGTGTTGGCTTATCGTTATCCCACTCTACAAGGGGATCTCGACTTGTTGTTGACAACTGTCTTGCCCTTTTTGATGCCATAAGAATTAGATCAAATCTACTAGGAATTTTTTCTAAACAATCTTCTACAGTAATTCTTGCCATTTAATAATCTCCTGGGACGAGTATTCTAATTCCAATTACCCCATTAATCCAATAAATCTTCTAATATATTTTTATTATTTGTATCATTATATTCATAATTTTTATCAAATATAATAGAAGTTATCTGATTAAATGCTCTATTAAAATCATCATTTAAAACAATATGATCAAAAGATTCTGCATGTTTTAATTCCTTTTTTGCATTTATTAATCTTTTATTTATTACTTCTTCAGTATCAAGACCTCTTAAAACTAATCTCTTTTTTAATTCATCTAATGATGGAGGAATGATAAAAATAGAAATGATATCTTTTATTGATTCACTGATTTGACTAAAGCCTTGAACATCGATATCCAAAACAACACTTATATTATTTTCTAGCTTCTCTTCAACAAATGTTTTTAACGTACCGTATTGATGTCCATGAACATTAGCGCTCTCAATAAATGCTTCTTTTTCCTTTAAATCATTAAATTCTTTATCAGAAATAAAAAAATAGTCTTTACCATGCGTCTCTCCCTCTCTCGGGATTCTTGTGGTCGCGGAAACTGATAATTCAATATTCTCATTATTACTAACAATTTCTTTTATAAGAGATGATTTTCCCGCACCAGAAGGTGCAGCAAAAACAATCAACTCACCTCTTTTTAGATCATTCAACATTTTGAGTTTGTTCTCTCATTTCTTCAATTAGTAACTTCATATCAAGTGCTAAATCTTTTAATTTTGAGTCATCGATTTTTACTGATAGAGTATTTGACTCTCTAAAGAGTTCTTGTAGTATGAAATCAATTTTTTTGCCACTTGACGCTTTCTTTCTAAACTCTTCTTTAATACTCTTAGTATGAAAAAAAATTCTGTCTAATTCCTCTGAAATATCATGCTTCAGAGCCAGCATAGCAACCTCTTGATCTAATCTTGTATCATCAAAATCTTCTATAAGTTTTTTTATTTTATTTTTATAATTTTTTATTTTTTTATTTAGAGTTTTTTTCTCAAGTTTTTGGATTCTTAAGGCTATAGATTCAATGCTCTTAGTTTTTTTTAATAATACGTTTTCGATTCTTTTACCTTCTTTTTTTCTTGAATCAACAAATGCTCTTAAAGCTTTATTAAAGCAATTTTTTATGAGTTTTTTATCAACGCTTTTTGATGTTTCAATATTGAAAATTCCCGGAACATCTTTTATATCTGAGAAATTTAAATTAACTTTATCTTTTAAAGCGGCCTCAAGAGACTTTTCAAGCATTTTGAGCAGTTTTTTGTTGATATCATATTTTGTTTTTGATGATGACTTAGCCTTTATTTTTACCTCTATTTTGCCTCTATTAATACTTTTAGATATTCCCTCTCTAATAAAATCTTCGATATCATTGCCTAATTCACTTGATTTTATGGATAGTTCTAGGAATCTATGATTTACACCTCTAATTTCAATTGAGATATTAGATGTTTTATCAAAAGATTCAGACAAGCCGAATCCAGTCATGCTTTTAATCATTTAAATATTGTATTTTGCATAAGGATTGAGTTCTAGTCGTATTCATTAAAAATAAAACCAAGCTTTTTTAATTTTGAGTTAGAAATATTACTTTGTTGATCATTTCTGTCTTCGGAGCAATTAAATATTTGATGTTCATCTGAATTAAACTCATTCTCTATAAAAAATTGAATAATTTTAGCGGCATTATTTCTATGTAAGTGATTTACAAAATTTCTTTGAGATATTGATTCATATAAACCAGCAAATCTTAAAATTATTAAATCACTACCATAGTTCTTTATTTGATTTTTTTCATAATTAATTAACGCCTTACTCCTAAAATCGTCTTCTTTTAGAGGATCTGATTCTTTAGAAATACCACTTTTATTTTTTCCATAAACTCTTGTTGATGAGATGGTTATAAATTTTTTAAAAGATAATTCACTAGATAATTTAAAAACATTAGCAGATGAATAAATGAAGCCCTTATCATACCCCTCTTCGTCAAATGAGCTTGGTTTTGGTATAAAAATTATTGAATCAAATTCAGTAGTATCTAATTTTGGAATTTCACTTGAAAGCCAGTCCCACTCTTCATAATTTTCTATATCTGACCTTCTATTACCTCTTGAAATTGCATGCAGCTGATATTTATCTTCATTGATTATATGACAAACTCTTTTAGCAATATCGCCAAAGCCTATAAATAGGATATTTTTTTTCATGCAATGCATACATTAACACAAAAAAAATCCAGGGCTGCAACCCTGGATTTCAATTATAAGTTCCTTAATTAAATACTTAAAAGAGGAGCAATAACCAAACTAACTATAGCCATCACATTTATAAGTATATTCATCGAAGGTCCAGAAGTATCCTTAAATGGATCTCCAACTGTGTCACCTACTACAGTAGCAGCATGTGTGTCAGATCCCTTTCCTCCTAAATTACCTTTTTCAACATATTTCTTTGCATTATCCCAAGCGCCTCCGGCATTAGCCATCATAAGTGCAAGTGATACGCAACCAAGCAATCCTCCAGCCAACATGCCTCCTAAGGCTTGAGCACCAAGACCAAACCCAATAATAGCTGGCATTGATACTGCAATAACTCCTGGTAACATCATTTTCTTTAAGGCTGCTTCGGTAGCAATCTCAACACATTTTTCTGAATCAGGTTCTGCAGTGCCTTCCATTAAGCCAGATATCTCTCTAAATTGTCTTCTTATTTCATTAATCATTTCAAAAGCAGCATCGCCAACAGCCGTCATTGTTATTGAAGAAACTAAAAAAGGTATACAAACTCCAATAAACATTCCAACTAAAACAATTGGCTCTGTCAGTGCTAATGAAAATTCAGGATTTGCTACCCCTACTACAGCTGAAAAAGCTGAAATTATTGCTAAAGCAGCTAACGCTGCAGCTCCAATTGCAAAACCTTTTCCGATTGCAGCAGTAGTATTTCCTAATTCGTCAAGAGAGTCAGTAATCTCTCTTACTTCCTCACCCATACCTGACATTTCAGCTATACCGCCAGCATTGTCAGCAACCGGTCCATACGCATCTATTGCCATTGTTATTCCAACAGTAGCAAGCATACCAACAGCCGCAATTCCTACACCATAAATGCCCGATAGTTGAGTTGAAGTAAGAATGATGCCGGCTAGAATAACAATAGGTATTACAACTGATTGCATTCCTACTGATAAACCTGAGATCATTACTGTTGCAGAACCAGTTTCTCCTGATTCAGCAATTTTCTTAACCGGGCCTCCACCTGTGTAATATTCTGTAATAAGTCCAATCAAAACACCGCCAACAGCTCCAGCAATAACACACCACCATACATTCATTCCAACTCCATCAAATGAATTAATTATGAAATAGGCCATAGCCACAAATATTACTGGCGCTAAAAGAGTTCCAGATCTTAATGCACTTGCAGGTGCTTTTGCAGACTGAAGCTTAACTATAAATATTCCAATTATTGAAGCTATTAAGCCAGTCGCAGCTAAAGCCAGTGGAAGCATCATCATATCTTGGTTGCCAAGCGTATAAGCTATAGCTATTGATGCAATCATAGAGCCGCAATATGACTCAAATATATCTGAACCCATTCCAGCAACATCACCAACATTATCACCAACATTATCGGCAATAACGCCTGGGTTTCTTGGATCATCTTCAGGAATACCAGCTTCAATCTTTCCAACAAGATCAGCTCCTACATCAGCACTCTTTGTAAAAATTCCTCCGCCTACTCTGGAAAAAAGCGCTACAACAGAAGCCCCCATAGCAAAGCCTTCAAGTTTATGAGGGTCAATTTCAGCTGGGATATAGAAATAATATAATCCACCTAAACCAATAAGACCCAATGATGCAACACAAAGACCCATTATAGAACCACCATAAAAAGAAACCGATAAAGCTGCTGCTGGACCGTCTTTTTGAGCTGCAGTTGCAGTCCTAACATTTGCTTTTGTAGCTGCATACATACCAATAAAACCTGCAACAGATGAGCATATTGCTCCAACAACAATAGAAATTGCTGTATAAGGTCCCAATGCATACCATGCTAGTAATACTATTACCGCAATAAATATGGATAAATATTTGTACTCTGTTTTCATGAAAGCGAGAGCTCCAGCATGAATCTGGTCGCCTATTTTTTTTACATTATCTTCGCCATCGGGATATTTCATGACAAGCTTGTAAACAACAAATGCCATTACCATACCCAATATGCCAAGAGCTGGTGGAATGATTAAATTATCCATATGAAACCCCTTAATTTTAATAAAGCATTCTAGCAAATTATTCGAAACAAAAGCGTATTTTTTCTCTATTTATTAAATATGTTTTTGTCTAAAAGTTCTTCTGAATTTGCAACAACGCATGCCACCGCAGCATCACCAGAAACATTTACTGATGTTCTGATCATATCGAGAATTCTGTCAACCGCCAATATTAATCCTATTGCATCAAGTGGAAGCCCTAATGAGCTCAAAATAAGAGCTAATGTAATAGTTCCAGCAGATGGAACAGCAGCTGCACCAATAGAAGCCACCATTGCAAGAAGAACTATTTGAATATATTCAATCATTGATAGGTCTACACCAACAGTGCTTGCAATAAACATAGTTGCTAGTCCCTGCATAATTGCAGTGCCATCCATGTTTATCGTGGCTCCAACAGGAATTACAAATGAAGAAACATCCTTTTTAACACCTAACTCATCAGTTACTGTCCTGAGAGTTACTGGAATAGTTGCTGCGCTTGATGATGTTGTAAAAGCAAATAAAGCAACATTTCTCATTTTTTTAAAGAAAATAATTGGATTTAAATTAGCAAATATTTTTAGTACTAAAGAATATGTAAAAAATAAATGAAACAGTAAAACAAAAATTAGTATCAAGACGTATTGAATTAAATCTCCAAAAATATTTAACCCTTTATCCATTACATAACTACCCATCAAACAAAAAACTCCAATAGGCGCAAAACTCATTATGATTAAAACTATCTTCATAAAAACTATATTTAATCTTTCAAAATTTTTAGAAAGATTATCAGTAAGATTGTCAGTAAGATTTAGAGCGATGCCAAACAAAATACTTATGAAAACAATTCCCAGCATATTGTTTTCAACAAAAGCTCCAAAAATATTATTAGGAAAAACTTTTAAAACAGTATCATATAAACTGGCTTCGCCTGAGGGTGCATTAAATGAAGTAACTTCACCTTCATATCCAGAAATGTTAAAAACCCATCCAAAAAATATTGCAATTACAACAGCAAAAGCTGTAGTTAATAAATAAAGCAGCACTGTTTTCGAAGCTATCGATCCAAGCTTAACCATATTCGATAAAGAAGAAATGCCAGAAACTAGAGAAAAGAAAACCAGAGGAACTACTATTAACAAGAGGAGATTCTTGAAAATTTGTCCGCCTAAGTTAAAAAGATATTTTTCTATGCCTAGAAAAACCGATTGTGAAATTGAATCTTGAAAATAAAAGAAAATAGAGGCTAAAAGTACACCTGAGAACATACCCACCAAAACATTTCTAGTAAGATTTTTTGGAGGATCTAATTGACTCATGTTATCTCTATCATATCAAAGTCTTCTTTTCCGACACCGCACTCAGGACATAACCAATCTTCGGGAACATCTTCCCATGCAGTTCCAGGCTCTATTCCATCGTCAGGCCAACCTAATTCTTCGTCATATATTAGTCCGCAGACAATACATTCCCATTTTTTAAATTTCATAAAGTGCTAAAAATTAAGTTATTTCGTTTATAACAAGGAGGCTATAATATCAGATTTAACCATTAAATTAATGAAGCTAAAGCAAAAATCTTCTTGGATAAATTATAAAGAAATGGCAGAACAGGTTTCTGATGAGATTATAAAGTCTTGGCTGACCGAAAATGGGCCAATAACTAAACGAATTTCAGCGAAGGAAGATTTTGAGTTGAATCTTATTCGTGACGAAATTGATGAGGTCGATGAAACAGATAAAAAATATTTAGGTGATGATATTGGAGAAATTAAAGTAAGAGAAGTTATTCTGTTTGGTAATAAAGTTCCAAAAGTTTACGCGAAGTCTTTAATACCAGTTAAAACGATTGAAAAAGGGTTTTCAAAACTAGGAAGTCTTGGAACAAAACCTCTAGGCGACATATTATTCGAAAAAGATATCTTTAATAAAATTGATGTTATTTACTCTACTTTTTCCAATGAAATAAATATATTTTGGGGAAGAAAAACAAAATACTTAGTTAAAGATCTTCCCTTTTCAGTAATGGAAATTTTTTTAATAGATTAATGATAGATAAAATTCGTTCTTTTATAGAGCTTGCAAGACTAGATAAACCTATTGGGATCTATCTCCTATTGTGGCCATCATTATTGGGTTATGTTTTAGCAGGAATAAATTCTGAGCTTAAGTTAAAAAACTTTTTGATAGTAGTGATTGGCTCAATCATAGTTAGGTCCTGTGGCTGCGTTATTAATGATATTAGTGATTATAAAATTGATAAGCTTGTTAAAAGAACTTTGAATAGGCCACTTGCCTTGGGTTCAATCTCCCTAATCGAAGCATGGATATTTTTTCTTTTGCTGGCTATTTCGTCGCTTGTACTTCTTTTTCAAACAAATCCTCTGACAATAAAGATAGCAATATTTTTTGCTTTTTTAATAATGTTATACCCGCTTACAAAAAGATTCTTTGTTGCCCCACAGTTCATTCTTGGAATCACATTTGGGTCTGGTTCAATAATTGCATATTCACTAGAGTCTAATATTTTTTCAATGTCACTTGCGATTTTATATTCTGGAATAATCGCTTGGATAATAAGCTTTGATACTTACTATGCTTTAGAAGATAAAGATGATGACGAACGTATAGGAGTAAATTCTACAGCAATTTTATGGGGAAATAATTCAATAACATATTCAAAAATACTCCACATATTTTTTTATGTATGTCTTTTAACCATTGGAATCATAAATAGTTTTTCATACCTTTTTTACATATTTTTTTTCTTACTGATATATCTTTTTATTCATCAGGCAAAAATTATCAAGAAAAAGAAATATATTGAAGCATTCAAAATAAATAATTGGATAGGTATTGTTGCCCTTCTTAGTTTCGTGTTCGAAATTATTTACTTAAGTTAAATGAATAAAAATTTAAATTTTATTGATAATTTTGATTCAATAGATGAATCTCAGTTCAATAAATTAATTCGTAAAGATGATGCTCCCTTTATTCAATATTCTTTTTTAAAGGCTCTTGAAAATTCAGGGTGTGTAGGAAGAGATTTTGGCTGGACTCCAAAACATCTGATTAAGTCAAACAAAAATATTTTAAGTGGCTTTCTGCCAATATATATAAAAAATAATAGTCATGGAGAGTTTGTTTTTGACCACTCATGGTCATATGCATTAAACAGAGCTGGAAGAAATTACTATCCTAAATTACTTACAGCTATACCTTTTACCCCATGTGAAACAAGAAAAATCATCACCGAATCTGATTCTGATGAATATATTGAAAAGGTGATAGATCTTATGGAGGAGAAAAATATTGAAACTTGGCATGTCCTGTACCCAGATTCAAATTTAAAAGAATTATTTCTAAAAAATAATCTTATAGAACGTTTTGGGTATAAGTTTATATGGAGGAATAAAGGTTATGAAGAGTTTGATGATTACCTTAGTATTTTTAAATCAAGACAAAGAAAAAATATAAAAAATGAAAGACGAAAAATATCTGACTTAAATATCACTTTTCAAATAAAAGAAAGTGACTCTCTAACAACTAAAGACTGGGATGATTTTTTTAAATTTTACACAAATACATATGAAGAAAGATTGCAAAGACCATATCTGAATATAGATTTTTTTAAAGAAATACATAAATTTAGAGAAACTTTAAGGCCTGTTATTTTTTTTGCATTGCATGATAATAAAAAAATAGCTGGATCATTGTGCTTCGCTGGTAATGACACTCTCTATGGAAGGCATTGGGGATCATCATACAACATTGACTCTCTTCATTTTGAAACTTGTTTTTATCAAGGAATTGAGTTCTGTATTAAAAATAAGCTTAAATTCTTTGATCCTGGCGTTCAAGGTGAACATAAAATAAGAAGAGGATTTGAACCAAAAAGAACTAGTTCATTTCATTATATAAAAGAGAAAGATTTTAGAGGAGCCATACTAGAATTTTGCGAAAAAGAGCAAGATGAAATTAATAGATATTTAAAAGCATGTGAGAGATATACACCTTTCAATAAAGAATATAAAATTTAATGATGATTAAATCCTTACCAAAAACTAGTCATCAGCTTGCTGTTTGCGAGGCTAACTTTTTGAGATTAAAGAAAATCCTTAACGATTTTTTAAAAAATAAGTATTCGTTTGAAACAATAAATCCAGACTCTTCATCTAATCCAATATCCTTTCATGTAATACATAGAACACGCCATACATTAATTATTGAGGCTAAGCAGAAAATTAAACTTAAGAAGATAGAAAGCCTCATTATCAGAATACAAGTTTCCTTAGATGCTAAATTAGCAGAAGTCGTATCTTTTCAAGGAGAAAGAGCAGTGCCTTATTTTATGAAAGTACTTAAAACACAATCTAGAGACGAAAAAATTCAACAAAATAGATTTTTAACTGAATGGCTGGAGACCATTTTTGCGAATGGTATAAACCCTGAAGTTAAAATTTGATGGTAAAAACAATTTTATATTTTCATGGCTTTGCCTCATCATCAGATTCAGACAAAGCAAAGATTATTAAGAAGCATATATCTAAAGTTTCTAAAAAGATAAAAATATTTACTCCAGATCTTAGTAACGAATTTAAGGAAGCAAATAGTCAGATACAAGAACTTATTGACGAAAATAAAAAAGACTTTGTATTTATGGGAAGTTCTCTTGGGGGATACTATGCAAATTTTTATGGAAATATTTATAACTCAAAAGTAATTTTAATAAATCCAGCAATTCCACCATTGAAGGGTTTTGAGGAGTATCTTGGTGAAAATGAAAATTATTCTACAGGAGAAAAATTTATTGTTACCAAGGAGGATATAAAATTTCTAAGAACTCTTGTGGCTAAAAAATCTAATAACCAAAATAATACATTGATCTTACTTGAGTCTGGAGATGAGGTTCTTAATTACATTGAAGCTGCAAAATACTTTCAAGGTTCGAATATAGATATAACATTTGGTGGAAGTCATTCGTATGAGTCAATTACTGATAAGTTAGAGAAAATCGTCAAATTCCTAGAAATTTGATAAATTGAACTAAAATTGAACAAAAAACTTTATTTTGCACAAAATTAATGCATAATAATATCAATATATGTGCAATTACATCACAAAATAATTGCATATAATTTTTTTTGATTACTATTTTTAGGAGAAATGATGACTGATATTAAAACATACGAATACATCTGGTTAGATGGTTATAAGCCTGAGCCCTCAATGAGGAGCAAAATTAAGGCTACCGATCTAAGAGGAACTGATAAAGGAGAGGATAATGATAATATGCCTCCAAAATGGTCATTTGATGGATCATCAACACAACAAGCAGAGGGAGATAGTTCAGACTGCTTACTAGTTCCTGTTCAAATATATGACAATCCAACAACACCCGATCACTTAGTAATGTGTCAGGTTTTGGCTGCTGATCAAACAATACACCCTTCTAATACAAGATCTGCTGCTGCTGAAGTTGTAACTGATGAATGGTGGTTTGGTTTTGAACAAGAATACTTCTTTACTGATCCTGAAACAGGAGAACCATTAGGATGGGAGAATGGTGAGCCTGGTCCTCAAGGCCCCTATTATTGTGCAGTTGGTACTGGAAATGTTTCAGGTAGAGAAGTATCCGAAGTGCATCTTCAAGCATGTATTGATGCAGGTATAAATCTTACAGGAACTAATGCTGAAGTTGCTATTGGTCAGTGGGAGTATCAATGTTTTGGTAAAGGCATCAAAGCCGCAGACGACCTTTGGGTTTCAAGATATCTCTTATATAAAATTGCTGAAGAATTTGGTGTTGGTGTGAATATACACCCAAAACCAAAAACTGGAGACTGGAATGGATCAGGAATGCACTGTAACTTTTCTAATGAAGAAATGAGAACATCAGGATCTGAAGAATTATTTTCATCTATGTGCGATAAACTTGGTGAAGTTCATGAAGAAGGAATAGCTGCATATGGTTCAGATAACGATATGAGATTGACTGGTCTTCATGAAACTCAAAGTATTGATCAATTCTCATATGGTGTGAGTGACAGAGGCGCAAGTATTCGTATACCTGTATACACTGTTGAACACAATTGGAATGGCTACCTCGAAGATAGAAGACCTGCATCAAATGCAGATCCCTATAAAATCTTATCTCATATAGTAGGAACTCTTAAAAAGTAATTTTGGTTATTTATATCTGCTCTATTTCTATAATAGAGCAGATTATTAAAAAAAATGAATTCTGAGAAACTATCTTTTTTAAATCAACTTGAAACTGAAATTATTATTCTAGATAGAGATCTATTCGTAATATGGTTAAATGATTCCGCTCTTAACAAAGGTTGGGTTTTAAATTCGAAAAAAAATCGTAATCTAATAACTGATCAATTTTCAGAAGAAACAAATGGGTCTCTGATAAATCTTTTGAAGAAAACAGTAAATGAAGATGGCGCCAAAACTAAAAGAGACTTTGAGATAATTACTGCTGCGAATACTAAAAGAGTCATAGACTTAACCGTATCTTGGAATAATGAAAATGAGTGTTTGATCCTTGAGATATTATGTGTCGACAATCTAAATAAAATAATTGACTCTACAAAAACATTTTCAACACAAAAAATTGCTGCAAATTTAGCAAGAACACTTGCTCATGAAGTTAAAAACCCACTTTCAGGTATCAGAGGAAGTGCACAAATTTTAAGCAAAAAACTAACAGATGATTACTCTGAAAAATTTCTAAAAATAATTATTGATGAGACTGATAGATTGAACTCTATTGTAACTAAAATTTTAACGCCACCCTCAAAGCCAAATTTCAGTTTATTCAATATTCATTCCGCACTTGAAAAAGTTTACGCTCTTTCAGAAGCAGATAAGGATAATGAAATTATTCTAACAAGAGATTATGACCCAAGCATTCCTGAAATAAATGGAGATGAAAACTTATTTGTTCAAGCTATTTTAAACATTGTTAAGAATGCTCAACAAGCAATAGAAAATATTCAAAATCCAACTATCAAAATTAAATCAAGAATTGAATACAGTAAACCAATTAATGGAGTAGTTCACCAAACAATTTGTAATATCGAAATTATTGATAATGGTCCTGGAATACCGCAAGAACTTCATGACCAGGTATTCTTTCCAATGGTTTCTGTAAAGGAAAATGGGTCGGGTTTAGGCTTAACAATAGCTCAAGATATAATAAGAATTCATGGAGGTGGAATTATTTTTAAATCAAATCCTGGAAAAACGATTTTTGCAATTCAAATTCCTATCAGAATAGAAAATAAGGAGGCAAAAATTGCATAGTATTTGGATTGCTGATGACGATGAGGCTATTAGATTAGTCCTAGAAGAAAGTCTTTCTTCCGCTGGCTTTGAAACAAAAAGTTTCTCAAGTGGAGAAGCGTTAGTTTCTGATCTAGAGAACTCTCAACCAGATTTAATAATTACTGATGTTCAAATGCCTGGAATGCTTGGCTATGATCTTTTAAAACATATTAATAATAATTTTGAAGACCTTCCTGTAATTGTAATGACCGCCTTTGCCGATATGCAAGCGGCTGTTGAGTCATTTGGTGGTGGAGCCTTTGAATATATTCCTAAGCCTTTTGATCTTGAGGATGCAATAAAGATAATTGAAAGAGCTTTAGAGGAAAAGCCAAAGACTAAAGGCTTAAAACAAGATACTAAACTGGATATTATTGGCGAATCTCAAGCAATGCAAAATGTTTTTAGAGCTATTGGAAAGCTCTCAAATACAATTGCAACTGTTTTGATTCAAGGCGAATCTGGAACTGGTAAAGAGTTAATTGCAAAGTCACTTCATAAGAATAGTCCAAGGCATGATATGCCATTCATAGCATTAAACATGGCAGATATTCCAAAGGAACTTGTTGAATCAGAGCTCTTTGGACATGAGAAAGGATCATTTACTGGTGCGGTTGAGAAAAGAATTGGAAGGTTTGAACAAGCAAATGGTGGAACGCTTTTTCTTGATGAAATTGGCGATATGCCTTTAGATTCTCAAACTAGGCTTTTAAGAGTTTTATCTAATAAGGAATTCTATAGAGTTGGCGGTGATAAGCCTATAAAAGTTGACGTTAGAATAATCGCAGCAACTCATCAAAATCTAAATAATTTAGTCTCTCAAAAAAATTTTAGAGAAGATCTTTTTTACAGGCTTAATGTGATAAAAATTGAGGTGCCTCCACTTAGAGACAGAAAAGAGGATATTAGTGATTTGTCTAAATACTTTTTAAAGAATTATTCTAGCTCTCTAGATGAAGACTTAAGAGTGATTTCTGATGAAGCAATGAACTTAATGAATAGATATGACTGGCCAGGTAATGTAAGACAGTTAGAAAATGTATGTTACTGGTTAACTCTCATGTCTCCATCACAAAACGTAAAGTCGCAAGACCTTCCGACTGAAATTAAGGAATTTGAAGTTACAGATATCCCAACTTCTTCATGGGAAGACGGAATGCAGAATTGGCTTAAAAATGTCTCAATGAATATAGATTCAGGTTTATCTGAGATAGCAATAACTAAAATTGAAAAAATGTTAATTAAAACTGCATTGGAAAGATCAAACGGTAAAAAAAATGATGCTGCCCAAATTTTAGGATGGGGTAGAAACACGCTATCAAAAAAAATGAAAGAACATGGTATTTAAACTAATGGCAGATTATCCATTCTCCACTGATTAATTCCACCTCTTAAAATAAAAATATCTTTTAATCCCTCTTTTTTTAAAGTTTCGCCTGCATTTGGAGATAAATTACCCATTTCACATACAAGTACAACAGACTTAGTAGAGTTAATAATTTCGTTTGATCTTCTCGAAAGATCGTTCATAGGAATATTGATTGAAGCTGTTATATGACCAGAATTAAAATCTTCAGAGCTTCTTAGATCAATAATAAATGCCTGATCTTGGTTGGAAAGACTAATTAATGATTGGCAAGATATTTTTGTACCGCCTTTTTTAGAATTTGAAATCAAAAATAATATCAAAACAATTACAAGCGGCCCAGAAAAATAATAATGCTCTATTAAAAAATTAATTAGTTCCATATGTATATTATCTATTAAAATGGTGAAGATTAATTAAAAAAATATAAATGAAAAATATAAGTTTAATTTTAGTTCGACATGGTCAAAGTGAATGGAATGAAAAAAATCTTTTTACTGGTTGGGAAAATCCTGGACTTACTGAGAAAGGTGCTAATGAAGCAAAAAATGCTGGGATGTTAATAAATAATCTTAATATCAAATTTGATCATTTATTTACTTCTGTATTAGATAGAGCAAAACTTACTGGAACAATTATTTTAGAAAATATAAATCAAAAAGATATAGATATAATCGAAAATAAAGCGCTCAATGAGAGATTTTATGGCGACCTTCAGGGCCTTAATAAGGATGAGTGCAGACAAAAATGGGGTGCAGAACAAGTTCAAATATGGAGAAGATCATATGACGTGGGTCCACCAGGAGGAGAATCACTAAAGGAGACTGGAGAGAGAGTTTTGCCATACTACTTAGGTGAAATTTATCCACTTATCCTTGATGGAAAAAATGTTTTAGTTGCAGCTCATGGAAATTCTCTTAGGTCATTGATAAAGCATCTAGACAAATTGTCAGCTGACGAAATTGTTAAATTAGAAATACCAACTGGAGCTCCTATTCAATATATTTTTAATGATCAAGGAGATGTATTAACCAAAAAAAACCTAATTGAATAATTTGAAGCAAAACAACGAAAATTTTTCTCAAATAATACCTCAATGGTATTTAACTCAGGGTAGAAATGGTTTGCCTTGGAGAAAAAAGATTTCTCCATACAGAGTATGGATATCTGAAATTATGCTTCAACAAACGCAAGTTAAAACTGTAATCCCTTTTTTCAATAAATTTATTAAAAAATTTCCAAACCTAAAATCAATATCTAAAGCATCCGAAGACGAAATTCTAGCGCTTTGGTCAGGCTTAGGATTTTACAGAAGAGCAAAGAATATATACAAAACAAAAGAAATTATTAAAAGTGAGTTCAAAAATAGATTTCCAAAAAAATTTGAGGAATTGATTCTTTTACCTGGTATCGGTCGGTCTACAGCTGGTGCGATCATGTCAATTGCATATAACAAACCATATCCAATACTTGATGCAAATGTGAAGAGAGTTATATCTAGGTATAAAAATATAAATCTTGAACAAAAAGACGCAATAAAATCACTTTGGTCGCTATCAGATATTTACACTCCTTCGGAAAATGTCTTTGAGTATACGCAAGGCATCATGGATTTAGGCGCAACAATTTGTCACCTAAGGTCTCCGATGTGCTCAGAGTGTCCTTTAAATCTTTCATGCGAAAGTGCTTTTAAAGAATTTGATGTTAATAAAAGAAATAAAAGACAAAAATTAACTAAGAGAATTAATTTTACGTTAGCACATTCAAATCAATCTTTTCTCTTATTTAAAAAAAATGAACAAAGCTTTTGGGAGAGTTTATGGATACCATATGATAATCAATACCAAGATTTTGATAGGATATTCAAAGAACCAAGAAAAACCAAGATTCAAAATCTCTTTCATCCTTTATCTCATATTGACCTAGAAATTACTGTCAAAATTTTTGACTATGACAAACCATTCAATATTGATACAAATTTAGAGCATCAATGGATTAACAAATCTCAAATTAATGATTTTGGATTGCCCAAGCCCATAAAGGCTATAATAGATACATATGTCTAAAAAAATATTTTGTAAAAAACTTAATAAAGAATTACCTGCTCTAACTATTCCACCAATGCCTGGTCCAAAAGGAATAGAAATAATGAATTCCATCTCTGAAGAAGCTTGGGAAATGTGGAAATCTCATCAAACTACACTCATTAATGAGAAGCATTTAGATATGTCAGATCCTGAAAATAGAATATGGCTTCAAGATCAGATGGACAAATTTTTCAATAACGAAGACTACGAAAGTGCTGCTGGATTTAAGGCGCTCGACTAGTAATTTTTTTGCTAAAAAATCTTAAAATTTTTTGATTTACAAACTAAATAAAATAGAGTTTAATTTTCTTAAATAACAGCCTTTGAGAAAAATCCTATGACTGAAAATTCAAATTCAAAATTTCCATCTGAAGCTGACGTTGTTATTGTTGGTGTTGGAGGTATCGTTGGTTCTATGTTGGCTTATTGGTTGGCTGAGCTTGGACAAAAAAATATTGTAGGGCTTGAAAAATCAACCATAATTCCATCAGATATTGCATCAACAGCTCATGCCTCTGATTTTGTATATAACACAACACACGATAAGTTAGGCTGTTGGACTACCGCATTTAGTAGAAAGTTTTATGAGGATAACGGTTTCTTTTTAAAGAAAGGTGGACTTGAAATCTGTAGAAAAGGTGACGATGAGCGATGGGAAGAACTGAAACGAAAAGTTGCATCAGGAAAAGCATTTGGTACAAATGTTAGATTAATATCTGCTGCTGAGGCAGTTGAAAAATTTCCCTTACTTGAAGAAGATTCTATGATCGGTGCTATGTGGGATCCAGATGCAGGTCTTGTAGTTCCAAGATCGCAAGAAGTTGTCAACTTTGCTGTTGAAAATGCAAAAGAAAAAGGAGCATTAAAAACATTTACTAATACTCCTGCAACAGGATTTGAAACAGAGAATGGAAAAATTGTTGCAGTGAAAACTGATAAAGGAACTATAAAGACAGAAAAAGTTGTAATTGCTTCAGGAATTTGGGGGCCATTAATGGGTGATATGGCTGGTGTTGGTGTTCCACTAATGCCCGTTGAACATCCATTATTATTTTTTGGACCATACGAAGAAATACAAGATACTGAAGAAATGCTTGTTTATCCTCTTCTAAGAGATCAAGGCAATTCAGCCTATGTTAGAGATACAGGAAAATTCCATGGTGGTATGCTCGAGTGGGGTTTTTATGAGGACAAAAATCCTAGATTAGTTGATCCTGAGGATATAGGTAATCCTGATAAAACCATGTTATCTGATTCAATGAGATATTTAGAGTTAGATGAGATCGCAGAGCCATTAGAAAAGGCTTTTGAAACAACACCAATTCTTAGCGAATTAGGCTGGGATGAAAAAAGCTCATTCAATGGACTTCTTTCTGTAACTGCTGATGCAGGTTCATTGATTGGTGAAAGTCCTGAGGTAAGAGGTTTTTGGTTGTGTGAAGCTGTTTGGGTGAAAGATGGCCCCGGTTGCGCCAGACTTTGTGCAGAGGCGATGGTTAATGGAAAAACTCAAGTAGACATGCATTCTTTTGATATCTCAAGATTCTATCCACATCAAAAAGAAAAAGAGTTTGTTAAAACAAGAGCGTTTGAAAACTCTCAAACTATATATACACCTGCTGTTCATCCTAGAGAGCCTTACATTACTCAAAGAGAAATGTTTGTAAGTCCATTCTATGAGAGAGAAAAAGAATTAGGTGGACACTTTGAAAACGAAGTAGCTGGTTGGGAAAGAGCTTTAGCTTATATTAGCAATAGAGAAAAGCTTGATAATTATCTTAAAGAAGTGCCTTTACGAGAAAATGAGTGGGACACGCGACATGTTCCATATGATGTTGCTAATGCTGAACATCTTGCGATGAGTGATTCTGTTGGCATGATTAATTTATCTCATTTTCCAATAATGGATATAAAGGGTCCAGATGCTGAACGCATGCTGGAATATTTATCAGTGGCTAAGGTTGGTGGTAATACTCCTGAGGGTAAAGTTATTTATACAAACTTCTTAGATGAAGATGGTGGAGTTCATGCAGATCTTACTATTTCACGTCTAGGTTCTGATAGTTACAGAGTTGTAACAGGTGGTGCTGATGGAAACCGTGACTGGGTTACATTAAGAAATTATAGAGACGATAATGGATTGAATGCAGATATAAATATAAGAACTCATGATATTGCAACTATAGGATTATGGGGACCAAAAGCTGTAAATGCTCTTGGTAATTTTATTGATCCTAATGAAATTGATATTAAGAGTTTTCCGTTTGTAACTGCAAAAAATTTGACACTCAATTTGTCAGGAGGAAAGAAAGTCGATGTTTGGGCGGCTAGAATTTCGTATGTTGGCGAAAGTGGATGGGAAATTTACTTTGATAATAATAAAGAAGATGGTTTGGCTTTATATGATTCATTGCTTGAAGTTGGCGTGGTTCCAGTTGGCATTGAAACATATGCTAATAGTAGAAGGCTAGAGAAAAGTTTTAGACTTCAAGGCGCAGATCTTGAAACAGAATACACTGCAATTGAAGCAGCTATTCAAAGACCTCTTGTTAAAGAAGCTGATTTCCATGGGAAAGCAGCTCATCTTTCACAAAGAGAAGAAGATCCATGTGCAATTCTATGTACAATGACATTAGATGATTTGGATGTATCTGGAAATACAAGATACCCTGTTGGCATCTCACCAATTATTGATCCTGCAACAGGTGAGGTACCAATAGATAGCAAAGGTAGAAGATCATATACAACTGGAATGTCTTATTGTCCCTCTCTAAAGAAATTTGTTGTTATGGGCTATCTCCCAAAAGAGATTGCAATTCAAGGCAAGTCGCTTCTAATCGAATACTTTAATGAAGATGGGGACGGTTTATATCCTATGACTGTTCAAATAGTTGGCAAGGGATCTCTTTATGATCCTACTAACGAAAGAGTTCGAGCTTAACCAATTGTACTTAATGACAACAGTTGTAAACTTGCCTATAATCCAAAGTTCAATTTAAGCCCAGATAGCTCAGTTGGTAGAGCAAAGGACTGAAAATCCTTGTGTCGGTGGTTCGATCCCACCTCTGGGCACCATTAGTATCCTGTGATTTCTGGGTAGTTTGTATTATTATTTAATAATGAAGTTATTTTTACTCCTTTGCATAAGTTTTTCGCTAAACATTTTTACTGGTTATTTAGTTAATGAAACATTGGTGGATGAATTTACTGACGAAGAATCAGTTGCATTAACTTTTACAGCTGATGACGACATGGAAATTTTTAGAAAATGGGGTCAGATTGTTTGTAATCAAGGTTCTTTATTGCTTGGTATTGAAGATACAGATTCTTGGCATTTTGAAGATTATATTAGAGTAAAGTTTAGATTTGATAAAAAGCAACCATTTGAATATGTATTAGATTTTGATTCAGACTCATCTTTTGCATATACATACTCTGAAGAAATAATATTTACTGTACTGGACGAATTAAGAGGCTCTAAAAGCTTTTTAATTCAATTAGAAGCTACAGATGAACCAATGAGATTTACAAATATTTATGATTCTGAGAAAAAGGTAGTTAAATTTTTAGATGATCTCGTTGTAAAATCAAACTGTTAAACACTCCAGGATTTATCAATCTTAATTTTTGCATCCTTCATGCCAAATGATTCATAGATTTCCATCAGGAGTTTCTTATGATTTATACTTTTACTCTCAGGAGCTATAACCCCCCTTTCAGATATTTCATTCTTAAGAAACATTTTAAGACCTAATGACAGAGGATTAGCTGTTGCTTCACCCATCGTAAGCTCTCTTGTTATTGTTCCATCAAGCGATACTCCAACAGTTTCCTCATTGCCATTTTTTAGTCCGACCGCTAAAGCATAAATCTCTGGTAAAGAGTTTTCTTGAATATGGTTTTGAGAGCTTTCTTTTCTTTCAAGCCACTCTAAAAATCTTGCAGCTATATTTTTTGATAGTATTTTAAGACTAATTAGTAGTCTTATAATTCTCAAAACAAATATTGTCGATTTATTTCCATGAGCAAGATTGACTGAGTTTGTAATATCTTTGTGATGATATGGAAATGTTATTGCCTCAGGATGGCCAAAAATATATGCATTATAAGTTCCATGATTAGGGTATGAAACTTTTAATTTTTTTAAAGGGTTAACCATCTTAAAACTCTTATCCTTAAATATCTTTACTTTTCCTGAAATTTGCTCGATACCGTGAATCATGGCGGCATTTGTTTCTTTTTGTGAAGATATGTCCTCTGGTTGGGCCTCTTCTAGATTCCAGCCAGTATAAATTGTATGAGCCTTATCAAGATTGTCTATTGCAATCTTTCCTAACAAATTTGTGATACCTGGACTAGCTCCAAGACCTAGTATAGCTAAAAGATTTTTTTCTTTTGCTTTGCTGTTAAGCTCTAGCATCCTCTCTGTTGGCTCCCAGTCATCACAAATATCCATGTAATGACAGTTAGCATCAAGTGAAGTTTGAAGTATTTTATATCCAAACTTAAAGAATGGTCCTACAGTATTTAGAACAATATCATAATTAGATAGGATGCTTAATAATTTTTCAGTATCATTGATGTCAACACCAACTCCCTTTGTATGCGGGCCTAACTCAGAAGCAAGGATTTCAGCATCTTCTATATTCAAATCTGCAATACCAAGATTATCAATTTCTTGAAATGATGAGATTGATTTCGCAACATACCTGCCCATTCCACCGCAGGCACCTAAAATTATTACTTTCATTTTTATGTGTCTTAAAGAAGGTTACAATACATACATGATATCAAAACAACAAAAACCAACAAACTCTGGATTTCACTCAAAAACAAATGCTGATGAGATCATAAAAGGAATAGATATTACTAATAAAATCGCTATTGTAACTGGTGGATATTCAGGAATTGGTCTTGAAACTACAAGAGCACTAGTTAATGCAGGAGCAAAGGTCATAATACCTGCTAAAAGAACAGAGATAGCTTGTAAAAATCTTGAAGGCATAGTTCCAAATGAAGATATAGTTGAAATGAATCTTGGAAATCTAAATTCTGTTAAAAAATTTACAGAGGATTTTAAAGAAAACTTTAAGAAATTAGATCTATTGATTAACAATGCTGGCATTATGGCCTGCCCAGAAACTAGGATAGGCAACAATTGGGAGAGTCAATTTGCTGTAAATCACATTGGTCATTTTTTACTAACAAAAGAATTAATGAATACTATGGCTGAAACTGATGGTGCTAGATTTGTTAGCCTTTCATCCTCAGCGCATTCTCTTACCGGAATACTCTGGGATGATATTCACTTTGAAACTAATTCATATGACAAGTGGATGGCATATGGTCAGTCTAAAACAGCATCTTCACTAATTGCAATTGAATTTCATAAAAGAATGATAGATAAAGGTGTATCTGGTTATTCCGTTCATCCAGGTGGTATTCTTACACCTCTTCAACGTCATCTTCAAAAAGAAGAAATGGTGGCTTTGGGTTGGATGGATGAGGATGGAGCGCCATCAGAAATGGCAAAGAATTTCTTTAAAACAACCAGTCAAGGTGCATCAACTACTCTTTGGTGTGCTACAAGCTCAAGTCTTAATGAAATTGGTGGAGTATTTTGTGAAGACTGTGATGTTGCCAAAAGAAAAAATGAAGTAGATGAGTCTCTTCAAAGATATTTTGGTGTAGCCGATTGGGCCATAGACACCGATGAGGCATCAAAATTATGGGATATCACTGAAAAGATGCTTGCATCGTGAGTCAAACAAAAACACTTTTTGAAAATATCGAGCCATATTCAACAGGTTATTTAGAGGTTGATGAGCATAAGATTTATTATGAAGAATGTGGAAATCCTGACGGAAAGCCTGCTGTTTTTCTTCATGGAGGTCCGGGTGGTGGAGGAAGCACAAAAGTAAGAGGATTTTTTAACCCCGACTTATTTAGAATCATAATATTTGATCAACGTGGCTGTGGCAGAAGTCATCCTCATGCTTGTTTAAACAATAATACAACTTGGGATTTGGTCGAAGATATTGAAAAGCTTAAAAAACAATTAGAAATAAAAAAATGGCTTGTTTTTGGTGGTTCTTGGGGAAGTACACTTTCATTGGCATATGCTCAAACGTATCCTAATTCAGTTTCAGAGCTAGTTCTAAGAGGTATCTTTATGTTGAGAGATAAGGAACTAAAATGGTTTTATCAGGATGGAGCTAGCAGAATATTTCCAGAGGCCTGGGAAGGATTTTTGAAACCAATTAAAGAAGAAAAAAGACATGATTTAATGGATGCATACTACAAAATTTTCATAGGAGATGATGAACAAAAGAAAATGGAAGCAGCAGTAGCATGGTCAAAATGGGAGGGATCTGTAAGCACGCTCAGTTATAAACCTGACATGATTTCATCATATTCTGAATCTAAATTTGCTTTAGCCTTTGCGCTTATTGAAAATCATTATTTTATTAATAAGGGTTTTCTTAAAAGTGAAAATCAATTAATTGCATCAGAATCTATTGATAGAATTCGTCATATACCTGCAAAAATAATTCAAGGTAGATATGATATTGTTTGTCCTATGGAAACAGCATGGGAACTTTCAAAAAATTGGCCTGAGGCAGAATTAATAGTTGCGCCCTCCTCCGGGCATAGTGCATTTGAAAGAGAAATAACTCATGAACTTATTAAAGCAACAGAGGAATTTGCACAAAATGGATAAATTGAGTGGTAATTGTGAATGTAAGAAAGTTTCATTCACTCTTAGCAATGAAATTACTTATTTTTCACATTGTCATTGCTCACAATGCAGAAGATGTCATGGTTCAGCATTTGGTAGTTATGTAGAGATAGAAAGATCATCTTTTGAATATACTTCTGGTGTAAACAATATAAAAATATTTCCATCATCAAAGCTGTGTGAGCGCATATTCTGCAAAGATTGTGGATCAAACATTATGTTTATCAACAAGGCAATTCCTGACAAATATTATGTATCGATTGGTGTTATCAATGGAAATCCTAAACTACCTGAAGCTCATCATATATTTGTTGGTTCAAAAGCATCATGGGATAAAATTAATGATGGTTTAAAACAATACGAAGAATATCCTATCAATAACAATAATGAATAACATAAGTTTTATAGGTATGGCGGCTTGTGGTAAATCTACAGTTGGAAAAGCGGTTGCAGAAAAGCTTAATGATAATTTTGTTGATACTGATTTACTTATAGAGCAAAAACATGGTGCGTCTCTTGAAGAGATAAAAAATAAGTATGGTTATAAATTTGTAAGGGCCGAAGAAGAAAAAGTAATACTTAATCTAAATTCTTCAAATAAAATAATATCCACTGGAGGCAGTGCAGTCTATTCACAAGAGTCAATGATGCACTTAGGAACATTTTCAAAAATTATATACATTAATACGCCGCTTGAAATAATTATGAAAAGAATCGATGTTGGTCAAAAAAGAGGCCTTGCGGTGCCTGAAGGGATGCCTATTCCAGATATTTACAATGAAAGAGAGCCTTTATATCAAAAATATTCTGAGATTACTCTAGATGGGTCAATGACAATTCAACAGCTTGTTGATGAAGTTTTAAAACATTTTCATGAGTAAAAAAATTTTAATTGTTGGTGCTTCTGGTTTAGTTGGCAGTGAAATACTTAAAAACTTAAAATCAACTAATAATGACCTAATTGTATTAAGTAGAAGAAAACTTTTAGATGAAAATAATATTAGTCAAATAATTATTGATTTTGAAAATATTGACTCTCTAAGTGTTGACACTGAAATAGATGAGATTTATATCGCAATTGGTTTTAGATTAAGCCTTTCTGAGCTTGTATTTATTAAAAGAGATAATAGAAGAAATTTCGTTAATGTCGATTTTCACTACATCAAAAAAGTTGCAGAATTTGCAAAGCGTTGTGGAGCTAGTTCAATTGGCATGATATCCGCAATTGGAGCAAATTCTAACTCTTTAAATACATACTTAAAAATTAAAGGTGATGTCGAGAACGAAATTAAGTTAATGGGATATAAAAAAATCATAATTGCTCATCCAAGTCATTTGTTAGGCGAGCGTCCCAATGAGGAAATTCCAACAAATGTAAAAGTATTTGAAAAAATAACCAACTTTTTTGGTTTCCTCATGATTGGACCTCTTCAAAAATTTAAAAATATAGACGCAAAAAAAGTGGCTAAAGGAATTATTTCAAAAATGGGTTCAGTTGAAGACGGCATCCACTATATAGACTATAAATATTTCAAAAATTTTTAATCCTCTTATTTTTAGTTTTAATAATTTTTTTTATTCCGTTGCATGCATTGAGAAGCCAAAATGCATTTGCAAAAACAAAATAATACAAACCTAAATATAGTTGAACAATTATTGCGAAAAAGCTGCCAGCAATAACTGCAGAAAGCCCTACCATTCTTTTTTTAGCTTTTTTTGACACAACAAGAGGTGCGGCTATCAAAGTACCGAAAAAAACACTTAATAATTGAATTAAATCTAGCATATCCATACTAATAAACATTCAGAATATGCTCATTAGTATGAATATTGGCGCACATTATGAATACTTAAAATCAAAAGTAAAGATTTTTTTGGAACTTTTATAAAAAGAATGTAACCTAATATACATAAATAAATTTGAGGTAATATTTATGAAAAATTTGGTTGTAATATTTAGTTTTTTCCTATGTTTTACAGTTGTCGCAGATGGTCATAAAGATAGTGAAAAAACTATGAAAGATAAGTTTATGAATAATCCAAACTATCTATTGGATTTTAAAACATGTAAAGAAGTAAAAGACGGAGTATCTGGATTACTATCATTGAGTGATTCTATATGGAAAGAGATAGAACTTGATCCGGAAAATGAAGAAAAATGGCTTGAAGTAAGTGTTATGGCAGATATGGCTGCAAATTATTCAACTATTTATGACGTGTGGTGTAAAGACATGATAAATCATAGAATGAAAATGAGAAAGATGTCTGAAAAAAAGAAAGGTAAAAAAGAGAAAGAGGATAATTAAAATTTTCCTCTTTGAAACCTCATTCTTATTGCATAAACCCTAATGAGAGCAACAACCGTTATTATAAGTTGAACAAACATTGATATTTTTATAGGATCTGCCCATTGCCAATTATCTATTGTTAGCCACAAAAGATAGGTTTGTAATGGAAAGTTTATAATAGCTCCCATTAAAACTATTATAACTGCTTCTCTTAGAGCAACTTTTTCTGTTTTATTCATATTATTTCCTATTTAATTTTTACAGCAGTTCCATATGCCAAAATTTCTGCAGCTCCTGCAGCAACTGTGGAGGTTTGAAAACGGAATCCTAAAATTGCATCTGCTCCTTTTGATTCAGCATCTTCTAGCATCCTAGCATATGCCTGATCCCTCGAAGTCTTTAAAAGCTTTGAATATCCAACTAATTCTCCACCTATAACATTTTTAAGAAATGCAAAGGCGTCAGCCCCAACATTCCTAGATCTTACAGTACTTCCTTGAACAAGACCTATATGTTCAAGAATTTCAACATTCGCTATATCGTAAGTTGTAACAACTTTAATATCTTCTCTCATGACATTTTCCTAATAATGGTTTAAGTTATAAATATAATGCAAGAGTTAGTAGAAGCAAAGTTTTCGATTGGAAATGTTGTAAAACATAAATTTTTAAATTTTCGAGGTGTTATCTTCGATTTAGATCCTTCTTTTAATAATACTGAAGAATGGTACAACTCAATACCAGAAAATTTCAGACCAAGAAAAGATCAGCCTTTTTATCATGTTTTTGCAGAAAACGAAGAAATATTTTATATCGCATATGTCTCAGAGCAGAATCTAATAGATGATGTAGAAAGCGGGCCTGCAAATCATCCTGATATTAAAAAAATTTTTTCACACTTTGACGGAAAAGCATACATCCCACACAATCTAGCTACAAATTAAATATCAATTTCAAAGTGAGCAACTTCGACAGAAGTTATAAAAGCATTCATAGCATCAGCTAGCTCTTCTTTACTCACAAATGTTGGGGCCAGTCTGATAATGCTATCGTTGGGATCATAGTTTTTTGGGAAAGTAGAACCAGCTGGAGTTATCAATACTCCTAAATCCTTACATAACTCAACGACTTTTGATGCAATAGGTTTAGATGTTGAATAAGTTATGAAATATCCACCAGTGGGTCTTGAAAATGAACCACATTCGTCAGGAAGTTTTTCTAAATATTTGTATGCTAATTCGAATTTTGGTCTTACTAACTCAGCATGTTTTTCCATATGCACCTTAATGTTGGCAACATTCTTTAAAAACTCAACATGTCTTTTTTGATTTAATTTATCTGGACAAATGATCATCGTCGTTCTAACTTTTTTTATTAAATCCAGCGAGTGACCTGAGGTAGCCATAAAAGAAATTCCGCCGCCACCAAATGTAACTTTCGAGAAAGATGTTGTTACTACAGTTTGATCCTGCACCTTTGACTCTTCCACAACTTTCCATAAAGGTTTTTGTTCAGGAGTTGGTAAAAAATCATGAATCAAATATGCATGATCAAAAAGGAATAAAAATTTATCTGAATAATTAGATCCTAACTCAAACATCTTCTTTAAATTTTCATCTGAATATATTTCACCAGAAGGATTTGAGTGCTTTGGCACACACAGTATCCCGACGAAATCATCACCAGTTTTTAATACTTCTTCAAACACATTTAAATCTATCCCATCATCCAGAAGAGGTATTGGAACTGCTTCGATTCCAAAATCCTCAAGCATCATAAAATGCCTGTCAAAACCGGGTACCGGACATATGATTTTTGGATTTTCTAAATTTTTCCATGGAGTTGGTTCTGCAAAAAGGAAATTTGAAAGAACAGTTTGATATGTTAGGAGTAAGCTAGACTGTTCTCCAGCAAGAATATTTTCAATTGGGGCATTTAATAACTCTGAGCCAAGCTTTCTTGCTTCAATTATTCCAAAAGGTTCGCCATAGTTTCTAAGGTCAACACCATCTTCAGATGAAGTTGGAATTTTGATATCTATAAGGCCGTTAGATAGGTCTAGTTGATCTTTATCTGGCTTTCCTCGAGTAATATCAATAGATAATTGTTTTTCTTTTAAGGAATTAAATCTTTCTATAATTTCTTGGTGCATAATATATGTGTAATTTTATACTAACATCATGATTAATTACTTAATATTTATATCTTTAATTCTTATATTGGGAGTATTAGTCTATCTAATTTTTAGTATAAAAAATAAAGAATCTTCAGAAATTGGTGGTGCTCAAATACTACAGAACAAACTTAATGAAGTTTCAAATGATATTAATAAGATAGAGATTGATTTAGCTTCTGTAACTACTCCAATTAATGAATTAAATAGATTCTTAGGTGGCAATGTTACAACAGGAAGACTAGGTGAATGGAGTCTAGAATCAATTGTTCAAGACATAATGCCAAGTGATAGTTATAAGTTTCAAGCTCAAGTAAATTCTGAAACTTCTGATAGAGTAGATTGCGCAATAACAAGTGCAGAAGGATTTATTATTCCAATCGATTCAAAGTTCTATGCTGGTCAATACCAAAATTATCAATCAGCTGGAAATGATGCAGATAGAAAGAAAGTTTTGAGAGATCTTAGAACAGCCATTTTAAGAGATGCCGAAGATATTTCTAGTAAATATATATTACAAAATACAACATCTAACTATGCTGTACTATATGTTGCATCAGAAAAACTAGTCGATCTTATTGATACGATTGATGGTTTAAGACAAGAGTGTCTCACAGAAAAAAAAATACTTATTCTAGGGCCCAATACCCTTGCAGCTTTCCTTGATACTATTAGAGTTGGGCATCATTATTTAAAATTAAACGAAACAGCTGCAAAAGTTGCTAAAGTTGTAACTGATATCCAAAAAGAATTTTCTAATTTAGATTTAAGTACCGAATCTGTAATAAAAAGATTAGATGGAGCTTTGAAGGATGTACAAAAACTCCAAACAAGAGTGAATGTTTTAGGAAACAAGCTTGAAAAAGGTGCTGAAAGTTTAGACGAAGATCAATAATGCAAAATCTAAAATTATGGAAATACATTTCATTGCCATGGATAATCTTTACATTTATTTTCTTTATAGTTTTTTTTATTCTTGCTTTTACTAAGGATATTGATATTGAATTCTTATCGAGTACCTATTTATTAGGGCTATTTCGCAATACAATTTTATTATCTTTTGGGTCTGCATTTATATCTATGCTTTTGGCAGTTCCTTTAGCAATATTGGTAACTTTTTATAAATTTCCTGGCTGCAATTTTTTTAGTTGGGCTTTAAGTCTTTCAATAGCTTTCCCTGCATATGTTTATGCGTTTATTTTTGTTGGAATCTTCGAATACTCAAGCCCTGTATCAGAATTTTTTCGAAATATAGGAATTATCTTGCCATCAATCAAAAATATATTTGGTGCTTCTTTGATAATGTCGATGGCTTTATTTCCATATATTTTTCTAATAACCAAGGTTCAATTGTCTTCCGTTGGCATAAAAATATTTAGAGCAGCAAAATCTCTTGGCGATTCAAATTTAAGTGCTATCAGAAAAGTAATACTCCCATCACTTATACCAGCAATTATTGGAGGAATGACTTTAGTGATCTTTGAAATAATTGCAGACTTTGGAGGAGTATCAACTTTAAGAATAGAAACATTTACAGTGGGTATTTATGATGCATGGTTTGGATACCAAAGCTATTACTCTGGAGCTAGATTAGCTGGGTATCTTTTGATATTCGTCTTTTTTATAATGCTACTTTCCAAATATTTTGTGGAGGGCAATAAGATGGTTGCCCCAAAAACCGCAGAATTAGTTAATAAAATAGAATTAGCTAAATCTAAACAAATAATATTTACATTGTTAAGCTCATTAATATTTTTAATAGTCTTCTGTTTACCATTATTTCAACTTATCTATTGGCAATTATCTGATTTGAGTATAAATCTTATCGATAACTTATATTTATTAATAAATTCTTTGATATTGGGTGTTTCTGTTGGAGTTTCCACGATCTTTTTTGCAATCGCCCTTTCGCTTTCTTATAGACAGTCAAAAAGATTGAAATCATTAATATCAATTTCAACATCAGGATATGCTATTCCAGGATCCGTCATATCTGCAGGACTTTTAATAGGATTTGATGCAATTTTTAGTACTTCAATAACTTTTTATGGAATATTTAGTCTAATTATTTGTTTAAGTCTAAGGTTCATGACTCCTGCTTATAATTATTCTGCTTCTTCTTTAACTAATATCTCTAACTCAGCTGAAAACGCACTTTCACTTATTCCTAGTAATTCTATAAAAGCATTTCGTTCATTTTATTATCCTCAAATGAAGTCGGCGTTATTTTTAGGATTCATGATTGTGTTTATTGAGTCTGTAAAGGAACAACCAGCAACACTTCTTCTTAGGCCTGTTGGATTCGATACTCTTTCAACAAAAATTTATAATTTCACAAGCGAAGGTCAATGGGAGATGGCAGCAAGTCCAAGTATTTTGTTAATATTTTTAAGTCTTCTATTTGTATATTTGATTAATAAGAATATTGATCTAATTACTAAATAAATATATGCAAGAAAATGAATATAGATTAAACGTTAGTGTAATTATTGCAAATAGGCAAGGTAAATTATTACTCTGTAAAAGAAAAGGTATGAATAGCTGGCAATTTCCGCAAGGAGGAATTGATTTTGGAGAAAATTCTCTTAAAGCTGCTAAAAGGGAGTTATTTGAAGAAGTTGGAATAAAATCAAAATCAGTAAAATTAATAGATTCGATTGATGATTGGCTAAAATATGATATTCCAAATAAAAGCAGAAGAAAAAAAATATTCAAAACTAACTTTAAGGGACAAAAACAGAAATGGTTTTTATTTAAGTTAAAAGAGGATGTGGAGATATCTTTTGATAACGATCCTGATAATGAGTTTGATAGTTTTAAATGGGTATCCTACTGGTACCCTCTTAATGTGATCATTTCATTCAAAGAAAAAGTCTATAGAGAAGCATTAAATAAATTAAAATATTCATTCTGCAGAGAATTTAATAATGTTTGATGAAATTTTTATATTTGGAGCGCTAGGAATTCTTTCAGGATTATTGGCTGGTATGTTCGGCATTGGAGGCGGGCTTATTATGGTTCCAGTTCTTATAGGAACATTCATTAATCTTGGCTTTAATGAGGAAATTATCGTTCAGCTCGCAATTGGCACATCAATATCATGTATTATCTTCACAAGCCTTTCGTCAGCAAATGCTCATAGGAAAAAAAATTCAATTGATTTTGATAGCTTGAAACCGGTTGCTACTGGGATAATATTTGGTGCATTTTTGGGAGCATTATTTGCAGTCCAAGTCGATGGAATAATATTAAAAATTACAATCGCAACATTCATATTAGTAGTTGGCCTCGATATTCTTTTAAATAAGGACTTCCTGCAAAATATGTTTCGCCTAAAGCCTAAATCAGTTTTTGTTGGTTCTGGAATTGGTTTCTTATCCTCTATTTTAGGTATCGGAGGAGGAACTTTTTCAGTTCCCTATTTCAAAGGATCTGGACTAAATCTTACATCTGCAATTGGCACATCAGCTGCGTGTGGAGTACCAATAGCTATTTTTGGGACGCTAGGATATATTTTTGCAGGCATAAATCAGAATATGCTGCCTAACTTAAGTTTTGGATATATTTATTTACCTGCTCTTTTGGGGGTCTCAATTACAAGTGTTTTTTCTGCAAAATATGGTGCTGATATAGCTCATTATTTGTCACAAACAACTTTGAGAAGACTTATGGCAGGTTGGTTTTTTATAATATCAATATATATGTTCATCGTATGATAATAGAGCTATCAAATTTCTTTAATAATCCAACGCTAGTTGAGTTAGGGCCTTTAAAAATTCAATACTATGCAGTGACATGGTTGTTATCTGCATTTCTAATTTATGTTTTTTTAAAAAATAGTAGAGCAATGACTGAAATAGGTCTCAATAAAGATGAAATAAACGATATGGTTTTTTTGTATGGATTATTCTTCGGAGCAATCTGTGGTGGAAGAATAGGATACATGTTCATATATGGTTCAGAACAATTAATAAATAATCCGCTATCTTTATTTTATGTTTGGCAAGGCGGACTGAGTTTTCATGGTGGCTTAATTGGTGTAATTATTAGCCTAATTATCTTTTGTCATAAAAAAAATATTGAGTTATTAAAGTTATTAGATGGTGTAGCATTAGCAATGCCTATCGGTCTTGGCATAGTAAGAATTGGTAATTTTCTAAATGGTGAATTATATGGCAAGGCTACAAATGGAGATTGGGGCTTTATATTTCCAACTGATCCGTTTGGAGTCTTGAGACATCCATCTCAAATTTACGAAAGTTTTGGTGAAGGATTATTATTATTCATAATTTTATTTGTAGTTAGTAAACAGACGAATTTGAAAGGTGTAGTTTCTTCATCATTTCTTATTTTTTATGGACTAATAAGATTTATAATTGAATTCTTTAGGCAGCCTGATGCTCACATAGGTTACATTGCTTTTGAGTCATTAAGTATGGGTCAGATTTTATGTATACCAATGATGATTATTGGATTTTTTATGTTGATTTACTCAAGGAACAATAAATGAAAGCTTACTTAAACCTTCTTCAGTATATTCTAGAAAATGGAGAAGAAAAGAGTGATAGAACTAATACTGGGACAATATCATCTTTCGGGCACCAGTTTGAGTTTGATTTAGAAAAAGGATTCCCGGCAGTTACTACAAAATCTCTTGCATGGAAAGGTGTTGTGTCTGAACTTTTGTGGTTCCTTGAAGGTTCTGATGATGAAAGAAGGCTTGCTGAGATAAGATTCAATAAAGATAGGACTGAATTAACTGATTTAGAAAAATACTCAACAATATGGACTGATAATGCAGACACACAAGGCAAAGATTTAGGATATGAAAATTCAGATACAAAAAAGTTACTAGGTCCAGTTTATGGTGTTCAATGGAGAAATTGGTGTGGAACTGATCAAATCAAAGATTTACTTAAAGGATTGAAAGAGAATCCAGATGGTAGAAGACATATTCTTTCTGCATGGAATGTTGGTGAAATAGAAAAAATGGCTCTGCCGCCATGTCATGTTATGTCACAATTTTATATTCATAATAATTCTATAAGTTGTCACATGTATCAAAGAAGTGCTGATATGTTTCTTGGAGTTCCTTTTAACATAGCAAGTTATGCTTTGCTTTTATCTATTTTTGGTGAAATCCTAGATTTACAACCAAAAAGGTTTATACATTCTTTTGGTGATGCTCACATTTATAAAAATTCAATTGAGCAAGTAAAGGAGCAAATATCAAGAGAGCCTAGGCCACTTCCAACTCTAAAAATGCCTCAAATCAATTCTCTTGAAGATATTAATAAATATGGCGTAAATGATTTTATTTTAGAAAATTATGATCCTCATCCTCAAATTAAAGCAGAAATGGCAGTATGAGTATAATAATTTCACATGTAGTAGCTTTATCAAATAATAATGTTATTGGAGTAGATAATAAACTTCCATGGAATTTAAAAACCGATTTAAAACATTTTAAAAACTATACTACAGATAAAATTCTATTAATGGGAAGGAAAACATTTGAATCTATAGGCAAGCCTCTTCCTAATAGAATAAATTATGTTGTTTCAACAACAATGAGTGAAATTGAGGGCGCTGAGGTATTTAAAAGTACACAGGATGCTTTAGATGCAGCAAATAAAAAATGTGCAAATGATTCTAATTATAATGAAATCGTAATAATTGGTGGTGGTTATCTCTTTAGAGATACTCTAGGAATAACTAACAAATTAGTATTAACAAATGTGGATTGTGATATTGATGGAGATGTGTTTTATCCAGATATTAATTTAAATGATTGGCAAGAGAGAAATTCAGAAAACTTCTCAAAAGATGCAGAAAATGATTATGATTTTACGGTTAAAGTTTTAGAGAGGATTTAAGAAGAAGAATTCATCTGGATATAGTCTCTTCTTAAAGCAAGATTTTTAACTCTCACCTCCTCATTTTCAGTGTATTTAATCCAGTTATTTGCTTGGGTTTTAATTTTCTTATCTTTGTCTCTGGCAGCAATTCTAAAATTTTTCTTTGCTTCTTCAAACTCTTGAAGTTCAAAATATGCTTGTCCTAAAGTTAGATATACTTGTGAAAGTTTTTTAATATCTCCTTTTTTAAGACCTTTTTTAATTGCGTCAACAGCTTCATTAACCTTATCCTCAGATAAGTATAAGTTACCTAACAACACGTAGGATTTACCATCTTTCGACATCTCAGCAGCTTTTTCTAGAACTGGAATGGCTTTATCAATCTCTTGTGCCATTCTCCATGAATCTGCTAATACCTTTAAATTTTTTTCAGTACTTTTGACAACAGGGACCATTTTTTCTTCTTCAGTTTTCTCATCAACAATAGTTATCATTTTATTTTGGCCAGATACAAGAACTTCAGCAGCCCAGTATGGATTTTTATTTAGCAACAATAATTGTGCTAACGCTAAATACTCTGATTCTTTATCTAAAAAATCTTTTTGAAAAGCAGTCTTTAAAGTGATCATATAATCTCTTTCTCTTCCAAGAGTTCCATATGCTCCTCCAAGTTGGATAAAATAAGTTTTCTTAGGGTATAAGTTAACTAATATCTCGTATATTGGTATTTGCTTTAGTAAAGATTCTCTCTCACCTATTTCATCTTTCAATTCACTGTAACAACCAGCGAGAAGTGAGTACCAATTTTCTCTTGGTTTATAACCCTCTTCTTCAGCCATTGATATAGCTGTTTCTAAAGATGACATGGATTTTCTATAATCGCCAAGAGCAAAATATGCTTGTCCTAATACAGAATAAGACTGAGCTGTAACCTCTTCCACCTCACTCATCCACTGTAAGATCAAGTTAACACCCTTTTGATAATTGCCTTCAGCTAAATTCAATTGCGCAAGAGAAAATAAGGCACCGTTTCTTAGCCCTATTGTAACCTCTGGCTCATTCATCACATTTGTATATGCTGTCATAGCCTGTGGATACTTACCATCAGTCATATAAACATAAGCCCAAGCATTCCACATTACTGATCTGTCATAGCTTTTAAGGTTGTCTCTATCAGACCTAAGTTCTGTAAGAATATTAACGACTGTTACCATGTCAGGAGCAGGCTCTCCTTTATCATCAACCACCTCTAATGCTTCATATACCTTTGCCATTTTTTTTGCAGTTGATGTTTGCAACGCACGAGCTTTTTTATACTTTATTGGTTTTTTTGTTTCTGATTGAGCCTGAACTTCGATCGAAATTGATGAAAATGCAAATAATAAAGCGAGTATTGAAAATAAATGTAATGTAAATCTTTTATTCATAAGTTATTTTTTATTCATCATCTAGTATATATGTAAATCTATGAAGAACTCCACTCACAGGAACCGCTTTTCCATCTACGATTTTAGGTTTATATTTTAACTTTAATGCCGCTCTAGCAGACGCACTATTAAACATTGTGCATGGTCTAAATTCGGTAGATGGATCACTTGGATCACTGTTTGAACAATATCCTTCAATAGTATTTGCATCTTCTACGCTTCCAGTTTCAGTTATTGTAAACTCCACTAATGCATAGCCCATAGTACCTCTTTCTTGAGCTCTTCTAGGATATATTGGTACAACTTTAAATAGTGGAATATATTCGCCATCTCTAAAAAATGATCCCCCAGCCTTAAAGTTAGCTTTTGGTTTTGCAACTGACACATCAAGACCGGTTAATGGTTGGAGATCTAGTTCAGGCTGAGCAATATCTTCAGGTTGTTCTTCAGGCTTTTCAGGTTTATCAACTTCTGACATAAAAGTATCAATTTCTCTTTCTGGCATAACGATATCTTGAAGTTTCACAGAAGTATCTTGTTTTAATCCACTATCACCTAAAGCAATCAAAAGAACCATTACAAAAAATAAAGTTAATGTAATTAAAGATGAAAATCCTATACCTGCTGCATATTTATTTGCATTGAAAGCCTTAATGTAAATATCATATATAGGTTTTGTAACAGTATTAATTGCAGACAGGACTTGATTCATAATCTATTTTGGTTCTGATGCTAGAGATATAGCATTAACTCCAGCTTCACGAGCCCCATCCATAACTTTGATTATGGTATCTGCAACCGCTTTTTCGTCAGCTTGTATTACTACAGATCCCTGCGGATTATCAGCAAGCATTTTTACAACATTTGCTTTGACTTGCCTCACATCAATTCTTCTTCCATCCATCCAAACCTCTCCAGTTGGACCGACAGCAATTAATATTGCAGCATTTTCCTGAGTTTCAGCTGTATCAGAATCAGGTCTGTTAATCTCGAGTCCTGGTTCTTTGATAAAGTTAGCTGTCACGATAAAGAAGATAAGCATGATGAAAACAACATCAAGCATTGGTGTCAAATTAATTTCGCTTTCTTCATCCTTAACAGCAGTACTGATAGCATTTCTTCTCATTTGTTAATCTCCTATAGTTCTCTCTTTATTAATTCTCTTAAATCATTTGTGTGTCTGTCAGACGCACTAGATAAATATATAGTGGCAAATACGCCTGATAAAGCTACAACCATACCAGCCATTGTTGGAAGTGTTGCCTTAGAGACACCACCAGCCATTGCTCTTGCATCGCCGCCGCCATTAAAGGCCATAACTTGGAAAACTTCTATCATCCCTGTTACTGTTCCTAAAAGTCCAAATAATGGGGCTAAAACAACACAAGTTTGAATTATTGATAAGTTTTTATTAATCTCCACTTTTGCTTGAGAAAGCATCTTTTCTCTGATTTGAAGAGCATGCCAAGAAGTCTTATCAGCTCTGTTATTCCATTTTGCTGACAGATCCTTAATATAAAATTCATGTCCGTGAGAAAAATACCAAATCCTCTCAAAAATCATTGCCCACATGAAAAAAACTAAAAGTGCGATCAGCCATAAAACACTTCCACCCGCCTCCATGAAGTCTCTGATGGATGAGAATGCTTCTGAGATAGCAAAAAACATAACTAATTATTAACTTCCTTCAGCTCTTTCAGCAAGAATACCTGTGCTTTGTTCCTCAAGAACACTAATTATTCCTTTAGCCGAAGAGGCTGTGAAGGAATGGAGAAGTGTAGTAGGTATTGCAACTAACAAACCTAAAACTGTAGTAACAAGTGCTTGAGAAATACCACCAGCCATAAGTTTAGGATCGCCCGTTCCATAAAGAGTAATCATTTGAAAGGTAACAATCATACCTGTTACTGTTCCCAATAGACCTGCAAGCGGTGCAACAACTGAAATTATTCTCACAGCGCCAATTCCTCTTTCAATTGAAGGTCTTTCAGCCATAATTGCTTCAGCAAGTTTAAGCTCTAATGTATCAATATCTTTCTTGAAGTTTTCTTCTCCGACTTTAAGAACTCTTCCAAGAGGATTTCTAACATCTAGTGTTTTAGATCCTGCTTGAGCTCTTACTGCCTTGCCGAGAACATATAAACTCCACAATTTCCAGAAAGCTAATCCAATACCAATAAGACCAACAAAAATAATTGCATATCCAACTTCTCTACCTTGGGCAGCTCTTTCTGCTAAAGAAGGAGTCTGAATTAAATTAGCTAGAAGACTTCCTCCAGTAGGTCCAGTTGGGTCAACACCGAATCTAACTTGTTCTCCAGCGTCTGCATTACCAACACTTTTTGCAGTTTTTGTAAATCTTCCAGCAGGTTGTCTTGGTAAAAATGCATATTGACCGGTTGCAGCAACATATTCTAAATATTTACCGTCACAAACAGCATTGAACAAACCTACCCTAGTTACATTGCATGTTGAAGACTCACCGTCAACATCTATAACAGTTGTATCAAAAGACACTACTTGCCCACTTGCAACCATTTCTCTTTGAAGTTCATACCATAAACCTTCAATTTCTCTAATAGTTGGTAATTCTGTAGTCTCTGACATTTTTGAAGTAAGATCATTTAAGAAATCTACTCGCTCAAGACCATACTGAGGGCTTGTTAAAGATCCAGAAAATTGAACTGCAGCCTCACCTGCGGAGCTTTGAAGATGACCAAAGAGTTCCACTAAAGATCCAAGTTCTTTTTGATATGCTTCCTCCTTCACTCTTAAAATTTCTTCGTTCTTTTTATACTCAGCCTCAAGCTGATCAGCAATTCTTTCTTGTCTAGCTAATTCTCTCTTTTCAGCAGCTAAAATTGCGGCTTGTTCATTTTTATTAGCCATAAACTTAGCTTCACGATCTGCATTTGCAGATTGTTCTTTAGTTTTACCTTCTTTAACAAGTTGTAAAAGCGCTTCAACAGTTGATATTTCTGTTTCTTCACCTTCATCTTGTGCAAATACAAAAGTGTTAAGTGTTAAAGTTAGAACAAATAAAATAGATAAGTACTTTTTCATTATGCCTCTCCCTTAACAACAGGCATCATCAACATATCAGTGGGCGCTAATTTTTTAGCCATCCTAATACCGTCTCTGATAGGTTTCCTGTAACTTCCAGGAAGTTCTTCCCAAGTGCCATTTTCATTGTCCCATCTTCCACTAGTTCTTTCGTCTTTAGTTTGATAGAACATTCCAATTCTTCCTATTACAAGTATGTTAACAACAGTGCCATCAGCTAACTTATCTTCGTAAGTATCAACTTTACGCCCATACTCAGCTTCTATATTGTAAGCCTCCAGAACTTGTCTTACTTGCTCAGATGCAGTCACTTTTGGTTTTGCCAAGGAAGACCTAACCAAATCAACCCTAGCTTTTCTTTCTTCTGATCTAAAGGGAGTATCTAGATTGATAAAAGTCTCTAGGGTATCCAGCATCTTTTCTGCTAATGGAGGTATTTGTCTTTGCATAACAACAACTTGAACTAATTGCTCATCAAGTTTGTCCATTAGGTCTAGTTGAGCTTGAATTTGAATTCTCTTTTGTGCGTTGTATAACTTGAGCCCTTCTACTTGTTTGTTAACTACTTTATATTCATTAACAATTTTGTCTGTTTGTCTTTCTGTCTGATCTATTTTATCTTGCGAATTTGCAGAAAGAGTTTGATTTTCTCTACCTACTTCTAAAATACTTTCCATATTTACTTCGACGTTGGTTTCATTTGCAGAAATCAATACGCTAATGCAAAAAAGTACTGGTAAAGATATATTCTTTATTAATTTAAACATTTTTGTACTCCCTAAGGTTTGAACATGTTAACAGCCCTAAACCAATAAATAAAATATAAATTTATACTTTATCTAGTATCTAATTCTATCAAAAAGTTAGTGATTTCTACGAATTTTGTAAATTTTTCTATTTTTGCTTGAAATTTATCAAAAATTATAATTTAGGAAATAACATTGGAGTGCTTTTCTTATATGACTTATAACTCTCATCATTAGCCCATTTTTTATCATTCATGTCTTCAAGCATCCTAACACCACTAACATAAACAAGTAAGATATATGTGAACAATGGTGATATTAGTGTAACTAGTTGAAGCCCCTCAAGAGATGAAAAAGAAATCACTGCAATTGCAAACCATAACAAAACTTCTCCAAAATAATTAGGATGTCTAGATTTGGACCATAGACCAGACGTTATAAAACTGTCTTTATTTGCTTCGATAGATCTAAAAGCTGTTTTTTGATTATCTGCAATAACTTCAATACTAAATCCAATAATAAATAAAATTATCCCAATATAAGTTAATGCATTCATAACTATGCCTTCAGCGCTAGATATGGCTACGAGCGCACACATTGAGCAAAGTGTTACCCATAACCCTGACAATGTGAATGTCATAAAAAACTGAGAAGCAGATGTTTTGATTGTTCTAAACCTTTTATCCTCACCAGCTTTATGTATTCTCATGAATAAAAACACACCAAGTCTTATTGTCCAAACTGAAATAAACAAAACTAAAATCAGATTTCCAAAATTAAGTGAAATGGATTGATATGAAGACAAAAAAACAAACCATACAACAAATAAGTATGTAATGCTTCCTGTTAAATCATAGAACTTTTCAGTTTGCAGCATGTATGCTGGTATATATGCAACCCAATGAATTACATATGCCAAAAGTACTGCATTTTTCACAATTACACTTCCAGTCAAATATGCAATACCGTAACTAATTGCAAAAGATAAAACCGAAATTAAAATATTAGTTATCCATTTCATTCTTCACTCCATCCACAAGTTCTGTTTTTATTTTCTTCATCAAGCCATTTTTTTAGTGGTGCATAATAGTTCAATATTGATTTTCCACTGAGCTGTCTTGAGCCAGTGAGATTCTCAAAAGCATCCTGCCATGGCAAGCTTTGACCCATTGCCATAGTTGTAATAATTTTATCACCTGCTTCTTTATTTCCATAGATTGAACATTCGTGTAAATACCCATCATAATCAATTAAATTACAAAGTGCTTCATGAAACTGATATTGCATAATGCTAGCTAAATAATATCTAGTGTATGGAGTATTGCCAGGAATATGATACTTTGCCCCTGGGTCAAAATAGTTTTCAGATCTTGGATAGCTAGAATTAATTCCCTGATATTCTTCTCTTAAACTCCACCATGAAGAATTCAAATTTCTTTCGTCAATTTCGCCATTAAATACTCCAGATCTCCATTTATCTAGCATTAATGCCCATGGAATGATTACTACACCATCTAAAGCTTGTTTCATAAGTAACGCGATAGGGTCTCGTTTTGCTTCTTCTGCATCGTCTTTAGATATAAAACCAATATCAACTAAGTAATCAGGAGTTATCGAAAGCGTTAAAAGATCACCAAATGCTTCATGAAATCCGTCATTTGCGCCGGCTTGAAAAACTGTTGGGATATGGTTATATGCCTGGTAATAAAAAATATGACCTAGTTCGTGATGGATAGTAATAAAATCTTCTTCATTCTTTTCAATACACATTTTTATTCTAAGATCATTATTTGCAGGATCTAAGTTCCACGCGGATGCATGACATACAACTGATCTATCTCGAGGTTTAACAAATAAGGACCTTTCCCAAAAAGTTTCTGGTAGAGGCTTAAATCCCATTGATATGAAAAAATCTTCTGCATACTCCACCATCTCTATTTCACTCAATGATTTTTCATCAATTATTTTAGTTACATCTATATACTTCGAATCTGGTTTTTCTTCATATACCAAATCATAAATATTTGACCATGATTGGCCCCACATATTTCCTAGCATGTGAACAGGCAACGGTCCTGTCTTTGAGATAACCTCATCGCCATAATGCTCATTTAATTTTGCCCTAACATGACAATGAAGAGCTTCATATAGTGGTTTTACATCATTCCAAACTCTGTCAGTATCATCAAGGAAATCATCTGCGGGCATATCGTATTTGCTGAACCATAAATCGCTCAATCCCTCATAGCCAAGATCAACCGATCCTTGATTGCCTATCTCTACCATTCTCATGTACATTGGTTTCATCGGCTTACCAATCTCATGCCAACCCTCCCAAGCTCTCAGTAATTCCTTAGGATCTCTAGAGTTATCAATAATTGATTCGAATGCTTCTAAGTCATAGCATTCTCCATTATCAAAACAATGCTCTCCACTTCCGTACATTGCTTCAAGGTTTGTGGTAATTTCTGAAAGTTCAGATGCCAGCATTTCATCTAAAGGCGGAGGCATCACAAAAGAACTTTTAAGAATATTTAACATTCTTCGATTTTCTTTAGAAGTATTAAGTCGGTCAAAACTTGCAGCCTGTCTCGATCTTTCTAATGATTTTAATGTGTATTTTGTTCCATAATCTGCTATTACTTTCTGAGAATCATATGTTATAAAATTTGAACTTATCCACGAGGCAGAATATATTACAGGGCCATCTTTTTTATTTTCTAATTCAACGTTAGCAAGAAATTCTTCTAAATCTTGATTTGTTTGGGTTTGTTCGCCACTTGGAGCACAAGAAGTTACAATAATAAGTAATATTAAGCTTAGAAAATTTTTCATTTATATTCCTCGCTATTAAAATAACATAAAAAATAAAATTAATATGAAAATTTCAACAAACCAGTTTAAAAACGGAACCAAATTAGTAATAGATAATGCTCCCTGCTCAATTATTGAGCATGAATTTCATAAGCCTGGAAAAGGCCAAGCTGTGATGAGGGTTAAATACAAAAATCTTTTAAATGGAAACACTAATGATAAAACTTTTAAATCGGGAGAAAGCGTTGAAGCAGCCGATGTGAGTCATAAAGAAATGGAATTTTTATACAAAGATAATGATTCGTGGCATTTTATGGATAAAAATAATTATGAACAAATTGAAGTTAGTTCATCTCAGATTGGAAATGCATCAAAATGGTTAGTAGGACAGGAAACTTGTGAGGTTATTTTATGGAATGGTCAGCCTATTATGGTAAATCCTCCTATAATTGTTGAACTTAAAATTATCAGAGCTGAGCCAGGAGTGAAGGGAGATACTGTTTCTGGTGCAACAAAAATTGCAAAACTTGAAACAGATGTTGAGGTTCAAGTTCCTTTATTTGTTAATGAAAATGAAATAATTAAAGTGGATACCAGAGATATGACATATGTTGGAAGAGCAAAATCTTGATTGATGCAATCAATAAAGAAGTAGAAAATTTTCTATCTTCAATTATAAATAATAAAAAAAATATTAATTCAGTTATGGAAAAGTGCTCTACTGCTATATCAGATGATCTTAGTAAAGGTCATATAACTACTAATGTTTGCATGATTGCAGCAAGTATACTTAAGGTTAACCCAAAAAAATTAGCAGATGATCTAAAAATTAGACTAGAAGAGATTAACAAATTTGATAAGGTCGAGACAGCAGGCCCTGGATTTATAAATGTCTCATTAAAGAGAGAGGATTTTGCATCAATAATTAATTTAATTAATAAAAGCAAAAATTCATTTGGCAGTTCAAAAGCTAGAAAAGAAAATAAAGTTCAAATTGAGTTTGTTTCAGCTAATCCTACTGGGCCTCTTCATGTCGGCCATGGAAGAGGGGCTGCCTATGGCGATGCAATTGCAAGGATTCTTGAGTCGACAGGCGCAAGTGTTGAAAAAGAATATTATGTTAATGATGCAGGAAGACAAATTGATATTCTTACAGCAAGCGTAATATTAAAATTAATTAAGAATGATATTAATAATTATTTTCCTGAAAATGCATATAAAGGAGAGTATATCGATGAAATTGGAAAAAAATTAGGCCAAGAAGTCAATGTAGATGATTTTAAGTCACTTTCTACTTCAGACTATAAAAATCCAGAAGAAGAAATAGATAATATTATTTATGAACTGGAAAAATTAAATAAAGAATCATGGAATCTTATAAAAAATTTATCGTTAAAAGAAATTGTTAAATCAATTGAGGATGATTTAAAAGCATTTAATGTTAATTTTGATAAATGGTTTTATGAATCTTCTATGGGTAAGGTTGATGATGAAACATCTGACATAGCAACATCAATAAATAAATTAAAAAAAGATGGGCATGCCTATGAGAAAGATAAGGCTATATGGCTAAATACAGATATTAGTGGTGATGACAAGCATAGAGTTTTAGTTAGAGATAATGGAAAGACTACTTATTTTGCATCAGATGTTGCTTATCACAAAAATAAGATCGATAGAGGCTTCGATAAATTAATAAATGTATGGGGAGCTGATCATCATGGATACATTAAAAGAATAGAGGCATCTATTGAGAATCTTGGTTCAAGTAAAAACAAATTAGTTGTTAAGCTTGTGCAATTTGCCAATCTTTTTAAAGATGGAAAAAAAATCAAAATGTCCACAAGATCTGGAGAATTCTTTACGTTAAAAAATCTGATTGAGGATATTGGTTCGGATGCTGCAAGATTCTATTATTTATCAAAACAGGCTGATCAACATTTAGATTTTGATCTTGATTTAGCAAAATCTGACAGCAAAGAAAATATCTTTTACTACATACAATATGCACATGCAAGAATTGTCTCGCTTGAAGAAAAAGTTGTCGATAAGTATTCTGATATTAAAAGAAATATTACAAACATAAATAATGGAAATTACATAGAGTGTGACAATCTAATTCACGAAATCTCAAAATTCCCTGATATCGTAAATAAATCTGCAAATTCACTTCAGCCACATGTAATTATTTATTACCTAAAAGATTTATCTCAGCTATTTCACAGTTTCTATAATGATAATCATGTTTTATCTGAATCTGAGGAGAATATGCAATCAATTATGGAATGTCTCACGGCTGTTAAACAGGTAATTTCAAACGGCTTGAATCTTCTTGGAATAACTCCAATGCAAAAAATGTAGTTATATGAAAGACTTTGCAAATGTAAGAAGTAGTAAATCGACTAAAACTAAAAGAAAGGCTGTTTTTAGATCAAAAAAACCATCTGCAAATACAATATCAACTAAAACAATTCTTATATTAATCTCGATAAGCACAGGTTTAGTTGCAGCTTCAGTATTTCTATTTAAAACAGATGTTACATCAATCAAGACTACCAATACGTTAAATTCTGTAAATATAGATTTCCCCTCATCATTACTCGAGAATTCAGTTCTTATTGAATTTAATGAAGAAAATAATTTCCTAGAGTGTCAGTATTTCGTGCAAGTTGGTGCTTACGGAAATAAAAAATATGCTTATGAAGCAATTAATATGCTGAGTGGCGAAATAAAAAATCTAACTATTAACGAGGTATATAGTACTCTTTTGCCTGGAAAACCCCTAAATAGTGTAATATCAGGGCCCTATGTTAATAGGTCTTCTGCAAATAATGCTAAAGAAAAAATAACAAAAAGTGGTTTCGAGCCTAGATTAAGAACTTTATGCAAAGAGAATTAATTAAAAATATAAATTCAATTAATAGCAGTATCAATGAATTATGTTCATCAATTAACAGAAATAAAGAGGAGATAACTTTAATTGCTGTTTCAAAGAAAAAAGACTTCAAATTAATTGAAATAGCTCTTGAGAATGGAATATATAATTTTGGAGAAAATTATGCTCAAGAGCTTGAAGAAAAGTCATCATTGATAAATTCAACTGACATAGTTTGGCATTTTATAGGGCCAGTTCAATCTAATAAGGTAAAAATGATCTCAAAGAATGCTGATTGGATTCATACCCTTGATAGAGAGAAAATTATCAAAAAATTTAATGATGAGTGTAAAAAAATTAACAAAGTAATTAATGGTTGTATTCAAGTAAACATTTCATCTGAAGAATCAAAAAGCGGATGCAGTTCAGATGACCTTTTTGATATAGCTAAATTAGTTGAGTCTATGGAAAATATAAAATTAAAAGGCATAATGGCTCTCCCAAAATTAACAAATGACAAAGAAGAAAGAGACTTTATGATGAAAGAAGTAATAACTTTAAGCTGTAAATTAAAAAAAATTTATCCCGAAGCTGACGTAGTGTCTCTGGGAACTACTTCTGATTTTAAAGATGCGATAATCCATGGCTCAAATATGCTTAGAATTGGAGAGTCAATTTTTGGTAAAAGAACATGAAAGATATAGTTTTTTTTGGTGGAGGTAATATTGCGCAAGCATTGATTGCAGGGCTTACATCAAATGGTGTAGAAAAGAAAAAAATATTTTTTATTGATAGGAATACTCTTAATCAAAAAAAATTACATAGATTAGGAATTAAGAGCTTAAAAAAATCAAGAATTGATATCGATTTATTTATTTTGTCTGTAAAACCTAAAGATGCTCTAGAGGCCTATAAAGAAATTTTAAATAGCTATAGAAAACCTAAAATTATTAGTCTTGTAGCAGGGATAAAATCTTCAACTTACACTAAACTAAATAAAGATATTGAATTCATGAGGGCAATGCCAAATACTGCTGCAAAGTATAGCCAAGGAATTACTGCTTTATATAATTCGTCTTTTAAAAAAAATAGTTTAAAAAAAGCTCATTCCCTATTTTCAAAATTAGGTACAGTAATTGAAGTAGATAGTGATTCAAAAATAGATACTTTTACTGGAGTCATTGGAAGTGGTCCTGCATACTTTTTTCAAACACTAAAATCATTTGAAAAAAAACTTATGAAATTGTGCAATCAAGATGAAAAAATTGTCAGAGAAATTATTGCAAATCTTATGAAAGGCGTAGGATCATCAATAGAGAATGATGGAGACTTGGATAATCTAATAAAAGCAGTAGCTTCAAAAAAAGGCACAACTGAAGCTGGTTTAAAGTCTCTCAAATCAAATAAACTTAATCAAATCTTTGAAAAAGGATTAAGTGCTGCAATTAAAAGATCAAAGGAAATTTCAAATGAGTTCTAATATACAAATACTTGGGCTCATTTTAAGTATATTGAATTATGCCCTTATATTTCTTTTCATCTTTAACTTAATGAAAGTGAATTATTACAATCAAATTGTTTCTATATTTGTCAAAGCATATAGTCCCATAGCTAAAATATTCTCTCCATTACCAGTCCAGGCTCTAAATATTTTAATCATAGCCATAGTATTTAAACTTTCATCACTTGTAATATATTTTGGTGATCAGTATGAGATTACAACCTTAATAGGAGTTTCAATAATTCAAACAATAATGGTGATTTTACGGATCATATTTTTTGCTGTTATAGGGGGTGTGATTTTAAGCTGGGTATCACCCTCAAAATCAAATGCTTTTTTAGAATTAGTTGAAGAAATTTCCTATAAATCTTTGATGCCTATTAGGAATTATATTCCATCAGCTGGAGGACTAGACTTCTCTCCTCTTTTTGTTTTGATTCTCATAAATTTAATTGAATCTTTTCTATCAGATGTGCTTAGGTCAATAGTATGAAGATAGAAACGAAATTAATTCATTTTTCAAAGGGAATTATTCTTGAATCAGGTGAGAAACTCGATTCATTTGATTTGATGGTTGAGACCTATGGTGATTTAAATGAAAACAAATCAAATGCAATTCTTTTATGTCATGCTTTTTCAGGTAATCATCATGCAGCTGGAAAAAATGATGATTTTGGAGTCGGTTGGTGGGATCAATTAGTTGGACCAGATAAACCAATTGATACTAATAAATATTTTGTTGTTTGTTGCAATAATCTTGGTGGATGCGCAGGATCATCTGGACCAGCTTCAACCAATTCATCATCAGGAAAAGTATTCGGAAAATCTTTTCCTCAAGTAAGTGTCTTAGATTGGGTTAACTCACAAAAAATGCTTATGGATGAATTAAATATAGATTATTGGCATTTTATTGCTGGTGGAAGTCTTGGCGGAATGCAGGCCCTTCAATGGTCAATTTCATATCCAGATAAAGTTAAAAAGGCTGGAATTTTTGCTGCAGCCGCGAAATCTAGCTCTCAGAATATTGCAATGAATGAAGTTGCTAGAGAATCTATAAGAAAAGATGAGAATTTTCATAACGGTGATTATTATGAGCACAAAGTTATACCTAAAAATGGTATTAAAACTGCAAGGATGCTCGGTCACATTACTTATCTTTCAGAAGAGCATATGGATTCAAGATTTGGGAGAAAGTTTCAAGATGAAGGTTCGAAAGTAGAAGAATCTGTTAGCTTCGAGGTTGAAAATTATTTGCAATATAAGGGCGAACAATTTTCAGAACTTTTTGATGCAAATTCATACATTTTAATGACAAAAGTAATGGACAGTTACGATGCTGGAAAAGATAAAACTCTAGTTGAGGCTTTAAAAGATGTAAAAGCTGAGCTTTTAATTGTTGGCTTTTACTCAGATTGGCTCTATCCACCAGAAAGAGGAAAGGAAATACAAATAGCTGCAATGAATAATAATATAAAGTCTTCTTTTGTGGTCCTTCAAGGAGATCACGGACATGATAGTTTTTTATTTAATTCAGAAACTTACTCAAATTTAATTTCAAATTTCATAGAATCATAATGGCTACAAGACTTTCAAAAATTATAAACAGCTGGGTGCCAGAAAATTCAAAAGTTATTGATTTTGGTTGTGGTGATGGATCATTATTAAAAGAGTTATTTGAAAATAAGCAAGTTCTTGGATATGGCGTTGAGATAAATGATTTAAAGATTGAAAAATGTATTGAGAAAGGTATACCTGTGATTAAGCTTGATATAGACAAAGGCCTAAATGATTTCATGTCATCAAATTTTGATTTATCGATTATGGCAAGATCAATTCAGTGTCTCAAAAATCCTGATCTTGCTCTTAACAGGATGTTGGATTTATCAAAAAGATGCGTCGTAACTCTTCCTAATCTTGGTTACTGGAGATGCAGAATAAACCTAGCATCCGGAAAAATGCCAATAACACCAGAACTACCTTCTAGCTGGTATGAAACAGAGAATATTCATTTATGTACAATTAAAGATTTTGAGAATCTTTGTTTAAAAGAAAATATTAGCATCAAGGATAAAGTTTTTATAAATAGAAGTGGAAATCAAGGTGGTTTATCCAAAATTAATCCAAATTTATTTGCTGTAGAAGGGGTCTATTTACTTGAAAAGTAATGGTGACATCCTTATTGCTTCATCAAATAAGGGAAAATTAAAAGAATTCAAGAAACTATTCAAAGATCATAAAGTTTTTTCTTTATCTGATCTTAATATTAGAGATGCTATTGAGGATGGGGATTCTTTTCTAGAAAATGCAATTATTAAAGCAAAACATGGCGCTAAAGAATCTAAAATTTATACCATTGCAGATGATTCAGGAATTGTTGTCCCTGAATTAGGCTATGAACCAGGCATTTATTCTGCAAGATATGCTGGTGAAGGTGCTAGTGATAAAGATAATAGAGATAAGATTATCCAGAAGTTGATTGAAAAAAAAGAAGAGAGTCTTGAAGCTTTCTATGTTTGTGTTCTTGTTGGACTAAGAAGTCCTAATGATCCTATGCCTATAGTAACTCAAGGTGAAATTCATGGAAGAATATCAATAAATAGTTCAGGAGAAGGAGGGTTTGGATATGACAAAATCTTTTATCCGGATGGCTATGATTGCTCAATGGCCTCTATGGACCAACAAGTTAAAAATAAAGTTAGTCATAGAGCAATTGCTTCAGAAAAATTTATAAAAATATTTAACGATAGTTATAATAATTTTTCATAATTAAATTCAAATAACTCTCTACCCTCTTCTATTCCTCTTCTTTCGAACTTAGAAAGAGAATCTTTTTGAAAAGGCTTATGAGAGGATGGCTTAAATAATTTATTTACTTTAAATGATTCAGAAATACTTTCTGCATAGTTTTCCCAATCTGTAGATATGTATAAGTTTGAATCATCCTTCATAAAATCATGGATCATTTTTAAAAAAGATTTATTTATAAGCCTTCTTTTATGATGTTTTTCTTTTGGCCAAGGATCGGGACAAATAATAATAACTGAATCAAATACTTTTTTTGGTCTTTGATCTAAGAGGAGCCTAATATCATCTGAAAAAATTCTTATATTATTAATTTTATTTTCTTTTATATTCGAAACCAAAGTCCCTATGCCTGACATATAAACTTCAGAGCCTATAAATAATGAGCTAGGCTCATTTGTTGCTTGGCAAATAATATTTTCAGCATTGCCAAAGCCAATTTCTAAATAACATTTATCAAACTGCTTGCTGATATATTCAACTTCTTGAATGCTTTTTACAGAAAATTCTGACAAGGAAGTTAAGCTTTGAGTCTGCTTTTTTGTGATTCGACCTTTTCTTTTGACAAACGAGGGAAGAAATTTTAATTGCATTGCTAAATGCTAGAATTATGCAAAATCTACCATAAATGCTTTTAATTTCTTAAGTGCGCTGTTTTCGATTTGTCTTATTCTTTCAGCGGACACTTTATATTCATCGGCTAAATCATGAAGAGTAGCTTTTTCATCGGAAAGGTATCTTCTATTAAGAATATCTTTACTTCTATCATCTAGAGTTTTTAATGCAGCAAGAAGCTCAGCTCTATTTACTTGTTCTGCTTGCTCTGATGCTACTACGATTTCAGGATCATATCTTTTGTCTTCTAAGTATTGAGAAGGAGACATAATTTCTTCATCATCACCAGAGGGAACTGGTGAATCAAATGATGAATCATTTGAAGATAGCCTATTTTCCATATGCAATACATCTTTAACCTCAACATTTAAGTCAGATGCTATTTTTTCAGCTTCTTCTTTAGTCAACCAGTCTAGTGATTTCTTTTTGCCTCTTAGGTTAAAGAATAGTTTTCTTTGCGCTTTTGTTGTAGCAATTTTTACTAATCTCCAGTTTTTGAGAATATATTCATGAATCTCAGCTTTGATCCAATGAACCGCAAAAGAAACTAGTTTCACGCCTCTATGAGGATCATATTTATCTACAGCTTTCATTAGGCCAACATTACCCTCTTGAATTATATCTCCAAGTGGCAATCCATAACCCTGATATGACCTTGCTATGTGAACCACAAATCTCAAATGATGAATAACAAGCTGTCTTGCAGCATCTAAATCATCTTCTTCATATAATTTTAGAGCAAGCTCTTTCTCCTCTTCTTTTGTAAGAATAGGTATTGAATGAACAGATGAAAGATATGATTCAATATCCTTACCTGGACTATTTAGTTGTGAGGGTTGTAACTGTGTGCCCATAATATAAATAAAATTTATAATTAATTATATCAATTAATTATGAATATATGGAAATTATACCAATTTTTTAAAAAAATCTCCTAAAACTGGCAAAAAATCACTTTTTATTGATTTATTTCTAAAAGCTACGAAATAAGGGTTCAGTATTGTGTCTTCTTTGGCATACTCTAATTCCATATTATCTTCAATTCTTACAACACTTCCTCCATAGCTACTCAACACAGCATGTGCGGCTGCTATATCCCATTCAGATGTTGGACCAAATCTCGGGTATATATCTGCCTCATTATCTGCCAAACTGCATAGCTTTAACGAACTACCCTTTTCAATGATTTCATATTCAATATTTTTTTTATCCAAAAATTGAAGGAAGTCTTTATCTTTTTCGCTTTTATGACTTTTACTCATAACTATTCTTAATTTTTTAACAGAATCGTTTTCGGTTTGAGTATTTTGGAATACAGAGCCATGCCAAATTTTTTCAGTAACTGGTGCTGCAACGATTCCAAATACGGCTTTCTTGTTACTAATCATCGCTATGTTTACTGTAAATTCACCAGTTTGATTAATAAATTCCTTTGTTCCATCTAATGGATCAACAAGCCAATATGTTTCTTCAAGTGCTTTAATCAAATCTTCATTAAAAGTTTCTTCTGATATGATCGGAAAATCTCTGGAGATTTGCTCTAATGAGTTCAAAATTATCTCATTTGAGCTTTTATCAGCAAGTGTTAGCGGAGAACCGTCTTGCTTTTCTTCTTGGCCAATGTCATTTGAATGATAGATATCCATGATTGCGCTTGAAGCTTGTTTTACACAATCTTTTAACTTTTCTAGGTTCTCGTCAAAAAATGTCTTACTAATCATTTCTATTCAGTATTACAGCTCTGGTTCTTAAGATTCTTGTAATCAATTGCATTTAAAATTTTATAATGAATATCAGTGTTATCCATTAAACCCTGAAATAATTCAGCACCCGGTCCATATGCCTGAACTCCCACTGGGATGGAAGTATGTCTTCCTGTGCCCCACTGAATAACTACATTGTCATCATTTTGTCTTAGTATTTGAAGGCCTCCTGTTTCATGATCAGATGTTACTATCAATAATGTTTCTTTATTTTCATTTACAAAGTTTATTAAGTCTTTAATGGTTAAATCAAAATCTCTGAATTCTTCAATCATTTCACTCGCATTATTGTCGTGGCCTGCCCAGTCAATTTGGCTTCCCTCCGTCATCAAGAAAAATCCATTACATTTATCTTTTAAATGTTGCAATGCGAAATTGGTCATCTGTCTTTGAGTTGGATTCTTATCAGACCTTTCTATACCATCCTTATCAAATAAACCAATAATTCTCTTTGAAAATTCAAGTTTTTTACCTAAAGACTCTGATGAGGTTATTACGTGATGGGTACTGGTAATTTTATCAATGTCAAAAAACTTCTCTCCTCCACCTAATGCTATTTCAATTGGTGAATAAATTAATTGATTTGCTATATCTTTATAATCATATCTATTGTCTGTATGAGCATAGAAAGCTGCAGGAGTTGCATGAGTTACTGATGATGTTGCTACAACTCCAGAAACATATCCTTTGGTATCTAACATTTCAGTAATCGTTCTAAGTTCTTCTTTTTTATGATTAATTGACAAATATTTTATTTTTGTTTTTTGGCCTGTTGCCCATGTGGTTGCTGCAGCTGCTGAATCAGTATAAACATTATCATAAGAGTGAGTTAAAGATGTTCCATGATATGGAAGCTGATCAATGAACAGTCTATGATCAAATCCTCCAATAGCAATTCGGGATAAAGTAATTTGATTTAGTGCCAATCCATCGCCAATTACAAGAATAATATTTTTTGCCTTCAAATTATCCGAAAAATTCTTTATTTCTAAATATTCAGTTTCCTTTGATCCAATCTTTATCGATTCAGTATTTTTTGAAGAATCGCAAGATGAAATTACTAATGCAATAAATATGATGAAAAATTTCATTAATTTTTATCTAGAGCCTTAAGTCTTTGATTTACTCTATCGCTCTCCTCAGGAAAACAGCTCCAACAATGCTCATATATAGCTTCTTCCCATTCTCCATACATCGGATTAATAAGCATGAACCACTTTTGTCCCCACATATCAGAATACTTATCAATTAGCATTTTCCTGCTACTTATACTGGTTGCAGTATCTTTCAATGGAATGAAGTCGTCCAATTGATCACCAAAAATATGAATGACTCGGAAATCTTTACTTATTAAATCACGCCTACTTGTTTTATCTGATGTCCAACCTTTTTCATTCTTCATCAGAAGAACATCAATATCTTCATCAAGAGGCAATCCTAAATTTTTAATATTGTTTCTTGTATATTCTTCTAAGTCATGAGTCCTGTTAGTGACATAAAAAACTTTTACTCCTTTAGAATTTGCGTAACTTAGATATTCTTTAACTCCTGGTAACGCTTCGGCTGACTCTTCAGAAACCCATTCCTTCCAACCAATTGGATAATTTGTTCCATTTTTAATACTTCTGACCTGATGCTCTGAATTATCGAGAACTGTCTCATCAATGTCTAAAATAACTGCTGGTGGAAGATTATGATAATCAATTTTTTGATCCACAAGCGCACTCCAAGATTTATCTTTCAATGCATCATCAATATTATTTTTAGCTAATGCATATGTTTGAACAGTGTTAGCCTTATATTCAGCAGATGTTCTTTTAAATAAAACCGCAAGAAGTGATTGTTGCTGATATGAATTATCAATTTCATTTGCAATAGGAGCATTATTAAAAAAAATTATGCAATATAAAAAAATGTGTCTTAGTGATTTCATTGTTCAAGAGCATTATAATGCTTAGATTATAATTAGGTTACAAAAATTTATTTATGGATAATAGAATAATAGAAAATTTAGAGAAATTAAAAAAAATGCTTGTTCTTTTAAGTGAAGAACGTAAAGTTGTATTGTCTCATCATAAAACATTTGAACATGTTGAAAAGATGAGATCAATTGTTAATGAATCAATAGAAATGGTAAATAAATCATGAGCAATAATAAATATAAATGTTTTGATCTTAATGTATCTGAAAATATCGCAAACCTTGTTTTATCAAGGCCTGATGAGCTCAATACAATGTCAAGAGATTTCTGGGTAGAGCTTGGAGATATATTAGATGAGATTAATAGGAACTCTGATATTAGGGTCGTAATTATGTCATCATCTGGCAAACACTTTTGTGCCGGAATGGATTTAAGTGCTTTTTCAAATGGAGTTGAAGATATTCCTGCCGATAAGAAGCCAGACAGTGCGAGAGTTGGAGAGGCTTTATACAGAGTTGCAAAAGAACTTCAAGGATATATAAGTAATTTAGAGAAAATAAGAGTGCCAGTAATTGCTGCTATTCAAGGAGGGTGTATTGGAGGAGCTGTTGATATGGTTACAGCATGTGACATCAGGCTCGCATCAAAAGAAGCTTTCTTCTGTATACAAGAAATTAATATTGGAATGGCCGCTGATGTAGGAACTCTTCAAAGATTACCAAAAATTATTCCTGATTCAAAAATGAGGGAAATGGCATATACAGGAAGAAGGATGTATGCAGAAGAGGCAAAAGAGTCTGGATTAATAAGTGACATGTTCGAAACTCAAGAAGAAATGCTTGAGGGTGCTAATAAGTTAGCAAAAGAAATAGCTTCAAAATCTCCAGTAGCAATATATGGACTTAAAGCAGTAATGAACTACTCAAGAGACCATAGTGTAAGTGATAGCCTTGAATACAATGCTTTATGGAGCGGCGCAATGTTAAGTCAGAAAGATATGACTGAGGCTATAACTGCTAATATGGAAAAAAGAGATGCATCGTTTGATGATATGGTCGATGTTAAAAAGTTTAACGAATCAGGCTCTTAAGACTTTCTAAGAAATACAGGAACAGTTGTTGTTGACTCTGCTTTTGAGTACCTATATCCATCTAGGTCAAATCCAGTTAAGTCTTCAAAGTCAGTAACTTTATTTTTAATTATCCATCTAGCCATTAGACCTCTAGCTTTCTTTGCATAGAAACTAATAATTTTATAATTACCATTTTTGTAATCTTTAAATGTTGGAGTCACAACATTAATATCTTCAGGCAATTTTCCCAAAACTGTAAAATACTCTTTAGATGCAAGATTAATTAAAAGATCTGATTTTTGGTTTTTCAATTCATCTAATACATTTTTTTGAACCTTATCACCCCAAAATTCATATAGATTTTTTCCTTCTGAGGTCTGTAGTTTTGTTCCCATCTCAAGTCTATATGGCTTCATAAGATCCAATGGTCTCAGTATTCCATATAGCCCGGATAAAATTCTTATATGCTTTTGAGCAAATTTCATTTCAGCATTATTTAAATCTTCAGCTTGAAGTCCTTGATATACGTCTCCTTTAAAAACAAGCATTGAAGGCTTTGAATCAGCAGCTACTTTTTTTGCCGGAGACCATGATTGATATCTATCAAAATTCAGTGTGGCAAGTTTATCGCTTAGCCCCATTAAAGATGCTATATCTTTTGGTTCTTTTGATTTTAAGTTATTAATAAGTTTTGAAGACTGGCTCAAAAATGCTGGTACAGAATGATCATGATTTGATTCAAATTCATAATCAAGTGTTTTTGCTGGAGAAAGTACTATAATCATGGCTGTATTTTAACGAATACCCAGAGGCATATTCAACAATGTACATAGAAAAAGTCATAAATTCTATAGGAAAATTCATATCATTGATGATTCCAGTGATGACAATATTGATGATGATGATAATAGTAGCCAGATATTTCTTTGGTATTGGGCTTACAGGACTTCAGGAATTTGTAATGTATCTTCATGCATTCATATTTCTTGGTTGTGCTGGATATGTTCACTACAAAGATGAACACGTTAGAGTAGATATTTTTTATAGAGGCTCATCTAATGCATATAAAAATAATGTTAATTTTATATTGAGCCTTTTCTTCCTATTACCTGTTTGTTTTGTTATAGGTTTTTATTCTCAAGAACTTATTGAAATGTCTTGGAAAATTAGAGAGGTTTCAACCGAAGCTGGTGGTCTTGATTATGTTTACATCCAGAAAACATTAATCATTCTATTTCCACTTACTATGATTTTAACTTTCGCATATCAACTAATTCATAAAAAATGGAAATAGTCCCTCTCCTGCTACTATTGATAATTTGTGCTGCCTTACTAGTAGGTTTTCCAGTGGCACTTACTCTAGCAGGTGTATCAATAATATTTGCATTGATTTGCATTCCCTTAGGAATTTTTGATCCAACAATTTTTAAGAGTATTCCAATTAGAATTTTTGGAATTATGAATAATGTAACATTGCTTGCAGTTCCTCTATTTATTTTTATGGGAACTATTCTTGAAAAATCTGGTATTGCTGCAAAGATGCTTGAAAATATGGCAAAGGCTTTTAGAGGAGTTAAAGGTGGATTGTCTATATCTATAATTATTGTTGGCGCTTTGCTTGCAGCAAGCACAGGAATCGTGGGCGCGACTGTAGTAACTATGGGTCTAATGTCCCTCCCAATTTTGATAAATCAAGGATACGATAAAAGCTTTTCTACAGGGTTGGTTGCATCTACTGGGACTCTTGGACAAATAATTCCACCATCCATAGCTTTGGTCTTGCTTGGCGACGTTATGTCAAATGCATATCAAAGAGCTCAAAATGACATGGGTATATTTTCCCAACAAACTGTAACTGTTGGAGATTTGTTTATAGGTGCTATTGTTCCTGGAATTCTAATATGTGTTGGGTATCTTGTTTATACACTTTATAAAAATAGCAATAATTTAGATTTAAAAGATACTTCAACAGAATTAACTATAGATAAAATTGAATTATTTAAGACGCTAGCGCTTCCAATAGTCTTAATTTTTTTAGTTCTAGGTTCAATATTTGCAGGCATTGCAACACCTACTGAAGCGGCAGCCATCGGGGCTTTTGGAGCTCTATTAATTGCATTGATCAATAGAAAAATTGATTTTCATTTCATAAGAGAGACTTCTGAAAAAACTGCTATCGTTTCAACAATGATTTTTACAATTCTTATTGGTGCTTCAATTTTTTCATTAATATTTAGAGGGGTTGGAGGTGATGAGTTAATTGACCTAATCTTTAATTCTCTTCCTGGAGGATCATTTACCGCTCTAATATTTGTTCTAGTTGTTATTTTTTTACTTGGTTTTATTTTAGATTTTATTGAGATTTGTTATGTAATAGTGCCGCTAGTAGCTCCGCCCCTTTTGATGATGGGCTTTGATCCTGTATGGCTCGCAATTTTATTTGCAATTAACTTACAAACATCATTTTTAACTCCACCATTTGGATTTTCACTTTTTTACTTGAGAGGGGTTGCAGATGAGAGTATACAAACTAAAGAAATTTATAAAGGAGTTATTCCTTTTATATTAATTCAAATTATTATTCTTTTTACAGTTATGTTGTTTCCAGTCCTAATAATATAAAAGCTCATGAATAAAAAATTCTTAACCATATCTACTTTCTTTATTTTAATTAGCTGCTCAGGTGATTTCGTTGAATTGGAAAATAGGGTCAAAATGCAGGCAGAAAAGAATGGAATTGAGATGTCTTTTTTCCAAGTTAAAAAAGAGACTCTATATATTCAACAATGGAGCAAAGACGATACATTCATTGACGAAATTAATGAATTTAAAAGATTGGATAATGAAAACTTTCCTGAAGAAGGCAAAATTCTATTTACAGGTAGTTCAAGTATAAGGTTTTGGGATTCCTTAGAAGAAGACATGGAACCACTTGAAGTTCTAAATCGTGGTTTTGGAGGAGCACAAATTTCTCATGTTATTCATCATTTTGAAGATATTGTTAAGCCCTACAATCCAAAAGCTATTGTCTTTTTCTGTGGAACAAATGATCTAACTGCATTAAAGACTCCAGAAAAAACTGTGCATGATTTCAAAAAATTCTTGAATCTTGTTAGGAATGAGTTCGGAAACATTAAAGTTTATGTAATTGGTATAAAGCCAACCGTAGACAGACTATATCTTGATAAAGAAGAAAGGATTTTTAATAATTTAATTAGCTCGCTCGCAAGTAACGATGCTTACTTAGAATATATTAATATTTGGGATCCTATGCTCAATCAGGATGGGACAAGAATGCCAGAGTTATTCATTGAGGATGGATTGCACATGAATGAAAAAGGATACGAAATATGGACAAAGAAAGTAAGAGAGAGTCTCGGAAAAGACTTTAATCTATAAGCCGGCATTATTTTTTTCAAGAGCTCTCTCAGCTCTGTAACTAGATCGAACCATTGGGCCTGAAACAACTTCAAGAAAACCTTTGCTGAGACCTATTTGTCTATATCTCTCAAATTCTTCTGGTGTAACCCATCTTTCAATTGGATGATGGTTTCTAGTTGGTCTTAAATATTGACCAATTGTGACAATATCAACTTTGTTTTTTGCTAAGTCATTCAGCGTTTGCTCTATTTCCGAATCCGTCTCACCTAGTCCAAGAATTATGCTTGTTTTGGTTAGAACTTTTGGATTAATTCGCTTTGATTCAGCAAGAACATCGAGTGTTTGTTGATAACCTGCTCTTATATCTCTAACTTGATGAGTAAGTCTTTCAACAGTTTCAATATTTTGAGCAAAAACTTCTAATCCACAATTAACTAAAGTCTCAATCGAAGTTGAGAGTCCTTTAAAATCTGGAGTAAGTGCTTCAACAGCGGTATTAGGATTTAAGTCTTTTATTAACTTTACAGTATTTGCAAAATGTTGGGCGCCTCCATCAGGAAGATCATCTCTATTTACTGATGTCAAAACTACATATTTAAGCTTCATAATTTCTACAGCTTTTGCAGTATTTAAAGGCTCATTTCTGTCAAGCCATCCATTTGGATTACCCGTATCAACTGAACAAAACTTGCATGCTCTTGTACATACAGAACCCATCAGCATAAAAGTAGCAGTTCCAGCAGACCAACATTCATTAATATTTGGGCAATGGGCCTCTTCACAAACTGTATAAAGTTGCTTGCTATTAACTTGTTCTTTTACCTTGTGAAAATTAGGATTAAACTCAGCCTTAACTTTTAACCAACTTGGTTTCTTTGGTGTAGGAATATCAGCGTACTTATTGAGCTTTTGACCATTTTTTATAGCCTTTATACCATCTCTATTAGTAATTTTTGTAGTTGCTATTATTTCCATAACTAAAACACTTTTCTTAATAAATCTATTATGATTTCATGCAATTGTAATTTAGAAATATCTTTATTTAAATCCTTTATCTGAGTAACTTCAAGACCTTCATAACCACAAGGATTTATTTGTTTAAACGGTGATAAATCCATATCAAAATTTATACTTATTCCATGATATGACTTCCCTTTTGAGATTCTTAATCCAATTGAAGCTATTTTCTTCTTATCAACATATACACCAGGAGCGCCCTCTTTAAAATTACATTCTATAGATAATTTTGACAGCAATTCTTTAACAAAATCTTGAATTGTTGAAACGAGTTTATTTGGGCCACAATCTAAATTCTTAACATCGAGCAAAAAATAAATAACTATTTGGCCTGGCCCATGATAAGTGACCTCTCCTCCTCTGTCAGATTGAACAACAGGAATTTCCTTTGAATTTAAAATATGCTTTTTATCTGCAGCAGTTCCTAAAGTAAAAATAGGAGGATGTTCTAGTATCCATATTTCATTTTTAAAATCATCTTCGATAATATGAGATTTCATCTGCTCTAGAGTCTCATGATAATTAACAATACCAAGAGACTTGAAAGTTAGATCTTCAAGCACTATTTAGTTCTAGATTCAACAAAGGCATCCTCAGAAATTTCGTGATATGCGGATACATTTTTCTTAAAGTTAAGATAAGATTCATAAACTTTTGCTATTGTTTCATCTTCCTTGGCCAAATCATCCAGTATTTTATTAGATATATCTCTGAACTCCTCTATTACATCGTCAGGCAATCTTCTTAACTCAACACCATGGACTTCGATAAGCTCAGTGAGAGCTTGATTATTTTTTGCTAAATACTCATCAAGCATATCTTGATTTACAGCTTTTGTTGCAGTTTCAATTATGACTTGAAGATGTTTTGGCAAAGAGTTCCATGCATCTATATTAATTAATAGTTCCAGCATTGGTCCAGGCTCATGCCAACCTGGATAATAGTAATATTTTGCTGCTTGATGAAAACCAAATGTTAAATCATTGTATGGTCCTACCCACTCGGTAGCATCAATTACTCCTGTTTGTAGTGCAGTAAATAGTTCGCCACCAGGAAGTGTTACCGGTATTCCGCCAGCCTCTTTTAAAACTTCACCACCTATTCCTGGAATTCTCATTTTCAGTCCTTTCACGTCCTCTAGGGAGTTGATTTCTTTATTAAACCACCCAAACATTTGAGTTCCAGTATTTCCAGCTGGAATTGGATAAATGTTAAATGGAGCATATATCTCTCTCCATAACTCTAAACCTCCTCCTCTGTTAACCCATGCATTAATTTCATCAGCTGTTAATCCAAAAGGTACGCTGGTAAAAAATTGTGCAGCTGGGACTTTGCCCTTCCAAAAATAGCCCCCGCTGTGTCCCATTTGATGTGATCCACTTGATACAGCATCAAATACTCCAAATGCAGGAACTTGTTCTTCTGCCCCATAAACTGTAATTTTCATTTGACCATCACTCATTTCCTCAACGAGGTCTGCAATTCTTTCTGGAGCCATTCCAAGTCCTGGATAATTTTTAGGCCATGAAGTTACAAGCCTCCAGTTAAATGTTTCATTTTTGTTGATTGATGATGATTCAAAATTTGTCGATTCGTTAGAACAACCAATTAAAAAAATTACAGAAAATATAAGAGTTATTTTTTTCATTATAGTTTTTCAAGATTTGCGTAGGCCATCACCAACCATTTTGTTCCAGAATCGTCAAAATTTACTTGAACTCTTGCTGAATCTCCTGAGCCCTCATAATTTAATACGATTCCTTCACCAAATTTCTTATGTTTTACCTTTTGGCCAAGTGCAATCCCGATTTCCTCCTCAAACTCCATTTTAGTTTCATTGAAGTCTTTTCTATTATAAGGAATATTAGTTTGTGCTCTAGGTCTTATTTCATCAATTAAATCCTTGGGTATTTCTCTTAAAAATCTTGATGGAGGGTTAAATGTATCATTTCCATGTAACCTTCTTGATTCAGCATGTGTTATATATAACTTTTCCATGGCTCTTGTAATAGCAACATAACAAAGCCTTCTTTCTTCCTCTAATTGAGACGCACTTTCCATTGATCGTCCATGAGGAAATAAACTTTCTTCTAGGCCAGTGAGAAGAACTAATTTAAATTCTAGACCTTTTGCCGAATGCATTGTCATGAGTTGTGCCGCATCGTCATGCTCAGAAGCTTGTCTATCACCCGCATCAAGAGAGATAACATCAAGATAATTTTCTGCAATTTCGGCATTTGTTTTTTCTTCTCTTATACTTTGCTCAAAATTTTTAGTGGCCGTTATTAGTTCTTCAAGATTCTCTGTTCTTGTTTTGCCCTTTTCTCCTGCTTCTTTAGCATGATATGAGTAAAGACCTGATTCTTTGATAATAAGTTCCATTAAATCTGATAAGCTGTTTTCTTCAATAAAAGATTTGCATCCTGCTACAAACTCAAGATAATCTCTTAATCCGGAACCACTCCTTCCAGAAATTGATCCTTCATCAATTAATTTTGCAGATGCTTTAATATAAGAAATATTGTATTTTTGGGCTGTTTGTCGAATTTTACCTAAGGTTTTTTCTCCAACTCCCCTAGTTGGATTTGATATTGATCTCTCAAAAGATGGATTATCACTATTGTTAAATATAATTTTTAAATAAGCGATTGCATTTTTTATTTCAAGTCTTTCATAAAAGCGTAATCCACCATAAATCCTATATGGAATGCTTACTCTCAATAATGCCTCTTCTATAGCCCTTGATTGAGCATTTGATCTATATAAAACTGCTGTTTCTTCATAAGCTCCTCCCTTGCTCATCCAATCTTTAAGAATGTCTGCAATAAATCTTGCTTCATCTTGTTCGTTATAAGCTTGATATAAAACTATTTGTTCACCTTCAAGCTTTTCTGTCCATAAATTTTTTCCTAATCTGTCTTTATTATTATCAATTAATGCATTTGCAGCATTGAGAATTACATTTGTAGACCTGTAATTTTGTTCAAGCCTTACGATCTCTGTGTTTTTATAATCTTTGGTAAAAGAGTTCACATGTTCAACCTTGGCTCCACGCCAACCATATATGGATTGATCATCATCTCCAACAGCTGTTACGTTTGCATCATTTGATGCTATTTCACGAAGCCATTTATATTGAATAGTATTCGTATCCTGAAACTCATCAATCAGAATTGATTGGAACCTTGATTGAAAGAATGTTTTGACTGAAGGAGAAGCAACTAATATTTCATATGACTTTAATAATAGCTCACCAAAATCAACCAGATCATCATTTTTGCATACCTTTTCATATTCTTTATAAATTTTATTAACTGTTTCAGTATAAAAATCTCCTTTTTCATCAACATCTTTACTTCTTAACCCATCATCTTTCCATGAATTAATTTGCCACTGACTTTGTCTAGATGGCCATGTAGCTTCATCAAGACCCAATTCTTTAGATATTCTTTTTACTATTCTTAGCTGATCATCTGAATCAAGAATAGTGAACCCACTTGAAAGCTCAGCCTCTTTATGGAATCTCTTGAGCAATTTGTGAGAAAGACCATGAAATGTTCCAACCCATGAATCAAGTATTGGAGATTGAAGAAGCTCTTCAATTCTTGATCTCATTTCATTTGCCGCTTTATTAGTAAAAGTTACAGCCATTATTGCAGATGGATTTCTTCCAAGCGCCTCCACCTCCCAAGCAATTTTATGAACGAGAACCCTGGTCTTTCCAGAGCCAGCTCCAGCTAAAACCAGAAGATGTTGTTTTTCAGAAGTAACAGCATTTCGCTGATCTTCATTCAAGCTGTCTAAAATATGAGATACATCCATTTAGGGATTCATTTTTTTGTTTAAGTTAGATATTCTAACCTTATGTCAACGAAATTATTGAGACAAATTAAAAATTCACTTCCTGATTTAAGAAAATCTGAGAAAATTGTTGGCGAATTCATCTTAAAAGACCCAAAATCAATTATTACTATGAAAACTGCTGAGGCATCCGAGGCAATGGGTATTAGTGAGCCCACACTGATAAGGTTTTGCAAAGCAATAGGGTTTTCAGGATTTCAAGAACTAAAGATTAATCTATCACAACAACTTGCAGCTGATGATTATTTTGTGATGTATGAAATTAATGAAGATGATTCAATACATGAGCTTTGTGAGAAAGTTTTTGATACAACTATTAGTGAGATTTTGAATGTAAGATCTCAAATAAATCAAGATATTCTTGAAAATGCAATCGAAATTCTAGTTAATGCTGACAGGGTAGAGTTTTATGCTTTTGGAGGGTCAGCTCCTGTAGCCATGGACGGACAACACAAATTTTTTAGGCTTAAGATTCCATCTTCATATATTTCTGATCCACACCTTCAATTTATGTCAGCTAACTCATTAGAAAAAAATGATGTGGTTGTTGCAATTTCTCAGTCAGGTACGACCGCTGCATTAATTAATAGTGTAAAGATTGTTAAAAAAAATGGGGTCAAGGTTATTGGGATAATGCCAGCTGATACGCCTTTAGCTGATATATGTGATTTTCCATTAACAATAAACATTGGTGTAAATAATCGTATCTCTATGCCTTTAACTTCCAGAATAGCTTATACAGCTGTCATAGATGTTCTTACAATGGGAGTTGCGCAGCTAAAGCCTGAAGCACAAGATCACCTATACAATATTGCTGATAGTCAAAGATCTTTAAAAATTGATAATTAAAATGGGGAAAATATGAGCGAAGAAATAAAAGAATTTTTTAAAACTTATACTGATTTCGTTACGAAGGTCACTAGCGATCCAAGTTTAGACTTAGAAGCATTAAATGAGAGCTTTAAGGACATTGAAAATAAATCAGAAATCAAAACACCTAGACTTTTGACAGCTGCACTGGGATTAGGAAGTGAAACTGGTGAATTTGTAGAAATCGTTAAAAAAATGTTTCTTCAGGGCAAACCACCATCTGAAGATAATATATTTCATATGAAGAGAGAGCTAGGGGATATTATGTGGTACTGGGTTACTGCATGTGCGTCATTGGGGCTTGATCCATATGAGGTTATCAGTGAAAACCAAGAAAAACTTGCTGCGAGATATGGAGAAAAATTTGAGATTGAGAGAAGTGAGGTCAGAAAAAAAGGCGACCTTTAATTTCAAATATGGAGCATCTTAAAAATCTTAATATTGTTATAACTGCAGGAGCTTCTGGTATTGGTTCTGAAATGGCAGTTGAATTAAGCAAGCATGGTTCATGCGTAACAATATGTGACAAAGACTCTTCAGCACTAGATAAATTTTCTAGGAATAATCCTAGGATAGATTGTCATAACGTAGATGTTTCAGAGGAGTCACATATAAAAAATTTTTTTGATGCCATTGAGAAAAAGGTGGGTAGTATTAATGCATTAATAAATAATGCAGGTATATCTGGTCCATCGTCAAAACTTGAAGATATTAGTTTCCAAGATTGGAAAGAGACTATTGATACAAATCTTGATGGAGTTTTTTTAGCAACAAGATCTGCTATACCTTTGTTAAAAAAAGATGGAGGCTCCGTAATTAATATTGGATCGACTTCTTCATTTATGGGGACCCCACTAAGATCAGCGTATTCAGCCTCTAAATGGGGTTTAATTGGTCTAACAAAAACCTGGGCTATGGAATATGGAAAAAATAACATTAGATTTAATGCGATATGCCCAAGTTCAATTAACGGTAAACGTATTGAAAATGTTATTCAAAAAGAAGCTGAATATCGAAATACTTCAATAGATAAAATAAAATCGACATATCTTAATCAAACTTCTTTAAAAACTTTCATTGACGTTGAAGAGGTTATAGGGATGATAATTTATTTGTTGTCGCCTTTAGCAAAAAATATAACAGGTCAAATGCTTGTAATTGATGGGCATACTGAAACCTTATCGATGATGGAGGAAGATTAATATGAAAGCAGCTTGGTATGAAAGAACTGGTGAAGCACAAAAAGTTCTTCAGATTGGAGAATTAGATAATCCTCTTCCAAATAAAGGTGAGGTTTTAGTACAACTTAAAACATCTGGTATTAATCCATCAGATGTGAAAACAAGGGCAGGAGCAAGAGGAGATCTCCAGTTCCCAAAGATAGTTCCTCATTCTGATGGCGCAGGAACAATAGTTGATGTTGGAGAAGGTGTAGATAAAAAAAGAATTGGTGAAAGGGTTTGGATATGGAATGGTGCTTTTGGGAGAGCCTTTGGAACTTGTGCGGAGTTAATTTCTTTACCTGAATTTCAAGCAGCCAAAATTAATGACAGTGTAGATTTTAAATCTGCAGCATGCATGGGTATACCTGCCTCTACAGCTTATTATGGAATATTTGCCAATGGATCAGTTAAAGATAAAACTGTATTAATCTCTGGAGGTGCTGGTGCTGTAGGATTTTATGGTATACAGCTAGCTAAGCTCTCTGGGGCTAGTGTTATTTCAACCATAAGTAGTGATGAGAAAGCGGAAGTAGCCCAAGAGGCAGGTGCAGATAAAGTAATAAATTACAAAAATGAAGATGTTGTAGAAGAAATTATGAATTTCTCTAACAATAAAGGAGTGGACAGAATCTTTGAGGTTGAATTTGGAGGAAATTTATCAATAAATGAGAAGGTCATAAAATCAAATGGTGTTATTGCAGCGTATGGTTCAATGGCAGATATGGAACCAAAATTACCCTTTTACAACCTGATGTTTAAAGGAACAAAAATTGATACTTTTTTAATATATTCAATTAATCAAAATTTCAGAAAAGAACTCATAGATGGGCTTTCAAAGATGTTAAATGAAAACTCTTTAAAACATATGGTTACAAAAACTTTCTCTATTGATAATATCATTGAGGCTCATGAGGCAATGGAAAGTGGAAATATTATTGGTAATATTGTAGTAGAGGTTACATAAGAATGATTACGGTGGTGTCTTCAATATATTTTATTTATGGTTTTATACTTTTTTATACATATTCCAAAGGTTACAGTCTCCTAAGATATCTTTTAAAAAGAAAAAATATTAATGTCTATATCTCGATTGAACTAATTTTTGTAATTTTATGCTCTTTAATTGTTTTTACGACACAGCCTTTAAACTGGGTAGTTGGAATAATAATGCTATTTCACATAGCTGGAATAGTATGGCTTATTTCGAATCCAGCCAGCTTTTATTCTATAGCTGAAGATCCATCTATTGACATTGATTCATTAGAAGTTTCGTCAGCCATGGTTGTAATTGGGTTGGGTGTATTTGTATATCTTTCAACAATATTTTAAAAATTATCTTTAAGCCTCTTATATAAACTGGAAGTATCCCATTTCCCACCTCCAGATTTTTGAATCTCTTTATAGTAGTCGTTGACGATTTTGGTCACTTCAAGGCTTATGTTTTCACTTTTTGCTTTTTTAATAACTATTTCTAAATCTTTTCTCATTAAATCTACCGCAAAGCCATGATCAAATTTATCATCAAGCATCGTGTGCCATCTGTTTTCCATTTGCCATGATTGAGCAGCTCCCTTAGAAATAACTTCTAAAACATCTCTAGAGTTTAATCCTGCTTTTTCTGAAAAATTCATTCCTTCTGCTAGGCCTTGAAGAAGACCGGCGATACAAATCTGATTTACCATTTTTGTTAATTGGCCTGATCCACTTTCTCCCATATATTTAATAAATTTAGAATAAATCATAAGGACATCTTTTAATTCTGCATATGACTCATTTTTACCACCGACCATGATTGAGAGTTGTCCAGATTCGGCTCCAGCCTGGCCTCCAGATACAGGCGCATCAAGATAATTTATATTCTTTGAGCTTAAAAGATTGTTCATTTCTATAGCAAGATCAGCTGAAGTAGTTGTGTGATCTACTATGCTAGAACCTGGTTTTAAATATTCTAAGGCTCCATCTTTCTCAGAAATAATTTCTCGTACGTCATTATCATTACCAACACAAAGAATAAGAATGTCAGATAATTCTGATATTTCTTTTATAGAGCTACACTCAATTCCAGAATATTTCTTTATCCAGCTTTTTGTTTTTTCCTTTGAACGATTAAATACAAATACATTATGTTGCTTAGATAAATGTCCAGCCATTGGAAATCCCATTATTCCAAGGCCTATAAAGCCAATGGCTTTATTCATACAATGAAATCTTGTCGATCTTTTTTGGCAGTTCTCTTAATGCCGTCTTTCGTTTGATATTCAGACGTTATGCCTTTTGTTCCCTCAAAGTTTTTAAGCAGCAACATGTAAATAGCTGACATAACAATCCACATTATTGGAACTATGATAATTGATTCAATCATATTTGATTAACTTTGTATTCTATTCTTAAACTCGTCAAAAGCCTCTTCATATTCTGACTTTATTCTGCCAACAAGCTCAGCAACAGATGGAGAATCTTTAATTCCACCAATTCCTTGTCCAGATCCCCAAATATCCTTCCAAGCTTTAGAATCAGTATTTCCACCAGAACCAAAATTCATTGAAGACTTATCGGCATCTGGAAGATTGTCAGGATCAAGGCCAGCATTTTTTATCGATGGTTTAAGATAATTTCCTTTGACTCCGGTGAATAATGAAGAGTAAACAATATCGTTTGCAGCGCTCTCCTCCAACATTTTCTTATATCCTGGATCGGCGTTTGCCTCTTCAGTGGCAATAAATCTTGTACCTAAGTATGCGTAATCTGCACCAAGAGCAATTGCTGATGCTACTGAGTGGCCATCACCAATTGAGCCTGAGAGAATAATTGTTCCATCAAACCATTCCTTTACTTCTCTTACTAATGCAAATGGTGATAAAGCTCCTGCATGACCGCCTGCGCCAGCACAAACCAATATAAGTCCATCGACACCCTGCTCTGCTGCCTTTTGAGCATGTCTAACATTAATAACATCATGAAATACCAAGCCTCCATAGCTATGAGCAGCTTCTACAACTTCTGATGGCGGTCTTAAGGAGGTAATGATTATTGGCACCTCATGCTTTACACATGTTTCCATATCTTGCATTAGTCTATCGTTAGAGCCATGGCATATTTGATTAACTGCAAAAGGAGCAACTTTTGCATCAGGGTTCTGTTCTTGGTATTCAGCAAGTTCAGTTTTTATTCTAATAATCCATTCATCAAGCACATGTTGTGGCCTTGCATTTAAGGCAGGAAAAGAACCCACAATTCCAGCCTTGCATTGTGCAATAACTAGATCTGGTCCAGAAACCAAAAATAGTGGCGCACCAATAACTGGCATGATTAACTTATCTTTTAATTGATTAGGTATACCCATGATTCCTCCTCTTATGAATTACCCATTGCTTCAAGGATTTCTAACAGCAAGTTTATAATATCCAAGTAGAGTATAAATGCCATTTCAAGTGCAGTCGACCAATCATTTTTAGCATAAATACTTGACTGCATTTTAATATAATTAAAATCATATAAAAGAAATAATGAAAAAAGAATTGCTCCAAAAATTGCAGATCTTCTTACAGCCTTTCTACTAAATTCCATGTAGTAACGAGAAAAATTGAAAATTAGTAACCCAAATAAAGATATAATTAATACTAATCCAAATCCAGAGCTTTCTGAGAAAGATATAAAGTCTCCATAACCAATAAAACCAGTAATCAGCGTTACAACAAGGACTATTTTAAGAGCGGTAAATCCGTCATTTTCATCCATCTCTAACATAACCAAAGCAAGAAGAGGCCCGAAAGAAAAGCTTGAAATAGAAAATAAAGTCATTCCAACCCAAAGATTGATATTTGCACTCATTGAAACAATAAATGTTGTTAAAAATAAACAAACCACCCAAGTAATAAATAATGATGTTATTCCCCATCCTGATGCTAATGGTGAATGAATGTAATCCATCTTTAATAATTTGATAACTTCATCCTGATTTTGAGCCACCTCACGAAGAACTGTATCTTTATCTATATGTTTCTCCATTGGTTTAGGGAAATCTTTTTTTGTTTCAAGATAAGGAATAAGATCTAACTTTCCTTTCATATTTACTGAGCCCCTAAACTTAAGCCCCATAAAGCTAGTGTCATTCTCATATGCTTTTTTTGCCATATTTAGACAGTAAAAACACAATATCATTACCAGCCCCAATTGAGAAGAAAGTATTACAAGTGTTTTAAATAATAATGAAGTCTCGATAAACATTTGAAAACTTTATCATATGGTTTTAGAAAAAAGTGTTTTATTAATGTATAAATTTATTACTTTTTAAAAAAAGCTACTGAGTGATCTTTATATTCTCTGTCACCTATTTTTTTAAAACCAAAATCATTATGGAACTTTAAAGATATTAAATTTTCAGGAAATGTATTTACTTCGCAACATAGTGGTATCTTTTCCTTATTCGCAATTTTTTCTATATGTGTATAAAATTTCTGTCCGATACCCTGTCTTCTAAATTTGCTTTTGATTGCTATTCTATCAATATAAAGAAATTGAGATTCTCTATCACTAAAAAACTTATAATTTGGTGAGTCGTATAATGATTTTTCTCTGAAACATATTATGAAACCTATTATTTCATTCTGTTGCTTAACGAAGAATTGATATGAGCTTGATTGAATTAACTTTTCTAAATGGTCGATGGAGCTTAAATTTCCAACTTCAGGAGTATTTTCTTGATTAAGTTTATAAATTTTCTCTAAAAAATCTTTACTACTTGCAGAGGGGAAATAATGAATTTCATGATGAGTAGAATTCATTCATCAAGAATCAAGTTCATTTATTGCATCATTAATTTTTTTATGGGTTTCAGCTATATAAAGCTCTTTGGTCATAGAATAAGCTGGATGCCCCATAGTAGATAAATCTTTTGCTTTCTCAAGAGCGGTTTCCATTAATTTATCTGGTTCGACAACCTCATCCATAAGACCTGCATCTATAGCATTCTCAAGTGTGTACATTTCAGCACCCAAAACAGCTCTATATTTATGAGACTGTGCAACTCTAAATTTAATAAGCTCTAAAATAGGTAAAGGTATCACCATATTTGTTCTCATTTCATTAGCTCCAAGCATGAAGTCGCCTTTTACACCAATCCTATAATCTGAACAGCAAAGTAAAAATGTTCCTAAAGCAATTCCATGTCCTGAACATGCTGCAATGACTGGTCTTGGAAATGCAAATACTCTTGATAAGAGCTTAAAGCCATTTAAAGTCATCTTTTGAATAAGCTCCATGTCTCCACCTTGAATAGTTTTAAGATCAAATCCAGCAGAGAACATGCCCTCTCTTCCAGTTATTATCAGACATCCCTCTTCTGTAGGGACATTATCAAGACATTCATTTATGTGTTGTGACATTTCAGGAGAGAAGACATTTGCCTTTCCGTCGTCTAATGTAAGTATTGATATACCTTCTTCCTGCTTAAGCGTAGCTAATTTTTCTGACATAATATAATTCTCTTTAAAAGGAAATTTTATCATGATTAAAAAAATTCTTAAGCACACCAGAAACCTTTTATTTATTATCTTGGGAATTGGGTCTCTGTATTTGATTAATCTTTTCTTTATGAAGCCTTATTCGATAGATCATTTTTTAGCAAAAGAACTTATTCTTGATCTAACTAGCTCGCCTGAAGAATTAACATATGTAGGTGTGTTAGACGACTATAATTGGTTAACAAATCATAATTCTAAATTATCAATTCCAAAAGAAAGTGACATTCAAGATGGTATTGAACATACCGAAAAAGTAATTAAAACACTATACAAATATAATGATTCAAGACTGTCTGATACTCAAAAAAATACAAAAAAAATAGCAATTTTTGATTATGAAAATCATTTGAGGGAGCTTAGCGAATTTCCTTACCTAGATTATCCACTAAATCAAATTGGGGGCATTCATTTAAATACCATTGAGTTTATGAATGATGTTCATCCAATTAGAAAAAAATCTGAAGCAGAGGACTTTATAGCAAGAACTGATTTAATCAAAGAGGTTTATAACGGAGTTCTAGATGATCTTGAAAAACAAGCCATGAATAATATTTATCCTCCTGAATTTGTTTATGGTCACGTAATTAAACAACTAAATGAATTTATAGAATATAAAGATGAAGACCATCCTCTTTATACTCAATTCATGTCAAAGATAGAGAAATTAGACTTGAATCAAGAAGATACTTTTTATTTTGAAAATGAAATAAGACGATCTATAAATGAAAGTGTCACACCAGGTTTTGAGCTGCTAAGAGATTTTATGAGGAAAACACAACAATATGCTAATAAAAATCACGGTATATGGTCTCAACCAGGAGGTGACGAGTACTATAAGTTAAAAATTAGAACTTTCACTACTACAGATTATTCGCCTGAGGAAATTCATCAAATTGGTATCAGTGAAGTAAAGCGCATTTCTGAAAGAATGAAATATATTCTCTCATCACTTGGATATGACAACACCAAATCTGTTGGAGATTTAATGAATGAATTAAATGAAAATCCAGATTTCTTATACGCAGATACTCCGGACAGAAAGGAAATAGTTGTAAGAGACTATACAGAAATGGTTGAAGAGGCTTATGAAGTAATGAAAGATTATTTCCATACTATGCCAGAATCAAAAGTTATAGTTAAAGCTGTACCAGAGTATTCTGAAAAAACCGCAGCGGGCGGATATTATCAATCACCTGCTCTTGATGGGAGTAGACCAGGAGTATTTTATGCAAACCTATACGATATAAAACAAACACCTACCTACAGTATGAGAACTTTGGCATATCATGAGGCAACACCTGGACATCATCATCAAATTGCACATTCTCTGGAAAATAAAGACTTAACACTTTACAGACGCTTTGGATATTTTACTTCTGCTTTTGCAGAGGGATGGGCTCTTTACTCAGAAATTTTAGCTCTCGAAGCAGGATTAGCCGAAAATCCATATGATGAACTTGGAATACTTCAAAGTGAGTTATTTAGAGCTGTAAGATTGGTTGTTGATACAGGCATGCACTATAAAAGATGGACTCGAGAAGAAGCAATGGAATATATGAAATCAAAAACAGGAATGTCAGACACAGAAGTTAGAGTTGAGATAGAAAGATATATTGTATGGCCAGGTCAAGCTCTAAGTTACAAAGTAGGAATGATAAAAATTCTTGAGCTTAGAGAAAAAGCGATAAATGAACTTGGAGATAAGTTTGATATTAAAGACTTCCACTCAGCCGTTCTAGATCATGGAAACCCACCCTTATTTATAGTAGAAGAAATGGTTAATAATATGATTAGTCAGGCTCTAGACTAATATTTATCAGGATGTTTTGCAGTAAAGATACTATAGTAATCTTTTAGATCTTTAATATCCTTATTGTTATCTCCTGAAGGTGTAAAAGCTTTACCTAAAATTATTTCTTTTTTTGCAAAATCTAAAGATGCAGGAATTATTTTAGTATTTAATTCTTTGGCAATTCTTAAAAAGCCTGTTTTCCATTCCTTTACTTTTGAGCGAGTTCCTTCTGGAGACATTCCAATTAATGAGCTATTTATGCCTTTAATTTGATTTATAGCATCCTGAATTATTCCTCCAGGTTTGTTTCTATCAACCGGTATGCCACCCATATATCTTAAAAAAGCTCCTAATCCATACCTAAATGCTGTATGTTTGCCAATAAATGTTATTCTCGCATCTAAGCCAGCAATCGCAGCAACTCCTAAAATTCCATCCCAGTTGGAAGTATGAGGAGCAACAATCACAACAAGTTTCTTTTCATTAAACTCATCTGAAATTTTTCCATGAACTTTCCATCCGAGAGATGATAAAACAAATCTACCTAGCCATTGAAGTATTCTAGGTCTATATGCCCGAAAACTTTTTGGAATTTGTGAACTTGAAACGCTTTTCATTTCTATATGTTAGTTTTATTCAATTTATCTTTAATAAGATATGGTAAGTATATTAAATAGCAAACAATTACAGCAAGAATATATATATCAATCATATGATATGGCGCATCTCTCATAAAACCTGTTACATTTAAACCAGGTGGTTTTTCCATAACATACCAATAGTTTGAGGGTGGCCCTAGCAAATAATTAATTGGATACATCAAAATTAAGAAAAAAGTTAAGACCAATAAAACTCTGTGTACGTCCTTAAAATAAGGTCTTTGATTATCAATTATCATGGCATAACTCACGCCTAGTAAAATCATTGAGTGGCCAATCATATGTCGAACATAGTCAATATGTGGAAATGAATATAAAACATCAGGAGTTAATATGGCCATCCCTGCCCCAGAAATGCCAGCAAAAAAAGCAAATAAAAAGAACTCTCTTCTCTTAGTTATAAAATAAAGCATGATAGATGCACAAGAAAAATCACATAAGTGAAGTGGTAATCCTAGCTTTATTTGTTGAGTGTAGCCCTCCCTATAAAAATCCAAGCCTTGGTTAATTAAGATAAAAACAAATATTGCAACTATTACAAGTTTTTTCCATACATCACTCTTATACAAAACAAATTTGGGTAAATAAACAATCATAGCAATGCAGGCTATCGCAAAGATGATATGAGAGGTATCTGATAAGCTAAATTCAGTCATTATAAATATTAGGCGTAAACTTTGCCGAAATCATTTTCTAGAAAATCTTGCCAAGATAAAGATTCTTGTTTTACAAATCCATTTCCTTTCATTTTTCCATCAAGATACATTTTTAAAACACTACAAACACCAGAAGCTGTAGTTAATTGGATTGCGCTCAATTTATCATTTCCATAAATTTTTCTTAGGTAAGTTTTTTCCTGTAATACTCCATCAATCATGCCTATAACTTTAACAAAGAATATAATTACGTCATTCTTTGTTCTTGGTACTTCTTTATCAAAAAGCTTTTCAAGAACCTCTCTATTTTTTTTAAGGTGCAAGTCATTAAATAAAAACTTCATGTGGTTAACATGGCCTGGATATCTGATTGTTTTATAACTAAGATTTTCAACCTGATTTTCATAGGTTTCGCACATGGTGGCACATCCGCCGCTAGTGTTGAATGCCTCAAAACTTTCACCCTCAATAACAATTTTTTCTATGCCTTCCAAAGGCATTAGTTTTACAGATTTACCCTCATAAATTGCATCTGCTTCATTGCAGTATTCATTTATTAGTCCATTAGTCGACCAACTTAAATAATAGCTCATCTCATTTGTGGTAAATCTTGGCAGCGCACCAACTCGCATTAGAACCTCGTTTACGCTATCAAAGTCTTTCATCATAGATGCTGCACAGATATTTATAGCACCAGGGGCGAGTCCACACTGAGGCATTAATATATTTTTTGAATTTAAATTTTTTATAAAATCTGTTGTTTCAACATCTTCAGTTAAATCAAAATATGCTATGCCTTGCTCAGCGGCAATTTTTGCAATATTTTTATTAACCTTAAAAGGTCCAGCAGAAATGACAGCATCATTTCCTTTTAGGAAATCTTTTACTTGAGAGATGTCTAATGCATCAAATCCATCTTCTATATCTCCCTGATTAATTTCAAAATCTTTTTTAAGAAGCTGCTTGAGTGCCCAGCCAATATTGCCACTTCCAACAATTGCAATTTTAGTTTTCATCAAATTCGACTCCCTGTGCTAACGGCAGTTCTTCACCATAGTTGATTGTGGCAGTAACTCTTCTCATATAATTTTTCCAGGCATCTGATCCAGACTCTCTACCGCCACCAGTATCTTTCTCTCCGCCAAAAGCACCACCAATCTCAGCTCCGCTTGTGCCAATGTTTACATTAGCTATTCCACAGTCACTTCCCGATTCACTAAGAAATAGCTCAGACTCTCTAATATCGTTTGTAAAAATTGAACTACTTAATCCTTGTTTAACATCATTTTGCATATGAATTGCATCTTTTATGTCTTCATAATTTTTTACATAAAGGATTGGTGCGAAGGTTTCTTGCATCATTTCATCCTCAATCTTCTCGACCATTACCAATGCAGGTCTAACGTAATATTCATTTGGATCCTCAATTTCTAATCTTTCACCTCCAATAACATCAACACCTTTATCCCTAAGAGATTTCAATATTTCTTGCATCGTGTCATAGCTTTCTTTAGATATAAGTGGCCCAATCTGCGAGTTTTCTTTAGTTGGACATCCTATTATTAAATCATCAAAGCATTTTTCTAAACGTTGAACACAATCTTTATAGATGTCTTTATGAACAAACAATCTTCTCAAAGAAGTACACCTTTGACCGGTCGTACCACATGCCGAGAATGCAATTCCTTTGATTGTTAGATCTAGGTCTGCTGATGGACAAACAATTGCTGCATTATTACCACCTAGTTCTAGAAGAATTTTTCCAAGCCTGGCCGAAACAATTGGAGCTATTTCTTTACCCATTTGAGTGCTTCCTGTAGCTGATACTAGATTGATTCTATTATCTTCACAAATAGCAACCGCCTCTTCTTTTCCTCCCTCGAATATTTGCACTAAGTCAGCATAATCTCCACTTATCGAATCCCATGCTTTTTTTATGCCTATTGCACATCCGTTCGAGTGGGGACTTGGTTTCCAAATAATGCTATTTCCGCATACTGCAGCTAGACAAAAATTCCAAGCAAACACAGCCATAGGAAAATTAAAAGCAGTAATACATCCAACAATTCCAATAGGGTGCCATAATTCTTGGAGTCTATGATTTGGTCTTTCACTTGGCATTGTTAATCCATATAGTTGTCTGCTCAGACCAACCGCAAAGTCACACATATCAATTGCTTCTTGAACCTCTCCAAGTGATTCGGTTTTAATTTTTCTTGCCTCTTTTGTTATTAGCTCAGCAAGATTATCTTTCTCTTTCCTGAGCTCCTCTCCAAAAAGACGAATATATTCACCTCGTTGAGGTGCTGGTATTTTCATCCATTCTGAAGAAACTATTTGTGATTTTTTGACTACGTTATCATAGTTATTTTTGTTCATAAGAAAATATAGCAACCAAAATATGCTCTCCCTACAGTGTTAATTTTACTATAGTCTGTGAGCTAAAAGTAAAAAGATGATTTTCTATTACTAAAGGATCTTATGCTTACCTTGGAGAATTTCGATATACATCTTGTAATCACCAATAAAACTATAAAAAGGATATGAGAATGTTGCAGGCTTATTTTTTTCTATAAAAAAATGTCCAATCCATGCAAAACCATAACCAGATAAAAGTGCATACAATATAAATAGAAAGTTAAAGGATAATAAAAATTTAATTAAAAAATATATGCTCAAACTTGTGCCAATAAAATGCATTAATTTTGTATGTTTGTTGTCGTGCTCCTCAATATAGTAAGGATAAAATTCACTAAAACTTTTATATTTTTTCTCTTCCATAATCTATTTAGGCGCTGCTTCGGGTTGAAACATGTAATAGCCCTCAAATGGGATCATTAAATGCGCATATGGAGTTCCTTTAAACATTTGATAGGGTTCTCCAGTTGTAAAATCAGTTGTAAAGTTTTCAATAGTTTTTGTATCTTTTGGCATTAGCATTAAATGCGGTCCAGACTCAATAAAATGATTCATTTTGATAGCATTCTCTTTATTCCCACCATATAGTGACGAAACCCTATTATCCTCTCCGACATCTCCATGCAACATCCAAATATATGCATCTCGCTTCATGTCTGGTTGTGTTCCATTTACGTAAGCCTCTACCCACTTAAACCCTTCGATGTCAGCACATGATGCATTTGTATCTTGAGCATCTTTATATCCTTCTTTTGGCATTGGTCTTCCTGGAGAGCAAGTCCAACCATTTGTGCCTTCTTTTATAACCTTGCCATCATATGTTGCAACTGATGCAAAATCTCCAATAAACGAAGGAGCAGCAGTTGATAAGGTTTTTATTAACCATTCTTTTGATTTACCGTCTTTTGTATGGTGATCTCCATGCTCATGATGACCAGCTGAAACATTTATAACAAATAGAAAAGCTATTAAGCTTACAAACTTAAATTTCATATATTTTCCCCTATATATAATTATTATTTATTCTAAAAAAGAAATTGATTGAATTCAAATAAATTAATTAACAGTGCTCTCAATATGTTTAGAAATACTTCTAAACATAGCGACATGTGCTGCTTTTGAGTACTCCCTCTCTGACCTAAATCTATGATTTGAAGAAGTCTTTGCTATAACAACATTTGAAACTGGATTTACATAAATAAACTGGTTAAAAATGCCGTGAGCAGTGAAATCAGTTATTGGATCTCCGGGAACCCACCATTGATAACCATAACCCCATTCATTTGAGGAAAGTTCTCCTGCATTTGGCATTAAATGAGGAGCATCTGGAGTATGAGATTTTGAAACCCAGTCTCTAGGAACAATTTGTTCGCCCTCCCAACTTCCCTCATTAAGATATAATTGCCCGAATTTAGCAAAATCTCGCAGAGTTGCATTTAAGCCACCAAGCGCCATATCAGTACCAGTATTATCAGCAATGTAGTAAGCATCACTTTCTGTTCCTAATTTGCTCCATATTCTCTTATATAAATATTCTCTTAATGGCATATCAGTAACTGATTCAAGAATCATGCCTAAAACCTGTGTATCAATACTCACGTAATGATTGTATGTTCCCTGTTCTCTTCCATTTTTCAGTGTCTTAGCAAAATCTCTAAATGATGACCCTCTAGCGGTTGCTCTTGCAAATCTATTTATGTCTGAATTTGGATCAGCATAATCCTCATTAAATTCTATGCCTGAAGACATTTGAAGAAGATTTTTAATTTTTACATCTTCATAGCCAGTTCCATCAAAATCATCAAGATATTTTGAGACTTCGTCATCGATACTCTCTATAAGACCCTCATCAACAGCTATACCAAAAAGAGCTGATAGGTATGATTTTGAAACTGAAAAAGCAATATGTTTACTATCTTTGGTGTTTCCATTCCAGTAGTTTTCAAAAAGCATTTTACCGTTATGCAAAATTATCAGGCCATCTGTATGAAAATGATCTAATCCATCTAATAAATTTAATTCATCTCCTTCAAAAACGTAAGATTCTGGTAAATCATATTCTTTTTTTTCAAAAATATAAGGCTTTTCTGATGCGGGTATTGGTGAAGATGTCTCAAAAATTTTATCAATACTAATAAAGTTTTTAGCTATTGATTTTTCATTATATAAGTTTGCTAATTTATAAACCCTAACAATATTAGGGCTATAAATTGCCAAGCTAAGAATCAATAGTGCCAATACTGCTGCAAAAAATTTACTCATAAGTTGTATCTCCCTAAACTATATCCATTGGTCATTTGGAGCAGTCAATTCATCAATCTTGTCACCAGTATTAACTATTCCTCTTGGCTCTACTAACATTATACTTGCTTCATCATTTGCATAGGGTCTATGCTTTGTTCCTTTTGGTACAACTATCATTTCACCCTTTTCAAGTTTAATTGTCTCAGCCTCAAACTCAATAAACATTTCCCCATCCATGACAATGAATACTTCATCTGTATCATTATGCTCATGCCAAATGAAATCATTTTGAATTTTGACTAATTTGAATTGGTAATCATTAAGCTCAGCTATGACTTTGGGCGACCATTGATCTGTGAACTTTTGAAATTTATTTTTAAAATTAATTTTTTTCATTAGAGTATTTCTTTTAGTTCAACCTTCTTTGTTCCATCATCACTATATTTGATTGTTATGGGTTTCCATTCCTCATGACCACACATTCTTAGCAAACAGCCTTCCACTTTTAAATTTCCATTTTGTAATAAATAAATGTTTGATTTAAAAACTCTTCCTCTGCCGGGATCATAAATCTTACCGCCAGATAGTTTCTCTACACCATCAGTATATTTGAAGCCGCTTATTAAATTGATACCCACGATACTTCTATCTCTTAAGGATTTTTCCTTATTGTTCTTATCAAGAATTGATTTTTGGTCTATTCCATCATCAACAAAAATATGTTCTATGGTTGCACATAATTCTTTTTCACACTCATTTACCAAAACAATGGATTGAGAAGTTAACCAATATCCAATCATTGAATGATTGCTTTCAGAATGTAAATTTAAAGATAAAAGTATTGTTAAATTAATAATATAAATTCTATTTAAGTTTCTTTTAAACATTTGATACTTTTTTCAATATATCTTTAATTTTAGTCTCTAATACGTTTTTCGATAAGCATATTCTGTATGGATTATCGCTGTATACAGGATTGCCTACTAATAATTCCTTGGGTGTATTGGATTTGAATCTCCATCTAGTTCCTGTTTCTTTTGAATAAAAAATGTATTTGATTTCGTCATTACTAATTTGATACAAATCGTCTTGATTAGTTATTGTAAGAGCGATTACAGCTTCTAAATATGAACCAAATATTCTATCAATGTATCTAACGTAAATTTCATTATTCATAAATCCGCAATCAATGTAGTTAGTAATTTCTTCTCCCTCAAAACGAATTGTATTTTCTGAAAAGATATCTATTTCGGTATTAAATATTTTTGATAGCTCTTCACTTATATTTATAAGAGATTTGTCAGTAAAAGTATTTTCAACAATATCCATTCTGGAATATGTTTCTACTGATGGTGGTTTATAAATATTTTTAGATTCTTCAATTTCACACGAGTATAGAAAAATAATTACAGATGCTATAACAAAAATATTACATCGTTTTAAAGTCAATCTTCCATCACCATTATCCACTCTCTTACCATTTCTACTGCTTCAGTATGTGAAAGAGCTCTTCCAGACTCTGGCATCATTACCCCTGGATCAAGAGAGATCATTCTATGTAGTAGAATTGATTCTTCTGGCTTACCTGGAACAATTGAATATTTTAAGCCCCCGCTACCTCTACCTGTTGCAACGGGTTTTTTATATAAACCCAGGTGTATCTTTCTAGTTTCATCAAGATGAAGATAGAGCCCAGTTGAATTGGCATTTCCTGTCGGTGAATGACAATGTCCACAATTTACATCTAAATAAGAACGAACTCTGTCATTAATGTTCTCATTTTCGTCTGTCCAGTCAACTGGTGAAACTAGCTCCATGGGATAATCATCTATTATTTGTCTATTCATCCAATATGTTAGTTGATTAAATTCTCCTTCTTTAAAATCAAACTTTTTGTTTAGGTTTCTAGCCTTTGGCCCAATAGGAGTAATTTTGTCTTTGGCGGCATGACATTCCTTGCACTGATTTACATTTGGCACACGATATCTTACGTCCCTGTCATTACCCATAAAATCAGTCCATGAAACATTAATAGTTTTCCCAGCAATTTTCTTAAATGCCTCATTTTGTTCTTCATTCCATGCATAAGATACTGCCTCCCATCCATTCTCTTTCCTAAGTAAAAGTCTTGTCTCTAAAAGATTCATTCCAAGTTCAGGATCTCTTTCATCAACAGGATAATAAAATGTCTTAATTAGAGCAGAGCCAACAGGGAAATTAAATACCCAATTCTCCTCATATTTAGCTTGTTTGCCACCTGGAACATATACCCATCTCTGTTTATAAGAATAATCAGAAAATAAAGTTGATATAAGTTCATACGGTATTACATTCTCGTGGGGCACTTGTGCTGAGTCATCAAGAAAAAAACCAAATTCTGATAGTTTTGATGGAAATGAATCTGAAATAATAAGATTATCATTAACCGCATTTAGCCTGGTGCACAGAATAAGCACTAGCAAAAACTGAAATTTCTTTTTCATTATCCCTATATACCGTCTATTACAATCGGTTCCAGTGGATTAATGACCCCTTTAAATTCTTTTTTCTCTGTTCGAACAGGATTCGAAAATCCTAACATATACTTTATTGGACTAATTGTTAGAAAACTAACATCGCTATTTTCGTCCACCTTTAACTTGTCTTCTTTTGGTTGCCCAAATATCATCTGAGAGACTGGTACAACACCATCCCAAAAAATATCTGGCATATTTCCCTCACTAATTTCAAATAATGCTTTTGCTAAATCCCCTGTTTCAACATCTGGATCAAAACCTCCAGGACCATAAGTATTATTATGAATTTGGATCCTTCTAGGATGAGGATAATAATTAGGATCATCTGTTTCGTCAGAGTATGAAACAATTGAGAGATTGACTGTTCCATTTCCACTCATAACATTATTAAAAACTTCAACATCTGAGTTTGCCATAATTATGATGCCTGTTCCTCTTGGCACCTCACCAACGATATTTCCCTCAGGAGCAAAATTATCAGTATCATTATCAACTGACTTATTATCAAAAACTCTAATATGATGCCCGCCCTGTTGAGGTAGGTCTGGTAAATCAAATATTAAAATGCCGCCAGTATTGTGCGAAGCTAAATTGTTATATACATCGGCATAATATGAGTTTTCGATCTCAATTCCAGCAACGTTATATTGAGCAATGCTATTTCTTACAATAATATTCTTGGATTGCCCTACATAGATTCCAGCATCGGAAGCTCCAATTGCAACACAACCATCAATAAGCACATCTTCAGACTCAACTGGATAAAAACCATATGCGCCGTTTGTGCTTTTTGGGCCGCCTGTCCACTCTGTTCTCAGATTAATCATATTGATGCCCTTTGATCCAATTACTTTAAGCGCATCGCCTTTTGCATCCAAAATAGCAAAGTCCTTCAAGGTTACTCCATTAGATGTTACTAAAAATCCTTGTGCTCCTGATTGTTGGTTCTTAAAATCCAGAATAGTTTCATTCATTCCTTCGCCAATTACCGTCACATCATCAACATCCAACGACAAGCCATCCTCAAATAAATAATAGCCAGACTTTATTAATAGCGTGTCACCTTCTGACATTAAAATAAGTGCTTCTTGAAGGTCTTCTTGAGCATTCTCACCAGGGCCAATAATTATTTCTTTAGCCTGAAAATGAGCAGAAAATAGCATGAGTGCAAATAGCACGCATAAACTATTCAAGATATTTTTTTTAAAATTATTTAAAAAAATATTTATTCCCCTATATGTAATTTCTATTGTATTAGAAATATTCGATAGAACAAAGAAAAGAGTTAACTATGGGGCTATTTCAATATTAATTTGTTTAGATACTATTGGTTTGTAATTTTTATTCGATCCGATTTGATTAATTGGTTTGTGCTCGTAATCACCTATAACAAGCTGAAGTGAGTATTTGCCAGGTGGTAGAGTTAACTCTGCTTCTTTTTGACCACCACCAAAATGCAGAATATTGTTGTCAAACGGTATAGGTTGATTTTCATATTTTTCTACATCGTAGGCATTGTTGATAATGAGATGATGATGCCCACTCACAGAGCAATCAGTAGATTCCTCAATAATTACACCCGCTGGAGAGACATTTATGTTTTTACTACCGAATTCAACTTTGAACTTCTTACTTGCTGAAATAAAACCATCTTGCGGCGTTACAAAAAACAGCTCAACCTGCTCGCAATCATTAGTTGATAGGTCTGAAAATACAACTGGAGAGATAAAAAGAAAAAAAAGTATATTTTTCATAGTCAATTCTTAGTTTTTGGTGGGCCAAGAAGAAAATATATTGCTTCATTCATGTTAGTAGCATTTTTGATATTTTTAAAAATGTCTGCCCAGCCCATAAAAGTAATTTTTGTTGGATTAAATGTATTAACATTTTTTACCAAACCAAACTTTACTGGTTCGACTTCTGGCTCAAAAGTCCCAAAAATTCTATCCCATATTATTAATAAATTACCATAGTTTTTATCAATGTATTGATTATTAGAGCCATGGTGAACTCTATGATGTGATGGAGTGTTAAAAACCCATTCCAATGGACCAAGCTTTCCAATAATCTGAGTATGCCCAACAATTCCCCATAATGTACTTATTACTCCTGCAACTGCTATTAAAGTTGGATCAAACCCAATCAAAGGCAGAATCATAAAAAAAGGTAACTTAGATATTGGTCCGAACCAAGCTTGCCTGAAAGAAACAGCAAAGTTCATTTCCTCACTTGAGTGATGACTCATATGAATTGCCCACAAGAAATTTACTCTATGAGATATTCTATGATAAAAATAAAAAACCAAATCTATCATTACAAAAGTTAAAATCCATAGAGCCCAAATTGGCATTAATGTTGATAAATCAAAAAACTTAAATTGAAATAAATAAAAATGAAAGGCCAGGGTGATGCCTTTTAATGCAAAAACCATCAAAATATTTCCTGTTAATAGCCCGATAGTGCACAAGGTGTCATTCTTTTTATAAAGGCTTTTGTTATAAAAACTAGAAAATAAGACTTCAACAAGTATCAAAAAGAGAACGATTGGAGCTCCAATTGCGTAAACTTCATTTATTGTTAATTCTGTCATCTAAACTAATCTTCCGCTTCAAATAAGACTTTTTCTGGTAAATTAAACCCTTTTCTTTCTATATTCCAGTCATTGGATATGTCTGTAGTTAATAATTTACCATAAAGATGTGGAAATTTTCCCGATCTTTTGCCTGATATATCCTCTTCTAAAGTCAATTTTGACTTAATATTTTCTGTATTAATTTCGAGCAAAACTACATTATTTAATTCCCTAAAGTATAAATGTAGCGTTAGTGCAAGTTGTTTTGAGGATGAGAGATGGACATAGCCATCCTTTTTGTCCAGTTCAGTCTCAATATATCCAATTGATTTTGCAATATCCCATTCTTCTTTATTCAAGACCTTATATAAAAAACTCATTATGGTTACTCTATTTCTTTAATTGTTTTCTAAAACTTTCTTTATTCCATCTATTGAGATTAACATTCCGTTATGTACAGCATCAGCAAACATCTCAGGGTCTATTTCTGTTCTCCAATTTAATTTACAGCAATTATCTTCCATAGCTATTACTTCCATTGTTGCGAGGTGATGGTTTAACGGCGCTGCAGTTTCAATAGCAGAATATTTTAAAATCATATTTTCATTATCATTTAATATAATTTTTTCTTTAATAGTGCCCATTCCATCCATTTGAAATACTCTACAGTCTCCAATCATTTCGATTTCTTCTACAGATGGAACCCAATCACATCTTGTGACATCTGATAATATCTCCCACAATGAAGATGCTTCAATGTTGAAAACAATTTCTTCTTTTATAACTTTCATGCGTATATTATGTCTATAATTAGTTAGACGAAGCAAATTTATAAGGTCTAACATGTTTGAAGATTATTACAGCTCAATTTTAGGTTTATGGTTAATACTGGCAACAATTATGGTTCAGCTAATGGTGGCCATAAGAGTGCACCGAGGACAAAAAGGCGGTTATAGCCCTGGTAAAGTAAAGCCTGAACTGGGTCAGCTATCCATTGTATTTAGAGCTCATAGAACATTTCATAATTCAATAGAAAATATAATTCCAGTCTTAGGGATGGCTTTTCTGGCAATGTTTTCTGGTTATGGAGCCTTAAAACTATCAATTATCATCTGGATATATGCTATAGCAAGGATCATTCATATGATCTTATATTACAGAATTGCGACTGAGAAAAATCCGAGTCCAAGAAGCATTCCCTATATAGTAGGATTTTTTGCAACTTTTTATCTTATGGTTGATTTAGGCATACACCTTTTATTATGAAAAATGATTCTAATATTCAGTCAGGCAGATGTCAGTGCGGGGAAATTACATATTCTCTAGATAAAGAAAAAGTTATTTCTGCTCATCATTGTCATTGTAAAGATTGCCAACGAACAACGGGTTCTGGTAAAGCAACAATACTATTTATTGCGAAAAAATATGTGGATCTTAATGGTGAGCTGAAATTTTTTGAAAGCAAAGGCTCGTCTGGCTCTCACGTCAGAAGAGGCTTCTGCCCAAATTGTGGATCTGGCATTCTGAGTTATGCAAAAGAAATTTCAAGAATTTTTTATGTTAAAGCTGGTACCTTAGACGACTCGAGTTGGGTAACAATCGATTCAAATTTTTTTACAAAATCAGCGCATAATTGGAATATGCCAGACAAATCTATTAAATGTTTTGAAGGTAACCCAAGTGTCATTAGCGGTATTAAAACAATACTTAAATCTTTTTAATGTTCTAAGAAGTTTCTGAATGCTCCTCGACAATTTTCTGAATTTTATTAATTGAATCAAGGTCCCCATTTTGATATTTATTTGATAGCTCAAATAGTCTCACAAAAAGATTTGCGCCATTAACCTCTTTTTTCAATTTAAATGTCTTTGATTTACTTAATTTTTTGTCCCACTGGCTTCGTACCTCCTCCCAAAAGGGGTATGTAGTTTCCCAAAATTCTTTTCCTGCATCCCAATCAAAATCATCTACCCTTTGATATCTTGCAAGACCTATTTCTTTTGCTATTACTCTCTTACTGTCGCCTAAAACTACCTTCTTATTGTTTTGTTCATGAACCCATCCGTCTGGAGTAATTGTTTGAATATTTCTTCCAATCATTACGTCATAGTCATCTCTTATTGAAGCCTCTCGTCTTGGTAAAGGCCTCCAAGTTTCGTTTGAAGTCCATGATGAGAAATTATCAGAATGCTCCCATTTTCCATATCCTTGATATCTAGGAGAGTCATCTACTTGATAGACCGACTGTGACCATGCTCCTTTTTTATCAGCCCACAACGGTCTCTTTTTTTCCCATGTATTGTTTCCAACATAAGCATTTATCTCATTGTCCTGATATTTCCAGTCTTGCCTCCAGTGTTTTACCACTATTGGCATAGAAACCTTGCCATCGTCTTGCTCAAAATACATAACCATGATGTGTTGCAAGCTTATAAAATCTTTTTTGTCCTCAACGAGAACAATAAATTCTGTTCCCCATGATTGATATGGTTGCTGAGGAACATAGTCTGGAACAAAACCCATAGTTTCCATAAAATCAAAAAATATCCTATATTCTCCCTGCATAGAAAGTATTGCTAATCTATCTTTTTCAAATTTACTGAGATTATTATCTTTTAGCTTTTCCCAATATGGACTTGAATTCTTATCTAGCTTTACATCTGGGCCAAGTGTTGTTCCTCCTCTTGGAGCTTTAAGCATTGGATCATCTAGATGACTCCATCCAAATATATAACCACCTTCGTCAGATTGAAGAGCTAAATGCGATATTAAAAATAAAATTAAAATTCTTTTCATATGCGAATATTTTACTTAATCGTTAAGCCAGCGCATAACTTATTTCCAGTTGGATCTCTCAGATACGCTAAATACATTTTGAATTTACCATAATCTCTTATACCAGGAGAATCTTCAATTGAAATACCTCCATTTTCTATTCCTGCCTTATGCCATTCATCACCTTGCTCAATACTTTCAATATTAAATCCAATGGTTGCGCCATTTGATACTGTGGCAGGATTACCGTCAATTGGCTCAGAAATACAGAAGCTTGTTCCATTAAGATTATAAAAATATCTTTTTTGTCCTGTAAGATTCGGATACATTTTTCCTGGTCCCGCTCCAAGAACTTCAAAAATTTTGTCATAAAAAATTCGTGACTCTTCAATGTCATTTGTTCCTACCATTACATGACTAAACATAGTTTCTCCAGTTAAGTAAATAAGTTAATTATTAAAAATGAAAAAATCAGCGCAACTAACCATAAGCTTAAAGCATATATAAATGTTATTGTATTTATTTCTTTTATAGTTTCAAAACTTATCTGTGTTCCAATGCAAAAGAGAGCTGAGATTAAAAAAATTCTACTGGTTATGTCAATTAAATTTATTGTTTCTTGGCTAAAATTTAAGAAAGATCCAATGGCAATTGCTGTAATAAATAATGAAATAAAAATCGGGAACTTGGCCCTTGATTTATTTGGATAAAAAGTTCCGAGAATTATGATTAAAGGTATTAACCAAATTGTCCTGCTGAGCTTTAAGGTTGTTGCTGTTTCGAGAGCGCTTCCACCAAAGGCTATTGCGGTTCCAATTACTGAACTCGTGTCGTGAACAGCCATTGAGGACCACGCACCAAAGCTCTCAGAACTCATACCAAGCTTAATTCCTACTAAAGGCAGTATGCCAATTGCAAAAGCGTTAAAGATAAAAATTATCGCTAATGCCACATATAAATCTTTAGGCTTTGATTTAATTAATGGAGAAATAGCTGCCATAGCTGTTGCGCCACAAATAGCAGTTCCTGAAGCAAGTAAAATACCTAGCTTTTTTTCTATCTTAAATAAGTTAGCTAATAACAAGCCCACGAAAAATATTATTAGTACGAAAATAGAAACGTACGGAAAATATTTATAAGTAATCTCTAGTGCGGTTGATGCAGATATTGTGAAACCAATTAAGATTATTCCAGCCTGCAGTAGATTGGTTGCGACTGATTTTTCAATATAGTTATTTGGGAATTTAAAAACTAGTACTAATAGTGAACCCATCAATAACGCTATAAGTGGAGACCCGATAAATATCGATAAAAAAGCAAGCAAAAAACCTACTACAAATTTCATTAAGAATGTTCTATTAGTAATGTTGGAACGTTATGGGTATGAGACTTTATAGTAGCAACTAGAGTATTTTCTTTTAAGCCATCTTTTATTTGAGAAACATCTATGCCCTCATCTGTAAGTCTTTTGTGAGTTTCCTCAATTGATTCAACTTCCCATGCTAATCCCCACAGACTGTCTTGCGAAGTGTCTTCGTTTTTTCTTTCTATGACTTCTATTGTTGTTTTATTTAATCTAAAGAACAACATTCTGCTTTTCCAATGCTCTATAACCTTATCTAATGCTAGTCGAATATTAAAAATGTCTCTGTAAATATTAATAAAACCATCTGCATCGTTTGTATTTATGACAACATGATCAAGCTTATTAACTGTGTCTTTAGGATATTTATCAAGAGTTGGCAATGCTCCTTCTGTATGCTCAATAAGGAAAGAAAAAATCCCTCTTGATAGCTCAGGAGGCAAGAAAAGGTTTTTCCATTTTCTTATTTTTTTAGTGTTAGTATCTATTCCCTCGCCCTCAGAAGGTTCAGTTATTAGATAGCCTAGTTTTTTTAATTTACAAAATGACTCTTCTGTATTATTTGTGCCAAATACTATTCCAATAAGGCCATCTCCATTCTCTTCTATTGCATTATCTACCAATGATGCACCAAGACCATCTCCATTAGCTGATAAAAGTTCACAATAAGTGTTTTTAAAATTGAAAATTACATTTGAGGTTCCAAGAGCTTTATGTTCTCCTTTCCAAACAGGCTCTATTCCAAAAATTTTTCTGTAATTTTCTTCCGCTTTGTTAATGTCTTTGACTGCAATTATTAAGTGGTCGATGGAAGATATCATTATGTTATTTCTTAGATTTAAAAAGATTTCGAAAGAATGGAAGAATCCATATTATTTTTAAAAAACTTTTTGGGAAAAGTCTGCTCATAAGGTCGTAAAAATGTGCATCTATACCAATTAATATCCTTTTATTTTTCTTTCTAATATTTTTAAGAATAACCTTTGCAGCATGTTCTGGTGATGAGGGTGCATTCTGCTTAAATTGAACGCCTGCTTCTTCTTTTGTTTCAGCGTTTGCTCCAAATATAGCAGCGCCTGCATCATCTTTTTCAAAACTTTTAAATCTTGATGAGGAATAAATATTTGTTCCTATGTGGCCTGGAAAAACACAATAAGCCTCAACTTTTGACTCAGCCATTTCAAGCTCAAGAGACAAGGACTCTGTAAAAGCTTTTACTCCAAATTTCCCAACATTGTATATTGATTGTTTGGGAACACTAAAAAGACCAAATATGGAAGAAGTATTGATAATTGCTGCTTCAGGCCGCTTTTCAAGATGAGGAAGAAAAACTGTAGTCATTTGAATTACAGAATTTAGCAAAATATTTAATCCCCAGTTCCAGTCGTCTTCATCAACCTCATTGACAGTTCCCACAATGGATAATCCCGCATTATTAAAAACTAAATCGATTTGTTTATGAAATTCAATTACTTCATCTGGTAAAGCTGTAACTTTTTCTTTGTCGCTAATATCAAAAGCATGTGTTGATACAGCAACATTCTTTTTTCTTAAAAGTTGTTTCGTTTCTTCAAGGGAATCCTCATTCCAATCAACAAGCGCCAAATTGCAACCCTTCTCTGCAAGCTCTAAAGAAAGAGCTCTACCAATTCCAGATCCTGCTCCTGTTATTAATGCTACTTTGTCGGCAAAGTCTTTCAATATATATCTCAGTTATCCAATTTCATCTGACCAATAAAGTCTAGCTTACCAATATCAAGCCCTTTTATCCTTAACATGTCATAAAAGGTTGTCAGATGGAAATAAAAATTTGGTAACGAAAAGGATAAAATAAAGTCTGTTGCTGTAAAGGGCCATTCAACTGGTCCCATTTTAAAAACAACTTTAGTGTCAGAAAAACCATCTATTTCAGATGAATTCATGCTTTTCAAATCTTTCTCAGCTTCTTTTAGCATATTTTTTAAATCTTCAAAGCTCAAGTTATCTGGCATCATTGGTGGCCCAAATTCTCCAGTCTTTAAAGCTTCTATGGCACCTACTGAATGATGAACAATACTAAACACCTGAAACGTGAATGGTTTCATATCTTCATGAAGTTGCATGCTTACTATTTCATCTTTATTAATGGTTTCCTCAGCTTTATCAATAATGTTTGAGGCTGCTGATACCATTTGAATGTATGTGCCAAGTGAAATATTGCCAAGTGTAATGCTCATAATGATCTCCGTATTAATTTGCCTTAAATATGTTAACTATAGTTACGCCTATGACTATAAGAAATAATCCAGCAATTGTCTGCCAATTTAGAGCCTGTTTATAAAAAAAGTAGCTCAGTATTGCTATTGAAAATACCCCTACGCCTGACCATGATGCATAAACAATTGAAAGTGGTAATTTTTGTGAAACAATTGCTAAGAAATAAAAAGATATAGCATATGAAATCAACAAAATTGATGTTGGAAAAATTTTTGTAAAATTTTGTGATGCTGGCAACAGCATAGTTCCAAAAACCTCAAAAAATATTGCACCGAATAACATAAAATATACATTCATATTTTTTTTATGCTGTCTTCAAAATTAATTCCATCAAAATATACAACCTCTTTAACCTTAGGTGGATCGTTAACGCATTTAAGATTTATGCTATACATTTCAGGATGAGATCTTGGCTGGTAAAAAGATTTGATGCCACACTTTTTACAAAAGTAATGCTTTGCCGACTTGCTCTCAAAGTTATATTCTAATATGAGCTCTTCTCCATCAATGAGCTCAAATAGTTCATGTCTAACAAATAAATGTTGATAATTGATCATGTCACAAATAGAACAATTACAACTCCATATTTCGACAAGCTCATCAGATTTAAACTTATATTTAACTCCTCCGCAATGACAGCTTCCGGTATATTCTTTCATGATAATTTACAGAGATAATATTTTGTTATTAATTAAATCATATTTCTTTGTTACCTTAAATATATCGGCTAATATGCTTATAATGAAATTAGGGATTGTGGGAGGTCAACATGCGTAATTTAATTTTTTGTTTTTTATTTATTTCTTTTTTTGTATTTTCAGATGATGGATGTGAAATCTCTAAATGGGGCAAAGATGATGAGATTGGTGCTGCAAATTTAATATCCAATGCAAATACTTTAGATGCAATTAAACTTGTAAAAAAAGGAATGTCGCATGGTCTGGGTATCGTTATTGAGCCAGGTATGCCAGCATTTCCTCCAAGATATACGGAATTACAAGTTGTACAACCAAATCAACATTTTGGTAGAGATACTACCGAAGACTTTGGATACGACATTACTTACAACGACGATATTCTTCAAATGTGGATTGGTACAGGGCCTCAACTTGATGGATTGGGTCATATTGGTGACGATGATGTTTTTTATAACTGTCACAAAGGAGCTGACTTTTCATTTATAACTGGGCTAACAAAATTTGGAATTGAAAAAGTGCCCCCGCTTGTTGGTCGCGGTGTTTTAGTGAACATGGCAAAGTATTTTGGAATCAATGTGATGGCTGGTGGGCAAGGAATTACAAGAGAAGATATCAAAAATGCTACTGAGCAACAGAATATTGAGTTTAAGGAAGGAGATATTATTTTGTTTCATACTGGCTGGACAGATGCATACTTGCAAGAGTCTCCAGAATTATGGGGAAGTACAATACCTGGAATCACGAATGATGCAGCTGTATATTTAGCATCTTTTAGCCCAATGGCGGTTGGTGCAGATACTTGGGGTTTAGGGGCAGTGCCTCCAGTTGAAGGAGACTTGGTCTACTATGATCACGTGACACTTATTAAAGAAAATGGTATTTATATTTTAGAAACTATGAATACTGGGAAATTGGCTGAAGAAAATGTTACAGAGTTTTTATTTGTTTTAGGTCAACCCAAACTAAAGGGTGCTGTGCAAATGATTATTAATCCTGTTGCTCTTTGGTGATTTAATTAAAATTAGACTTTATAAAAGATGAAATAGTTTGTCTGATAATTTCGTCTGCTTCGTCAGAAAAATTATAATGCCCGCCTCCATCTATTGTTAAAAGCTGATGTTGTTCACCTAACCCCTCGTCCAAAAGAACTGCCTGATTATATGGAACCCATCTATCTTTTGTTCCATGAATTGTTAAAACATTAAGTTCAATTTCATCCAACAAATAAATTGGTGAAAGATTCTCAGAAATTTCATCTAAGTTTGAATCTGATCCGATCCATCCTTTTACATAATTTGAAGCTTTAAAAAACTTTGTTTTATCTAAAAATTTTGAAGTCTCTTTAATTTCTGTTATGCCGAAAATATTAATTATAGCTTTCGGTGAAATTTCTTCTGCGCATTCTTTATTTTTGTAATTAGCAGAGAGGCCAACCATTAATGCCAAATGTCCTCCTGCACTAGCGCCAGCAACAACAATATCGTCAGTTGATAAATTTTTTAGTGTTGCATCGCTAATAATTTTTTTGTAAGCACAAATCACATCTTCAACCGCATTTGGTGCTGTTGCCTCTCCAACCCTATAGCCAATCATATAAATATTAAGTTCTTTATGATTTATAAAATGATTCTGAAATCTTTTAATCCACCTTTCAGCTCTTTTGTCTCCAAATAGCCAACCACCTCCATGAATCCAAATTAAAACTTTATCGGATGATCCCTTATAAAAATCAATTTTTTGTTTTTCATCATAGCCATAGGAAATTTCAATAGGTTGAATATCAGGCTGTGCATCTAAATAAAATGAGCCAAAAAGTATAACTAGAAATACGTTTTTCTTTAACAAAGGTTTTATTAATAATTTAAGTTAGTTAAATTTTACTTTGAGCAGCAGGAGCACTCGCAACAATCGCAACAATCACACATAAATTCATTATACATCATTTGATATGCTAATTTATGCGCCAGATAGTACCACAAGCATTTTCATTACATTTATCTACTATATTCGTTGAAAGTGTAAAATTATTTTCTTCTACTGATAAGTTATTTGGGTTAGGGATTACATCTCTTGTAGTTATTCCTATTACCTTGCAACTATTATTTTGAGTATTGTTGCTCCACCAACTAATTGTATCTTTTGCAGACAAGACAGGCCTTTGAATGTCTGAATAAAGTTCTTCAGCTGCAAAATATATTATTTCATCAAATTCTTGACGAAATAGAATGTTTGAATCAAAACCAGTTTCATTTTCAAAAAATAAAGGCATTCCATCACATTCCGCTTTATGCGAGCTTGCGATTATTCCTTCAAAATTTGTGTATGGGGTTATTGCTCTTGGGCCATACAAAAGAATAATAAGTACAAATGAAGCAATTTTTAAACTTACAAAATACTTTCTATCAAGATGAATGATTAAAAATAAAGATAAAAACGGGAAAAACGCTGTGAAATATCTGCCCTGATAGAAAGGGGATGTTATAGCCGAATAAGTAAAAATAATTACTATAGAAAAAATTATAGGGCTTATATCAAATAGAATCTTTTTAAACTTGCTTTTTGAGATACGAAAAAGCAAACAAATTCCAGCCATTATTGTTGGAATCATGAAAGCCCCAGTATTTCTTATATGCCTAAAATAAGAATCAATATGGTAATCACTATTTAAAAGAACGCTCCCAGAAGAAAAGATTAGCACTTGAGAGCAAGCTATAAAAATTACAATTAATACTAAGAGCCTTTTAAGCATTGAACTGTTTTCAATAAAAAACTTTAACATTACAAAAACAACAAATAATCCCGCTATAGGATTAAAGGCGGATAGCACAATGCCGGATATTATGAACAAGTAAAAATAATTGTTCTCGTCTTTTGTCCTTGTTAAAAGATATGAGGTTGAAAAAAGAACTGACCATGAAAAAACAAATCCATAGGTTCTTATTTCAAAAAAGAATCTTAAGAAATATTCTGAAGCAAATAAAACAAAGGCAAACAATAATATTCGCTCGAATGAAAGGATCTTTCTTAATAAATAAAATGAAAAAAATACGACAAATAGTGAGATGAAGTGTATAAAAACTAAATTGTCAAAATTTTCTAATCCAAATAAGTTTATAGAAAGCTTATAGATAAGCGTATGTAATAGATAGTTTGGATCAGCCCTTGTTATTGAAATAATTGAATCTATATCTTTCGAAGTAATCCAATATTGGTATATCTCATCATGCCAAAGCGGTAATTGAAGCTGATAAGCAATAAAGTAAAAAACCGCCCATGAAATCGCTATATAAAGAAATATTTTAAAGGCGTTTGATTGATTCATTTGGTCTTTATTATAAATTATTTACTCTTTTGTGAATTAGTAGATAAAAGTGTCTACTTTAATTAAACTAAGTATCAATCATTGAAGATATGAATATACCTAAAATAGTTAGATCATCTCCTGCGGATTTAGAGAAAGTGAAGGCAGTTCTTACGTTAGGTTTTTCGTCTGATGCCTTATTGAGATGGGTGTTCCCTGATGCATCTTCTTACCTTAAATGTTTTGATGCTTGGATGGAAGAATTTTCAAAAATAGCTTTTGAAAATAATATTGTTTATTCAGAAGAAAATTTTTTTGGTTCATCCCTTTGGCACCCTCCTGGAGTTGAATTTGATAATTCAGTTCTTGGGCCAACTTTTGAATATATACCAACAGATCGAATAGAGGTTGTTATTAAATTTTTTGAAGAATTTGAAAAATATCATCCAGATGATGCTTGGTATTTGCCATTTATTGCCGTTGATCCCTCACAACAAAGAAAGGGTATAGGTTCTTTTTTACTTAAAGAGGCTCTTAAAATGATCGATGAAAAAGGAGATAGAGCATATTTAGAAGCATCTAACGAATTAAATAAAGCTTTGTATGAAAGACATGGCTTTGTTGAAATTGGAAGGGTGCAATTTGAGGACTCTCCACCTGCATTTCCGATGATAAGAGATTCAATTAAATAATTAATTCTTCCTTATTTTATCGCCTTGATAATATAACGATCCAACGGCCGAGATTTAAAATGTCAGCCAACGCAGCCGAAACATAAGTGAGAGATGCTGCCCTTAAAATATGACTAGCAGCTTTTTCGTTTGACTGCGATATATATTTTCCTTCCCTTAATATAGGAAGTGCTTTAGAAAAACTTGCATCAAATTCAATAGGAAGAGTAACCGCATGAATCATCATACGAGCGATAAAACCTGATAGACCTATTAGAAGTAATAGAGAAAATGGCATTGGATGTCGTGTAATAATACCAATCACTGGCGATAAAGAGATAATGATGGCGCTGAAACGTGCCACCTTATTGACTACAGGAATCATCTTTGTTCTTGTAGCTAGACGTTTATCACCTTGTTGATCCTGGATCGCATGACCAATCTCATGAGCTGCAATAACAATTGCGGTTAGCGATTTAGACTCATAATGCTCTCGCAAAAGCCTAACCTCTTTTTCAATTGGATCATAATGATCTCCTAGCTCAGTTACCTCAACAGTTACGTCTTTTAAAGATAATTTCTTAATCAAATGCTTTGCGAGCTCTCCCCCCGTGCCAGGAATTTCAGGATTTTCCGATGAATACTTCCTCATAACGAACTTCACCCATAAAGACGGTCCAAATATAATTGCTAAAACTATGAGCGCGCTCACTGCTATGACCATATTTATTTTTACTTATATAAGATTTTTAATCTAATCCTTTAAAAAAACCGCCCACATTTCCTCTTAGATCTGCATTCCAGTCCGCTAACTTATCCTTCATGTCTGGTTTTATATCACCCAAAACAACAAACTGTTTAATTTCAAAATATTCTGGAAACTCTTTAACTAGGTGGCTTGCTGAATGATTTTCTAATCTTAATTTGGCAGCATCACTATCTTCAAACATTTCTATTAATGTTGCGGACTTCTCATCTTCGGATAGAAACCATTCAAATCTTATGGTTTTAGGCTCTGAGCAATTAAAAACATATGGAGAAGAATTTTCTCTCATAAATTGTCTAGTCTCGTCTAGGCTTTTAATGAGTCCCAATTCAAAAATATAAGTAATTATCTTGTTTTGTTTGTTTAGCTCACTCATTCTTTCATTTCTCAATCACTAATCGTATTTATTCTACCGTCACAGACTTGAACAAAACAATGATTTAATTTTTTATTCATTGTTTTTAATATAAAGTTTGCCAAAAAAGGCAAACAAAACATAAAGTCCGAGTAACCACCATTTATAGTCACCTGTTGTTAACAAAATAACTGTTAATATTCCTGCTGCCCAGAATGGCGAGTTAATGATTTGTATTAAATTATTCATTCAACAGTTATCGAGTGTTTTACAAAAGTAAATAATATTAACTCTATATTTATGGATTATATTTAATTTTTTTGCAATTTTCCTTTAGCTTGTAAATAAACTACAAAAAGGTTCTAATTAGTTATGAAAAAAAATTTGCTACCCTCAATAGTTATTTGTTTATTCATAGTTTCTTGTGGGCAGCCCGATATTAAAGGAGATTGCTCCATTACAGGAAATGGAAATGCGTCATGTACTTTCCAAAATCTTGGTACAGCCGAAGGAAGCATTTGTTACACCCTAAGTCTTGAAAGAAATCAGGATCAAAAATGGTATGAGGTTGGTAAATTTTACCCTGACCATGTGGTCGGAAGTGTTGGGGACACAGTTGTTTCTAGTTCAGAGGTTTGCTCTGGTATTGTAAAGCCAAATGATATCGTAGAAAGAGAAAAGTTTGTAAGTTTTTCAGGCTTAACAATGATGACGGTAGTAAAACCTCAATCGCCTAGTGATTGGTGTTCTAAACATCCAGGCTTTGGTTCAAACAAAGACTATGATACTGCCTGGTATGCTGGGTGTAATTTTAGTTACGGCGAAAATGAAACTGCCTTTGCGTCGGAAGAGGCTATAGTTGTCTTAGCGGGAGCGATGGCAGGTAAAGAACCTGGTTCTGATGATTCAGAAGATGATTCCGAATCATCTGATAGCAATTAACAATTTAGATTTTTGGGATTCTAATTTACTGTTGTAAACTACTCGCACTTACTCCACTGTTACGAAGTGTTTTCGGGTGACGAATTAACTTTCTCCACCTTCTGTTAAATTTTATATAAAACTTAATATGTTTTTCTTCCATTACTAGTTGTTTTCCTTAAACATCATTTTTGTATCACTAAACTTTTCTATGCTTTCTTGACTCATCCAACATGACAAAAAGAATGTTGATTCATTAATTTTTTCTACCAGGTCCATTTTATTAGCACGATAGTCTTTTGATGAATCGAAATTAATTGAATTTCCTAATAAAAGATTTTTTACAACATTTGATTTAATCCCGAAATTTGTATCCTCAGGGACTACTCCATAGTTCTCAACGATAGTCATTAAATCTAATTTTGACACAGCAACACCAACTAAATTTCCATCTAAGTCTATTATGGGTCCACCACTATTTCCCGGTTGAATTGCAGCATCAATTTGAATTTGGGAATAGTTATTACCTATACCTGCCAAAGAACTTACTATTCCCTTTGTTACTTTAACGTTACTACTTATTTGCATACCAAACGGATATCCTGCTACAACAATTTCGTCGAGAATGCTTGGGTCTCTTTCTTTAAGTGTAAAAAAGTGATTAGGTTTAAAGTCTGCTTTGATAATTGCCAAATCATTTATGGCATCTTTCGCAATCAAAATGGATGTGTAAATTTCTCCCTTATGATGAACCTTTACTGCCTCGCACCCATCCACAACATGACTATTGGTGATAATGACACCTTGTTCATTTATGGCAAAACCTGTGCCAGATGCCACCGGTCTTATATTATTACTTTGTGATTTCGGATTATTATTTCCTTTACCATCTTCACCGGGTGGAGAAATTTTTGTATCTTTAGGGTTATTAAATTTATCAAACTCTCCCTTATAAGTTGAACCATCCTGGAAAGTTAATTCACCAAAAAGAATGCTGCCTCCTTTAAATTTTTCCCAATTCCAACGATACTCAAGATAAAGGGTTGAACCATCTTTTTTTACTAAGTTGCCTTTTATTGGTTTATTTCTCTTAAATTGACCCTCGAATGTGTCTCCATTCGGGTAATAATAAATTCCATTGCCATGCATACCTAAATCAGGATATTTTCTGCCCCATTCTCCATCGTATACTCCACCATCTTCATATTGCTGTTTACCTTCTGACCTTAATCCGTCGATCCAATAACCTTCATACTTAGTTCCTTTAGTTGCTACAAAAACTCCGTAACCATTTGATTGCCCATTGATGACAGAACCAATATATTTGCCACCATAATCTCCTCCAAATATTTTTATGCACTTTGGGTGTGAACCATTAATTGGACAATTTGGGATATCGTCATTCGAAGAGAAAACCTCGAAAGATAAAACTGCTAAAGAGATTAATAAGATATTTCTCATTGAAATATTATGCGATTTAATTCGTCACCTCACTACTCCACAGTGACTGATTTAGCCAAATTTCTTGGCTGATCGATATCGGTTCCTCTTAACAAAGCAACCTCATAAGAAAGAATTTGAAGTGGTATCGTATAAATAATTGGAGTTAATAGAAAGTCACATTTTGGCATGTTAATAAGTCTTCCAGATTTTAAGTCCATTGATATTGATGGATCAGAAAATACATATAAAGTTCCTCCCCTAGCCTTAACTTCTTCAAGATTAGAAACTAGTTTTTCAGCTATTTCACTTTCTGGCGCTAGTGCAATTACTGGCATTTCTTCATCTATCAAAGCAAGCGGCCCATGTTTTAATTCACCAGCAGGATATGCTTCGGCATGGATATAAGAAATTTCTTTAAGCTTAAGCGCTCCCTCTTTGGCAATTGGATAGAAAATACCTCTTCCTAAAAATAGTGCATTATCTTTATTTGCTATCTCTGGAGCTATTTCTAAAATAGTATCTTTTAATTTCAAGGTTTCTTCTACTGTTTCTGATAAAGATCTAAGCGCTGTTATTACTCTAGTTCTTAAGTTTGGATTTCTTTCTCTACTTTTTGCTAAAGATAATGCCAATAACATCAGGGCTGCAAGCTGAGTAGTGAAAGCTTTTGTTGAAGCAACTCCAATTTCAGGGCCAGCATTTGTAAATATTGAATAATCAGATTCTCTTGCAAGAGAACTTGTTGGAACATTGCATATACATAGCGTGGATAAATAATCTTTTTCTTTTGAATATCTTAGTGCCGCAAGAGTGTCAGCGGTTTCTCCAGACTGTGAAATTGTGACCAAAAGAGAATCTTCATCTACATGAGGATTTCTATATCTATACTCAGATGCATAATCTATTTGAGTTGGAAGCTCTGAGATTGCTGAGAACCAGTTAGCTGCAACACGGCCAGCATGTAAGCTTGTTCCACAAGCTACGATTTGTATTCTTTTAACTTTTTCAAACATTTCAGATGAGCCAAGACCAAATATATTATCTAAGACATCATCCCCGCCAACTCGCCCATCAATAGTTTTAAGGATCGCTTCGGGCTGCTCGTATATTTCTTTTTCCATAAAATGACGATATTCGCCTTTCGAGGTTGTTTGACTTGAAATATCTATTTTAGAAATTTCTCTTTCAACTTGATTCTTAGATTCATCATAAATGGTGTAGTTCTCAGATGATAATTCTGCAACATCACCATCTTCTAAAAAGATAAACTCGTTGGTTAGTTGGCCTATAGCCAGTGGATCAGAGGCAGCTAAGAATTCGTCCATGCCTATTCCAATTAATAATGGTGATTTACTTCTGGCGATAATAATATTTTTATCATCTTGTTTGTCTATGGCTGCTATTGCATATGCGCCCTCAAGCTTCTCTTTTGTTAGATACATAGAATCGAGCATGTTGTTTTCTTTACTGAGAAAATATTCAAGAAGGTGAGCAATTAATTCAGAGTCTGTTTGAGATGAAAAAGCATACCCTTCTTTTTTCAAAAACTCTTTTAGATCCAAGTAATTTTCAATTATGCCATTATGAACAATATAGACTCTTTCATTTGATTTGTGTGGATGTGCGTTTTCTTCTGAAGGCTCTCCATGGGTAGCCCATCTAGTATGTGCAATTCCAAGTTTGCTTTTAGGCTTTTCTGAAATCATTTTTTCTTCAAGTAATTTTACTTTTCCTAATGTTCTTAAGTGAGTAATTTGATCGGTCTGATGAAGTGCAATTCCTGCGGAATCGTAACCGCGGTATTCCATTTTATGAAGGCCTTGAACAAGCAATTTTCCAACGTTACGATTGGAAGCGGCAGCTATAATTCCACACATAATGATTAGTCCTTTTTCTTAGACCAGTTTTCTTTGTTATCTTGTTTTGCTCTTCCTACGCCAAGAGCATTATCAGGAACATCTTTAGTAATTACCGATCCGGCAGCAACGTATGCATTTGAACCAATTGTAACTGGCGCAACCAAAGACGAGTTTGTTCCAATAAAACTACTATTTCCTATCTTAGTTTTATGCTTGTCCTTTCCATCATAGTTGCAAGTTATTGTTCCTGCTCCAATATTGGAATCGTCACCAATTTCCGCATCTCCCAAATATGCAAAATGATTAGCTTTAGAATCTTTGCCAACTTTTGTTTTTTTTGTTTCTACAAAATTACCGATTTTTGCTGAATCAGCTATATGACTTCCCTCTCTTAGTCTTGCGTATGGTCCAATAGAACAATTTTTACCTACTTTTGATGAGACTAAATGCGAAAAAGCTTCTATATTTGAGTTATCGCCTATATCGACATCTTTCAAAATTGTATTTGGTCCTATAGAAACGTTGTTACCAAGTGATACGTTTCCCTCCAAAATCACATTTACATCAATTTGACAGTCTGTGCCAGCTGAAACCTCTCCTCTGACATCAACTCTTGATGGGTCGGAAACGGTTATCCCCATATCTAATAGATCATTTGCTTTCATTTTTCTATATATTTCCTCTAACTCTGATAGCTCTCTTTTAGTATTAGCACCCTTTACTTCATCATTCGGAACAATACATGTACTGATTTTAAACCCTTTTTTATTAATTATAGAAACAATATCTGTTAAATAGAATTCGGAAGCGGCATTATCGTTGCTAACTTCATCAATTGCTTCCTCTAACAACGTCTTATTACAACAAAGTATCCCGGTAAAAATTTCTTTAACTTTTTTTTCGTCCTCTGACGCATCCTTTTCTTCAATTATTGATATTACAGCCCCATTTTCATTCTTTTTAACTCTTCCATACCCGGTTGGATTTTTTAGTTCCGTGCTTAGTATTGTGAGGCTCTCATCAGTAATTGAAATTAAATTATTGAGTGTCTCCCTCTTAATTAGAGGCACATCTCCATACAAAACTAAAACTTTTGAGTCTGTGTTTATTGAATCTAAAGCAGATTTAACAGCGTCAGCCGTACCAATTGGTTTCTTTTGCTCACAGATATGATTTATTCCAGGAAATTTTTTCACTTCAGTGATAACGGAATCTTTTTCATATCCAACAACAAAGGAAGTCTCTTCGGTTAAACTTAAAACAGTATTATGAATGCGCTTAAGCATTGACTGCCCGCCAACAGGTTGAAGAGATTTTGCTTTTTTTGAGTGCATTCTAGAGCCCTCTCCAGCAGCTAGAATTACAGTATGAATTTTCACAATATAAGGCTAAATAGATACCTTACTGTTTTTTTCGCAATTTTTGAATAGTCTTAAGTCTTGCAACGGCTTCTGCAAGCTGAGCTGAAGCTTTGGCATAATCAATTGAGGTATCTTTATTTGCAAGTTCTTGCTCGGCAACCTCTTTTGCTTTAATCGCTTCTGATTCATCTAAGCTTTCTGCCCTCTCTGCTGTATCAGATAAGACAGTAACCAAATCTGGCTGTACTTCTAAAAAACCACCTGAGCAAAAGAATGTTTCTTCATCTGATCCATTTTGAACCCTTACAGGTCCAGCTGCTAGCCCAGTCAAAAGAGGAGTATGCCCAGGAGCTATTCCAAGTTCACCCAAAGTTCCAGTAGCAAATACCATGGTCGCTTCACCGGAATAAATTTCTTCGCTTGATGAAACAATATTAATTTTAATAGTTTTCATATTATAAAGTCTTTGCTTTTTCTACTGCCTCCTCAATAGTTCCAACCATGTAAAAAGCTTGCTCAGGAAGATGATCATAGTCACCATTAAGAATGCCTTTAAACGCTTTAATAGTGTCCTCAAGTGAAACATATTTACCAGGAGTACCTGTAAAGATCTCCGCAACAAAAAATGGTTGTGACAAAAATCTTTGAGCTTTCCTTGCTCTTGCTACTAATCCTTTATCTTCTTCAGAAAGCTCATCCATTCCAAGAATAGCAATAATATCTTTAAGTTCATTATATCTTTGCAAGATTTTTTGAACTCCTTGAGCAACCTCATAATGGTCATCGCCGACCACAAATGGGTCAAGTTGCCTGCTAGTTGAGTCAAGCGGATCAACAGCAGGATATATTCCTAATTCAGATATTTGTCTCGAAAGCACAACAGTAGCATCTAAGTGAGCAAATGTAGTTGCTGGAGATGGGTCTGTTAGGTCATCAGCTGGAACATATACAGCTTGTATTGATGTAATAGAGCCTGTTTTGGTTGATGTAATCCTTTCTTGAAGAGCTCCCATTTCCTCAGCTAATGTTGGTTGATATCCAACAGCAGATGGCATTCTTCCTAATAGAGCAGACACTTCAACACCTGCTAGGGTGTAACGATAAATGTTATCAATAAATAACAACACATCTTTCCCTTCGTCTCTGAAGCTTTCAGCCATCGTTAATCCAGTTAGAGCAACCCTAAGTCTGTTTCCTGGTGGCTCATTCATTTGTCCATAAACCATTGCAACTTTTGATTCGCCAAGATTATCAATATTAACAACTCCAGATTCTTGCATCTCATAATAAAAATCGTTACCTTCTCTTGTTCTCTCACCAACACCAGCAAAAACAGAAAGACCAGAATGTTGTAGAGCAATATTATTAATTAGCTCCATCATATTTACAGTTTTACCAACACCTGCTCCACCAAATAGACCAATTTTTCCTCCCTTAGCAAAAGGACACATAAGGTCAATAACCTTGATGCCTGTTTCAAGAACCTCATTAGATGCTGATTGATCTGTATATGAGGGAGGTTTTCTGTGAATTGGCATTTTTGATTTTTCGCCAATTGGTCCCTTTTCATCAATGGGATTTCCTAAAACATCTACGATTCTTCCCAATGTTTCAGGTCCAACTGGAACTGATATTGGTGCATTAGTTCTAGAAGCGGTTAATCCCCTTTTGAGGCCTTCGGTTGCACCCATAGCAATGGTTCTAACAACACCATCACCAAGTTGCTGCTGCACTTCAAGAGTTGTTCCACTCTCATCTACCATAAGAGCTTCATATACTTTTGGTATATTGTCTTTATCAAACTCTACGTCGATAACTGCTCCAATAATTTGTGTAACTGTTCCGTTGCTCATATTTTTCTCCTTAAACTGCTGACGCACCTCCGACTATCTCAGAGAGCTCTTGAGTAATAGCCGCTTGTCTTACATTGTTATATAAAAGTTCTAATTCTTTAATCAAGTCGCCTGCATTGTCAGTAGCATTTTTCATTGCAATCATTTTTGCAGCCTGTTCACATGCATTATTTTCAATAACGGCTTGATAAACTAGTGACTCGATGTATCTTGTTAATAATCCATCTAATAATTCTTTTGCCTCAGGTTCATAAATGTAATCCCATTGCGAAGGAGCTTCTTCGTTTTGCTCCTCTGGTGCAAGTGGGATAAGCTGCTCCACGTTTGGTTGTTGAGTCATTGTATTGACAAAAATATTTGAACAAAGGTACACCTGATCAATATCATTATTTTTATGCATGTCTAAAACAACTTTTGTTAAGCCGATTAAATCATCTGGATTCGGTTTGTCGCCAAGCTTTTCTGCTACTGCAACAACTTCTCCTCCTACACTTTTAAAAAAACTAGAAGCCTTTGTTCCTATTAGGGCAAAACAAGAATCTATTTCTCTTTGATTTAACTCAGCAGATTTTGCTATTACTTGTTTAAAAAGGTTAATGTTTAAACCACCACAAAGTCCTTTATCAGATGCAACTACAATAAAACATGATTTTTTAGTTTTTCTTTCTTCGTAAAAAGGATGCGGATACTCTGAATTTGCAAGTGCAACGTGGGAAATAACGTCTTTAATTTTTAAAGAATAAGGCCTACCCTCAAGCATGGTATCTTGAGTTTTTTTCATTTTACTCGCGGCTACCATTTCCATAGCAGAAGTAATCTTTTGAGTACTTTTAATACTCGCGATTTGTTTTCTTACTTCTTTTGTATTGGCCATTTTTTATCAACTAAAAAGTCTGAGTTTTTTTGAAATCTTCAACCAAGGCTGTAAATTGTGACTCAATGTCATCATTCCAATCACCGGTTGAGTTAATTTGTTCTTCAAGATCGCCTTTTTCGGAAGTTAAATATCCATGCAAGGCTTCTTCAAAATCAAGAATCTTTTCAACATCAACATCTGCCATATATCCTCTGTCTGCTGCAAATAAACTCAATGCTTGTTGAGCTACACTCATTGGAGCATACTGCTTTTGTTTGAGAAGTTCAGTAAATGCCTTACCGTTTGCAAGTTGTTGCTTTGTGGCATCATCTAAATCAGATGCAAACTGAGAGAAAGCTGCTAGTTCACGATATTGAGCCAAAGCAGTTCTTACTCCTCCTGCTAATTTTTTCATTATCTTTGTCTGTGCTGATCCACCAACCCTGGAAACAGATAAACCTGGATTAATTGCAGGCCTTACGCCGGAATTAAATAGTTCTGTTTCTAGATATATTTGGCCATCTGTAATTGAAATTACATTTGTTGGAACAAAAGCTGACACATCTCCAGCTAAAGTTTCAATAATTGGAAGAGCTGTTAACGATCCAGTTTTGCCCTTAACTTTTCCATCAGTAACTTGCTCAACGTAATCAGCACTTACCCTTGCAGCCCTTTCGAGCAATCTTGAATGGAGATAGAATACATCGCCCGGGTAGGCCTCTCTTCCCGGAGGTCTTTTGAGAAGTAATGATACTTGTCTGTATGCAACAGCTTGTTTTGAAAGATCGTCATAAACTATTAAAGCATCTTCACCTCTATCTCTAAAGTATTCCCCCATAGTACATCCAGCATAAGCTGACAAATATTGCATAGGTGCTGGATCAGCTGCGGTAGCAGAAACAACAATGGTATGTTCCATTGCTCCGTATTCTTCAAGCTTTCTTACAACATTAGCAACCGTCGATTGCTTTTGACCAATAGCAACGTATATACATTTTATTCCTGTACCTTTTTGGTTAATGATTGCATCAATCGCAACAGCCGTTTTGCCGGTCTGTCTATCACCGATAATTAATTCCCTTTGACCTCTTCCAATTGGAACCATTGCATCAACAGCCTTTAAGCCAATTTGAACGGGCTGATCAACTGATTGACGAGCGATTACTCCTGGTGCAACAACTTCAACCGGTGAGGAGTGTTCAGCATTAATTTCACCTTTACCGTCTATTGGCGCTCCCAGAGTATTTACAACCCTTCCAAGCATAGCTTCGCCAACAGGAACCTCTAAAACCTTGCCTGTACATACAGCCTTTTGTCCTTCAATAATTTCAAGGTAATCTCCAAGAACAACGGCACCAACAGAATCTTGCTCCAAATTAAGGGCCATACCTTTTGTACCATTTTCAAATTCAATAACCTCCCCATACATGACATCACCCATGCCATGAATTCTTACAATACCGTCAGATACGCTGACGACAATGCCTTCATTTTTTCTTTCTGCAGAAAGATCAAGACCAGCAATTTTCTCTTTTAAAACGCTGGAAATTTCTGATGGATTTAATTGGCTCATATTTTCACCTTAAAAATTTAATTGGTTTACAAGTTTTTTGACTTTTCCTTTAATTGAAAGGTCTAGTGTCTCATCTCCTATCTTGATTGATAGGCCGCCCATCATTGATGGGTCTTTAGAAAAATAAATGTTGGCATCTTTGCCGTAGGTTGATTTTAATTTTTGTTCAATGTTTTGTTTAGCTTCTTTTCCTGGATCAACCGCAACAAATACTTCAACCGATTTTTGTTCTTTATGTTCCTCTAGAAGCTCTTGGTAAATAACGAAGATTGTTTCAATAAGATTTAATCGTTTATTTTCAGCTAATATTTCTATAAGTTTTTTTGATGTTTCGGAAATACTTTCTTCAAATAAATTAAACAAAACATTTACTACATCTTGTCTAGATAAAGCAGGATTTTCAATTGTGTTAATTACACCATCAGTTTTCGATGCTAGGGCCATGGTTTTTAACTCAGATGCCATCTCATCAATTTTTTTAGACTCTAATGCAGATGAAAATAATGCTTTTGCATAAGGTCTGGCTAATGGTGTTAACTCAATCATTGATTATAGTTCCTCAGCAGCTTTTTTAAGAATTTCTTCATGTTTTTCTTTGGAGATCTCGTCACCTAGAATTTTTTGAGTAGTGTCAATTATTATGTCTGACATTTGTTGTCTCAATTCTTCTTTAGCTTTATTGGTTTCATTTTCGATAGTTGTTGATGCTGAGGTTAGAATCTTTTCAGCTTCTGCCTCTGCTTTTGATGAAGCATCAGTAACTATTTGAGACGCTCTTGCATTTGCTTTATCAAGAATTTCTGCTGCCTCGGCTTTTGCCTGATTGAGCTCCTTATCAAAAGCAAGTTTAGCCTCTTCCAAAGAATCGTCGGCTTTTTTCGCAGCCTCAAGACCATCAGTTATTCTCTTTTCTCTTTCTTTCATAACAGAGAGAATAGGTGGGTAGATATATCTCCAGCAGATTGCTACAAATACAATCATTACAACTGCTTGGGCAATTAAGGTTGCGTTTATATTCATTTTTTAACTTTTTTTATTTCTATATTGCAAATAACATGTACATTCCAAGGCCGACTCCAATCATTGGTACTGCGTCAGTTAACCCCATCATTAAAAAGAATCTTCCCTGAAGAAAAGGTGCCAACTCGGGCTGCCTTGCTATTCCTTCAATAAATTTACTGCCCAAAACTCCCACACCAATACCAGCTCCAATTGCTGAAAGTCCCATGGTAATTCCGGCTGCTAAAATACTATATTCCATTTTTTTCTCCTATAAGTTGAGGATTAATGCTCCTCTGTTTCATGCGCCATTGCTAAATATGCAATAGTAAGCGCCATAAAAATAAATGCTTGCAATGCCACAATTAAAATGTGGAAGAGCGCCCAAACTAGATGTAAACCGAATCCTAAAACACCAATTGGTATGCTACTAAAAAATAACATTAATGCAATCAAGATAAAAATCATCTCACCGGCATACAAGTTTCCAAAAAGTCTCAAACCAAGTGATATTGGTTTTGCAATAAAATTAACCATTTCCAAAACAAAATTGATTGGAATCATATATTTACCAAATGGATGCAGCGTAAGTTCAGCAATAAATGCTTTTAACCCTTTAACTGTTATGCTGTAGTAAATGGTAAGAATAAAAATACCAAAAGCCATCCCCAGCGTTATATTTGGATCTGTTGTTGGTACAACTTTAAAATAAAGAGATTCTGGTCCTTTAATCCACTCTACCGCGTCACCAGCTATTGCGTATGCAATGTGTCCTGCAAGCACTGGTAAAAAATCTACTGGCACAAGATCCATTAAATTCATAAGTAAAATCCAAACAAAAACAGTTAGTGCTAAAGGAGCGATTAAAGTGTTTTTTACTGATCCAAACAGCGATTGAACATTATCCTCTACAAACTCAATGCTCATTTCGACAAAATTTTGCAAGCCACTTGGAGCAACGCTAGCATCAGAATTCTTTGAGATAGCTTTTCTAAAAACAAAAACAAACAAAGCACCCAAACCAATTGACCAAAACAAAGAATCTACATGGAAAGCCCAAAAACCCATTTGATCAACTTTATATGGATCACAAGTCCAGCCATCCGGGGTTTTTCCACAAGTTAAATTTGTTAAATGGTGGCTTATATATGATTCTGTTGTTAATTCAGATGCCATAATTATTGAGCCCTTTTTTCATTAATAATATCTGACGGATTAATGGTTATGTTGAACACTAAAAACATTAGTAAAGAATACAAGAAAGCATCTGGTAAATAAATACCTGTAAGGGCTAGAAAAATAATAAAAACTGCCCATTTTGATACCCATATGTAACCCACATTAATTACAAAATCTTTAATTTTGCTTCCTAAAAAATAAATAATGAACATTGTTGCAATATAACTAGAAGCGATGACTGCAAAAAAGGTGTTTGCTAAAGTTCCAAAAATAAAAATAGCAATATTTAGCAATAAAATTAATTTAATTTTTTTACTAATATTTTTCAAATTTGAGCTTTGGAGTATATTTATTTATTTTTCTGGCGGGAATTATAAAAATATAATCATTTATAAACAAGCTGTTTGTTGCTTATTTTTTGATCTTAGCAATGATGTTATCAAGCTCGTCTAGGCTTTTATAAAAAATAGATACTTTTCCAGATTTTTTATTCTTAGTCTCTAGTTCTATTTTATGTCCAAAAGCCTCAGACATTTCTTGTTCAATATTTAAAATGTCGGTATCTTTTGATTTTGATTTAGGCTGATTTTTTGGTTTGTTTTTTAATGAAATATTGGTTAAGTCTTTTACGGTTAGGCCTTCTTTGGTTATTTGTTTAGCCATTTTTTCTGCATCGGAGGAAGACATTGAAGCCAAAAGTTTTGCGTGACCTTTCTCAATTTTTCCTTCTGAAAGCAAGTCAAGAACAGATGGCGGCAAAGATAATATTCTTAGCGAGTTAGCAATTGTGCTCCTGGCCTTGCCTGTTGATGCGGCAACTTCGTCTTGCGTAAGACCGAACTCTCTCTTTAGTCTGTCTAGGCCCCTTGCTTCTTCAACGGGGTTAAGGTCTTCTCTTTGAAGATTTTCTATAAGTGCCGATACAAGAGCATCTTGGTCTTTTTTTTGGTCTACCAAACATGGGATTGTTTCTAATCCAGCCATCTTTGATGACCTTAGCCTTCTCTCTCCTGCAATAACCTCATACTCGTTGAGGCCAAGCTCTCTGACAAGGATGGGTGAAAGCACGCCTTGTTTTCTAATTGATTCTGTCAATTCGTTTAATTTTTCTTTGTTAAAATTTGATCTTGGTTGAAATCTTCCTGGTTTTATTTTTGAAATATCTATTTCTTTTACAGACCTCTGGTTGGTATTAGATTGACCTAAAAGAGCATCCAAACCCCTGTTAAGTGTTTTATTTTCTTCAGACATACTCCACCTTTCTAATAAGCTCTCCCGCCAAAGCCAAATATGCTTTTGCGCCATATGAGTCTGGTTTATATTTTATACCAGATATTCCATGGCTTGGGGCTTCTGCAAGCTTTACGTTTCTTGGAATGAGTGTATTGAACACAAGATTTTGGAAATGTTTTTCAAGCTCATCAGAAACCTCTTTGGCAAGATTGTTTCTCATATCAACCATAGTTCTTACTATTCCAAGAATCCTGTTTGAGGACATGTTTTTGTCTGATATGGTTTGTATTGTATTCATCAGTCCTGTTACACCTTCTAAAGAATAATATTCGCATTGCAGTGGAATTAATGTTCCTGAGGCACAAAATAATCCTTCGATGGTAAGTTGGTTTAGGGTTGGTGGGGTATCTATAATGGTGTAATCATAGTTATTGGATATTGGTTCCATGTTTTTTGATAAGAATCCCTGTTTGTTGTCATTTCTAATTGCTATTTCAAGAGCTATAAGTTCCTCACCCCCAGGTATGATTTTATAGCCCTCTCTGCTTTCATAAATACAATCTGTAATTGGAGTATTCTCAAAGTAGTGATTGTAAAGATTGGTAGGGTTTTTTTCTTCAACGCCCGCGGCGGTTGTGGCATTTCCTTGGGGGTCGAGATCAATTAATAATACCCTTCTGTTGGTTGCTGCAAGGCTTGCAGCGAGGTTAACTGCTGTGGTTGTTTTGCCAACACCCCCTTTCTGGTTGGCAATTGTAATTACTTTATTCATTGTTTTTTAACAAAACTATATTCCTTTCTTTTAATCCAGCCTCTTGTTTGATTATTTCATATCTGAACTTGTTTTTGTCGATATCTTTTAGCTCCTTTTTTATGACTGATTCTTTTCCTTTAAGCAAAAGATATTTTGTGCTTTTATGGGTGTTTGTTTTTGTAAGGTTTATTGTTTTCTCAATGGTTGCAAAGGCTCTTGAGACGATAATGTCAAAACTTCCAAGCTGATTGTTCTCATATATTGTCTTGTTTATAACGGTTGTGTTTTTAAGATTTAGTTCGTGAGATATTTTTCTTAAGAAATAACATTTCTTGTTGTTGCTCTCAAGCAGGCTGATGTTGTTAGATGGGTTTGTTATGGATAAAAGTATTCCTGGGAAACCTCCGCCAGAACCAAGGTCTAGTATGTTTTTGTTTCCGTTTATATGATTATCTAGGGGTTTGCAATCTAAAATGTCGTTTTCATACACTTCTTTGTAAGACGTTCTTGAAAAGATGTTGTGAGTTTTGTTAAATTCTAAGGCTAAATTTATAAATGCTTTTATTTTTCTTTCTTGCTCGCCTGTAAAGACTTTAGACATGCTCTTGTAGGAGTTCTTTTTTCTTAATTTGAATCAATATAAGGTTTACGGCCGCTGGTGTTACACCCTCAATTTTTGAAGCGTGACCTATGGTTTGTGGTTTGTGCTTTATAAGTTTTTCTTTAACTTCGTTAGAAAGTCCAGGAATATTTTTGTAACCAATATTCTGTGGGATTGTTTTGTTGTTTTGTTTTTGAACCTTTTTAATCTCTCTTTTTTGTTTGTCAACATAGCCCTTATACTTTGCCTCTGTTGTGGCTCTTCTATATAGGTTTTTGTCTTTTTGGTTAGGCTTAAAAAGTTTTGATGTATCAATGTCTGTTCTTTTTAAAAGATCAAAAATGCTTTTTTTCTCAACAAGGTTTATTGATTTGTTTTTTTTGTTGGCGATCTTTTTGGTTTTTGTTTCTTTGAGTGTATCTATAAATTTTTTATATTCATTTTCTCTGCTTAGGTAATCTTCTTTTCTTGTTGTATCTACCAAGCCCGTTTTAAAAGCCTTAATTAAAAGTCTTTGTTCTGCGTTGTTTTGGGACAGCATTAGCCTGTGTTCTGCTCTGCTTGTGAACATTCTGTAGGGCTCTGTTATCCCGTGTGTTGTTAGGTCATCAATTAAAACACCTATGTATGCTTCACTTCTTTCTAAAACCAGGGGTTGTTTTTTTTGAATTGATCTAGCCGCGTTGGTTCCGGCTATCAGCCCTTGAGCAGCAGCTTCTTCGTAGCCGGTTGTGCCGTTGATTTGTCCTGCTAGATAAAAATTGTTAAAAAACTTGGTTTCTAGTGATGTTTTAAGGCTTCTTGGATCTACAAAATCATACTCTACTGCGTAACCGAATTCGGTTATTGATGCTTTTTCAAACCCCTTGATTGAGTGTATAAATTCTTCTTGTGCTTTTTGGGGAAGGCTTGTTGATATTCCGTTGGGGTATATTAAGTCTTTTTTAATTCCTTCTGGTTCAACAAAAATTTGGTGGCTATCTTTGTCGCCAAACCTATTAACTTTATCTTCAATTGATGGGCAATACCTTGGGCCTATTCCTATAATTTCTCCAGAATACATTGCAGAAAGGTGGGTGTTTTTTTTAATAATTTCGTGTGTCTTTTTGTTGGTTCTTGTAATAAAACATGACAATTGTTTTTGGTGTCTTTTTGGTTTGTTATATAACGACATCCATGGTGTTGGCTTTTCTCCTGGTTGTTCTTCCATCTCTGAGGTTGAAATGGTTGAAAGTTTGATTCTTGCTGGCGTTCCTGTTTTTAGTCTTCCCATAGGTAATTTTAGTGAATAGAGTTTTTCTGATAGGGGTATAGCAGTACCGTCACCCATCCTACCTCCTTTTGTCACCTCTTTACCTACATACATTTTTCCGTTTAAGAATGTTCCTGTGGTTAAAACAGTTCTTTTGGCCAAAATGTTTTGGTTGTTTGTTACAACTCCTATAACTGTGTTGTTTTTAATTATAAGATCTCTAACCTCTTCCTCATAAACGTCTATATCCGTTTTGTTTAATATTTTTTGAACTGCTTCTTTGTATAGATCTCTGTCGCACTGAACCCTAAGAGCTTGGACGGCATCCCCTTTTCTTGTATTAAGTGTTCTATATTGAATGCCTGACATGTCAGTAGCAGTTGGCATTAAGCCTCCCATGGCATCAATCTCTCTAACTATATGAGATTTGCCCAGTCCCCCAATCGCAGGATTGCAAGACATCTGACCAATAGCTTTTTTACTAAATGTAACAAGAGCACAGGACAAGCCCATCCTGTGAACAGCAAACGCTGCTTCAACCCCAGCATGACCGCCTCCCACAACAATTACATCGTATTTATTCATAAATAATTAAATAATAATATCTATATTATATACTTTTTGTTATTACTATTATGTTGGCTTTTTTCTGTTAAAAACTCATTCATAGTAAGATTTTAACCGGAGTTTATAACTTTATAGAATCAACCAAGCCCTGTTAAAAAACAGATAAAAAATACTTAACAAACTGTTATTAAAAAAATCAATACAAAATTATTAACAAAAAAATAACAACCTATTTACCAATACAATAACTACTAAATATATCCCCCAATAAAGAATCTGAAAATTTTTCACCAACAAGCTCATCAAAACACGATCTTGCCAATCTAAGATCTTCGGCTACCAAATCCAAGGAAAGGTTCTCTTTTAGACCTGTTTTAGCTGAATTTAAATTCTCAATAACACTTGTGAATATTTTATTATGCCTGTCTCTGACTAAAAATTTATAATCATCCTTTTTAATATCCTTTTTAAAAGAGGATAATATTAATTTTTTTAATTCATCAAACCCCTCACCAGTTTTAGCAGAAACACAACAATCAAAAAGCTTATTATCTTTCTCATTAATATCAATTTTGTTTTGAATAGATATAAAACATTTTTCATGTGACAAATCTTTAAAATTTTTAATTAAAGACTTATCAGGCTTATCAAAAATCCCAACCACCAAATCAACACTCTTGATTTCAGACAAAGACAGACCAACACCAACCTCTTCAATTTTATCGTCTGTCTTTCTAATACCTGCAGAGTCTTGAATAGAGAAAACACTTGACTCAAAGAAAAGCTCACTACTTATGATGTCTCTTGTAGTGCCAGGAAGGTCGGAAACAATAGCCCTTTCAAAACCTAACAGCCTATTAAAAACTGAAGACTTGCCAGAGTTTACAGGCCCCACCAAAAGAACATTATTTTTTTGAGAAAAACGATTTTTGTTAACACAACCAGAAACAAAAGACTCAAACCTATTCCTAAGATTGCTCAAATCATTAACAATGTTTTTGTCCATATATTCATTTCCCTCGTCAGAGAAGTCTATCTCAGCTTCTACACGAACCCTAATTTGATCAACCTCATCAGCAAAAACAGATATTTGTGATGACATCTCTCCAAACAATGAATTTCCTGACAAAACAACCCCCCTATCATCAGTGGTATCGATAAGGTCTGCTAGAGCTTCTGCCTCGTTCAGACTAATTTTATTGTTTAGGAAAGCGCGCTTCGTAAACTCACCCCCAACCGCCTCATCAAAACCAACCTCTTTAAATAAGGCAGCAAACGAAGACATAACAGCAAGGCTTCCATGTGCATAGACCTCAAAAGAATCTTCACCTGTATAACTGTTAGGACCTTTGAAAACCACCAAACCAGCCTTATCCACTAATTGTTTTTTGTTGTAAAACTCTTTGATGTGGAAACGCCCAATCTCAAAACCTCCATTGTTAATAATCTTTGAGAGCCCTTTGTGACAACCATCACCAGAAACCCTAAATATACATATGGCCGACTTAGCAGGGGGTGTCGCTAGCGCAAAAACAGGATGCATGATCAGTTTGTGTCAAGAGCGCCTTGTTGTTTATAGAGGTAGCTTTGCTGCCCAAGCTGAACTGCTGTATTAACAACGGTATATAAACAAAGCGCGGCTGGAAAAAATAAAAAGAAAACCGAAAACATCACAGGCATGTATTTCATAACCTGAGCTTGTGTTGGGTCCATTCCAGCTGGTTGTGGGTTAAGTCTTTGGGTTAATAACATCAACACCCCAAAGGCTGCGGGTAAAACAAAAAAAGGATCGGGTGCCGAAAGATCCGCCCAAAAACCCAAAGAGCTATATCTCAACTCAACCATTTCTCTTAGCGCAAAAAAGAAACCAATAAAAAAAGGCATTTGTATAAATAAAGGCAAACAACCACCAAGAGGGTTGGCCCCATGTTTTTTCATCACCTTCATTGTTTCTGTGCTTGCGGCCTGACGATCGTTTTTATATCTTTCCTTAATTTCATTTAGCTCGGGTGTTATTTTTCTTAACGCAGCCATTGATTTAAAGCTCTTGGCTGTAACAGGCCAAAAAGCCAATTTAATTAGTATGGTAAATATAATTATTGTTAATCCCCAGCTGTTTACATAACTATTAATAAAATCCATCACAAAAACCATAGGCTGAGCCAAAAACCAAAACCAACCCATATCAATGGCAAGCTCAAGATTGTCCGCCCTTGTCATAAGGTCTTTCCTAATTTTTGGACCAACAAACAACCTGTGTTCATGACCGTAAACCAAATTGCTTGTTGAGGAGCCTTCCACCGTATAACCCATTCTGAAGAATCCAGACTCTTTAGGTAGAACATAATAGTTATAAATATATTCGTCTGATCCAATAATGGCTGCAAAAAAATATTTTTGAATAAAAGCTATCCAACCAGATTTAGACAAAACCTCAAGAGGTTCATCGACCGACCTTAGTCTAGATGTTGAATATGGATCAAGCTCGGTGCTAATTGCAACACCCTCATACGAGCTATTATTCATCATTCCACCCTCAAGAGCACCCCTTTTTAAATCAAGAGCCCTTCCCTCAGACCGATACAGCCCAGCAAAAGATTTTCCTTTAATACCATTTGCCGCAGAGTCATAAATACTCACCTCATAACTCACATCAGAAAAAGAAACAGTTTTTGATATATTCAGCTCTGGATCAAACAAAACCACAAAATCCTCACCGCGCTCTGAAACTCGATAGTTTGGAGACAACCCAGTAAAACCACTTTTAAAATAATATTGAAATGAGGAGGATTCAGACGACCCAAAAACCCTAAAACCCTGAGAGCCATCCACGTTTTCAACAGGATACTCTTTCAGCCTTGCTTCAACAATTGAACCATTAGATACAGATATAACCAGCGAAAGCTCATTGTTTTCAATTGAAACAAACCCATCATCATTCTCAAAAAAAGACGCACCAACAGAATCAAGATGGTTTTTTATTGATTTTGATTTTTGTTCTGAATTCCATTCATATAACAACGCCAATGAAAGAAAAACAATTAGAGCTAAATACAAACTTCTTATATTCATTATTTATCCAAGTTATCTGTAATAGATTTAATTGCTGTTGAGATCTCTATTACTGCTTCTTTATATGATAACTCTCCAAAGGGCCGAAATACAGAAAAAACAATGGTGCCATTAAGTGTTGTCGGCGACAGTTCTCTAAAAATTTCTTTTATTCTTCTTTTGATTTTATTTCTTTCCACAGCAAGCTTAAAAAATTTTTTAGAGATTGAGATTTCAATATTTTCTTTGTTTGGATGTTTGTAAAAAATCCTAAAAAATTTGCAAGAATACATACACTCAAGAGAGCTGAATTTTTGATTATAGTTAGACAAGTTAAGCGCTGAGGACCTTTCTACCCTTTTTTCTTCTGTTGGATAAAACAGCTCTTCCTGCCTTGGTTGACATTCGTGCACGAAAACCATGGGTTCTTTTTCTTTTGAGGTTGCTTGGTTGAAAAGTTCTCTTCATAATATCTATTGCAAAAAGTGTGGGGAATTATAGCGCAATAAGTTTTTAAAGCCACAAAAACAGCCTCAAAACTTAAATTTTTTTATATACAAGTTATCCACAACAAATTCCTATATTTATTCTGTAGATATCTTGTGGATTTTTTAATAGACTATCAATCAAATAGGAGATAATAATTGGAACTGTGGAATAAGTGTTCTGAAAAGCTTGAAAATACCCTTTCTCAAGAAGATTTCAACACCTGGATCAGGCCATTAAAGGCCAAAATTGATAAAAACACTCTGGAGCTTGTCGCACCAAACGACTTTATTTTAGATTACATAGAAAAAAACTATTCCAAAGAAATTAAAAAAATAGTCAAAACACAGTCTAAATCAAACATCAATCTTGTTTTTAAAACTCATACAAAAGAAACATTTATTGATAAATATAAAAACAACCAAAATACCGAAATCAAATTAGTTGATGGTTATACATTTGATAGTTTTGTTGAGGGAAAATCAAACCACCTGGCTTTAGCGGCCGCAAGACAGGTTGCTGCAAACCCGAAGGGTGATTACAACCCTTTGTTTATTTATGGTGGTGTTGGTTTGGGAAAAACACACTTAATGCATGCTGTTGGAAATCAAATTCTTAAAAATGAACCAAAAAAAAGAATTGTTTATGTTCATTCAGAGAAGTTTGTTTCCGATATGGTAAAGGCTCTTCAGCTTGGGGCGATGAATGAGTTCAAATCTTTTTATAGAAATGCTGATGCTTTATTGATTGATGATATTCAGTTTTTTGCTGGGAAGGAACAATCTCAAGAAGAGTTTTTTCATACATTTAATGCTTTGTTAGATCGAAACAATCAAATGATTTTAACCTGTGACAAATACCCAAAAGAAATTGATGGTTTAGAAGAAAGGCTGAAATCTAGACTTGGTTGGGGATTGCCGGTTGTTATAGACCCACCAGAGCTAGAAACCAGAGCTGCAGTTTTGCTTAGCAAGGCAGCTTCAATGGGCATCTCTCTTCCAAATGATTGTGCTATATATATAGCCCAAAGAATAAGATCAAATATTAGGGAGCTTGAGGGCGCTCTGAAAAGGGTTGTTGCTAATGCCAGGTTCACAAACCAGGATGTTGATCTTGCGCTTGTAAAAGATGCATTAAAAGATCTTTTTGTTATTTCCGCAAAAATGATTAGCGTTGAGAATATCCAAAAAACTGTAGCAGAATATTACAATATAAAATTATCAGACCTGCTTTCAAAAAGAAGAAGTAGGTCCATAACCAGACCAAGACAAATGGCAATGGCGCTAACAAAAGAACTTACTAACCACAGCCTTCCAGAAATTGGAGAAGCATATAATGGCAGAGACCATACAACCGTTCTACACGCATGTAAAAAAATTAAAGAATTAAGAAAGGAAAGCCCCTCTCACGAGGAGGATTATAGAAATCTAAATAGAGCTTTAACAAACTAATGGATTTTTACATAACCAAAGAAGAGGTTGTTAAATCACTAAACCAAACGCTTGGTGTGGTGGAAAAGAGACAAACGTTGCCTATTTTATCTAATGTTTTATTTGAGGTTGACGAATCCTCCCTGAAGCTTACTGCTACCGACTTGGAGAGCGAAATATCAACAACTTCAATAATATCTAATTTTAAAAGCGGTGGAAAAACAACAGCGCCTGCCAGAAAATTAAATGATTTATGCAGACTAATGCCAGATTCAGCTGAAATACATTTTTTTCTTGATGGAGATAATTTAAGGATTGAAACCGAATCAGGTAAATATAATCTATCAACTTTACCAAGCGAAGACTTTCCAGTTTTTGAAACCGAGGAAACTCAATCACAAATTAATATTTCATCTCAAAATCTTAAAAATTTAATTTCGAAGACATCTTTTGCAATGGGAAATCAAGATTGGCGACATTACCTAAATGGGCTATACATGTTGATAGATGACAAGACAATCACAACAGTTGCAACTGACGCTCACAGACTTGCGATGGCAACTTCATCATTGAACGAGGCCGCCTCGGAATCCACAAGTGGAATTGTTCCAAGAAAATCTATCAATGAAATTGGAAAGCTTGTCGGAGATGAGTCTGAGAATGTTGTGGTTCAGCTAGGACATACCTCAATTGCAGCCAATGTCTCCGGAACTACATTTGTTAGCAAATTGATCGAGGGAAAATTTCCTGATTATGAGCAAGTGATTCCTTCAGGAGAAAGTTCACTTCTTGAGGTAGATAGAAAAAATTTTTCAGAGAGTCTCAGCAGAGTAAGTGTTTTGTCTAGCGAAAAATATAAAGGGGTTAGGATCATTACAAAAAAAGATTCTTTAAACATTTCAGCTAATAATCCAGAAAAGGAACAGGGTGAAGAAAATCTTTCATGTTCATACCAAGGCGATGAAATTGATATAGCCTTCAATGTTAATTATTTGCAAGAAATTTTATCAACCATTGATTCCGAAAAAATAGAAATCAATTTTTTTGGCTCAGAAAAAAGTTGCCTTATAACAGATCCAAATTCTAAAAATCTTAAATATGTCGTGATGCCACTTCTTATCTAAAAGTGTCTTTATCAAAAATTTCTATTAATAATTTTAGGTGTTTTGAGAACATTGATTTATTACTTTCACCAGGCATAAATTTTTTCTTTGGGCAAAATGGTTCTGGTAAAACCAGCATCCTCGAATCTGTATTTATTTTTTCGAGTGGAAAATCTTTCAAAAGTTCTAATATTGCTTCGCTCATAAATTATGAGCATAAGAAATTTTTTTTAAAAGGATACGATAATATAAAAGGCTATATAGTAGAAATAGAAAAAAAAGAGAATAAACCAATCTCAGTAACGCTTAATAATAAGAAAATTACAGCAAGCAGATTAACAAAAGAATTTCCATGTACCCCAATTCACAATAATACTTTTTCATTTGCTGACGCACCGCCGGACTTTAGAAGGAAGTTATTAGATAGATCTATATTCATTTCAGAGGAGGGTTTTTCAGAATGTTGGTTTTCATATTATCGTTCTTTAAAACAAAGGAATAGTTTATTAAAAAATAACCGCATATCAGATATTTATACATGGAATGTCAAGTTATCTGATGGGGGCAATAAGCTGAACAATATGAGGAGAAATTTTTTTAATAAAACAATCGAAGAGTTTAATTATTTAACTGATTTGGTAAAACCAAATGCTGTTTTTGATTTTTTAGATGTAATAGAAATTAAATTTTTTCAAGGATGGCAGGATGATAAAAGTCTAGATAATGTCCTTCAAGAAAATCAAAATATAGATCTAAAAAGAAAATCTACAACAGAAGGACCACATAAGTCAGATATTAAATTTCTAATTAATAATATTGATGCAAGACAAATATTATCCAGAGGCGAGCAGAAGTTTTTTTCAATATTATGGTCATTTGCTCAACATGAAGTTTTAAAAAAACAATATAAAATTGATGCGACATTAATCGTAGATGATATAAAGTCTGAGTTGGATGATAGAGTTTTTGATCTTTTTATTGAGCTATTAAAACATGTAAAAACGCAAGCAATCTTTTCCTGTATAGATGATTGTTTTAGTAGTAAAATAATAGCTAACTTTAATGAGTTTAAAAAGTTCCACGTGGAACAATTAGGATAATAAAATGGCAAAAAAATCTAAAGAAGCCAAATACGACTCAAGCAATATCCAAGTTCTAAAAGGTCTAGAGGCCGTCAAAAAAAGACCAGGTATGTATATAGGTGATACAGATGATGGGTCTGGATTACATCATATGGTTTTCGAGGTTTTAGATAATTGTATTGATGAAGCGATGGCTGGTTATTGTTCAGACATTCATGTGATACTTAATAAAAATGGGTCAGTCACTGTTGAGGATAATGGAAGAGGAATACCAGTTGATGTTCACAAAAAAGAAGGAGTGTCTGCCGCACAATTAATTATGACTACACTCCACTCTGGTGGTAAGTTCGATGACAACTCTTATAAAGTTTCGGGTGGGCTTCATGGTGTTGGAGTTTCTGTAGTTAATGCATTGTCTAAGAAATTAACCTTAGAAGTTCACAGAGACGGTGGAGAATATTTTCAGGAATATGCTGATGGAAAACCAAAAGCCAAATTAAAAAAAGTTAAGACCTCTAAAAAAACAGGAACAAAGATTACATTTTTTCCGTCAGAAAAAATTTTTACATCTATAGATTTCGAGGTTGAAAAAATTTACAAGAGAATTCAAGAATTATCATTTTTGAATGCAGGCGTATCAATTAATGTAGAAGATAAGAAAACTGGCAAATCAAAAAAATTTAAAAATAACGGAGGTCTCTCAAGTTACGTAACACATTTAAAAGGAAGGAAGCAGCCTGTCTCAGAAATATTTGAATGTTCGGCTACAGATAATGATGTGGGAGTTGAAATTGCTATGCAATGGACAGATTCATATAGTGAAAATGTATTATGTTATACAAACAATATTCCTCAAAAAGACGGTGGAACACATCTAGCTGGTTTTAGAGGTAGTCTAACAAGAGTGTTAAAAGCATTCATTAAGAAAGAAAATGCAAAGAAAACACCAACTGATCTTCTTGGAGAAGATGTAAGAGAAGGATTAATAGCAATAATATCGGTAAAAGTCCCAGATCCCAAATTTTCATCTCAAACAAAAGAAAAATTAGTCTCATCTGAGGTGGAGGGGGTAGTAAGTACAATTTTCAGTAAATACTTTAATGAATTTTTACTAGAAAACCCAAAAGATGCGATGAGTATAGTGGGTAAAGTGTCTGAGGCAGCCTTGGCTAGAGAGGCGGCAAGAAAAGCAAGAGAAATGACAAGAAGAAAAGGTGTTTTAGAAATCGCTGGCTTACCTGGAAAGCTTGCAGATTGCCAAGAAAAAGATCCAACATTATCAGAAATATACATTGTTGAGGGTGACTCGGCCGGGGGTTCTGCAAAACAAGGAAGAAATAGAAAAAATCAAGCTATTCTTCCTTTAAAAGGTAAAATTATTAATGTTGAAAAAGCTAGAATTGATAAAGTTCTAGGTTCTGCAGAGGTTGGAACTCTAATCAAAGCACTTGGATGTGGTATTGGAAAAGAAGATTTTGATATAGATAACCTAAGATACCACAGAATAATAATTATGACTGATGCAGATGTCGATGGCTCCCATATAAGAACTCTTCTATTAACATTCTTTTATAGGCAAATGTATGAAATTGTTGAAAAAGGACATGTTTATATCGCCCTTCCACCTTTATACAAAATTACAAAAGGTAAGGAATTTGTTTATGCTTCTGATGAATCAGAAAAAGAAAATGCTGTTAAAAAACTTTCTAAAAATGGCACGCGTGGACTAGAGGTTCAAAGATATAAAGGTTTGGGTGAAATGAACCCAGAGCAGCTTTGGACAACAACCATGGATCCTTCAAATAGAAGAATGATGAGAGTAGATATTAAAGATGTTCAAGATGCAAATGAATCCTTTGAAATATTAATGGGCGATGATGTAGAGCCAAGAAGGGAATTTATAGATGCAAACGCTTTATCAGTAAAAGAACTTGATATTTAATGTATTTCGTTAAATTTTAACTTTATCCAATCATAAGCAGCTTCAGTAACGATTTTGGGGTCGTTGCCGTAAATGGGCTCACCAATATAAACCTCGACTTCACCTTTATGTTTTATGAATCTTTTATTTCTCCAAAATAAACCAGAATTGTGACAAATAGGAACAATGGGAACATTATTATTCACAGATAAATAACCACAGCTATTTGAGAACTTCTTTAAACCATCTTTAGGATTTGTTCTGGTCCCTTCTGGAAAAATAATTAAAGATGTGCCCTTTTTAAGCTTTTTTGAACCATCTTTAATAACTTTTTTCATACTCCTATACTTGTTGGCTCTTCTAAGATGAATTGGCTTTAAACAAGCTAAAGCCCAGCCAAATATTGGAATATATAACAATTCTTTTTTAATTATGCTAGATGAAGGAATTAAGAGTGTTTGAAGATAAAACGACTCCCATTGACCTTGATGATTAGAAACAAGTATACATGGCGTGTTTTTTAAATTATGAATGCCATGTACTTTCCAAGATACACCACAAAAGAATTTAAGAATATGTAGATTTGTTTTTACCCAATATGATGCAATGCTCTGTAATAAAGGAGTGCTTATGAATGGATATAAAATAATAATTATAAAAGAGGCAACAATAACGCTAAAGTAAAAGAAAATGTTAAAAATTAAATTTCTTAGAAAAATCAATATTAATTATTTATTAATTTTGTTAAATAGCTACTTAGATCAACGATGCTAATTCTTTTTTGATCCATTGAATCCCTGTCTCTTATTGTTACAGTTTTGTCATTAAGTGTTTCGAAATCAACTGTAATACATACTGGAGTTCCTATTTCATCATGTTTTCGATAGCTTTTGCCTATATTTCCAGTATTTTCTAATATTACTCTTCCTAGACCAAGTTTTTGTAAGTCCTTTTTAATTTGTTTAGCAGAATCAACTAATTCTGAACTATTTTTTTTCAGGGGTATTACAGCAGCTTTTACAGGAGACAGGTGTGGCTTAAGTTTTAAAACAACTCGTGTCTTGCCATCCTCAAGCTCTTCAAGCAAATAAGCTTCATTTAATATTGCTAAAAAACCTCTTTCTACACCTGCTGATGGCTCTATAACATATGGCACAACCCATTCTCCTGAAGAGTCTTGAATAGCCATTTTGCTGTTTGAATGTTTGTTTTCTTTTACATTTGAATTAATTGCTAATTCTTTTTGCTTTTTAGAGTGAGAACCAAGATCGAAATCAGTTCTGTTTGCAATACCTTCAAGTTCTTCTAGTCCGTGTGGGAACTTATACATTAGATCAACTGTCTTTTTAGAATAATGAGCCAATTCTTCAGTGGGTACATCATAAATCTCAATACTTTCCATGGGTACACCTTGATTATTCCACCACTCGAGTCTTTTTTGTACCCATGAATCATGAAATTCTTCATCATTACCTGGCATAACAAAATACTCTAATTCCATTTGCTCAAACTCTCTAACTCTAAATATAAAATTTCTTGGTGTTATTTCATTTCTAAATGCCTTACCAATTTGGGCTATACCAAAAGGAATAGCTTTAGAAGTAGAATCTAATACGTTTTTAAAGTTAGTAAAAATTTGTTGAGCTGTTTCGGGCCTTAAGTAAGCATAACTGGATCCATCCTCAATAGGACCAACATTAGTTTTAAACATTAAATTAAATTGTCTTGGCTCTGTAAGATCTTCAACCTTGCATTCTTTTGGAACCTGATCTGCTCTATACCTTTTTCCGCATGACTTACAGTCAACCATAGGATCTGAAAACGTATCTTCATGTCCTGAATACTTAAGCACTAGTGGATTTGTAAGAATAGACGAATCTAACCCTTCTATATCATCATTTTCATAAACCATCGACTCCCACCAAGCATTTTTAATATTATTCTTTAATTCAACACCTAATGGACCAAAATCATATGTTCCTTGAAGCCCTCCATAAATTTCACTAGATTGAAAAATAAAGCCTCGTCTTTTGCATAAAGCTACTAATTCGTCCATATTTTTGGCTGGCAATTTTAAATCTCCTTTAAACTCAACATTTGTTACTTTTTATGAACATAAGAGTTTTCAAATTATTTTTGTATAATTATTTCTTTTGTGATTATATATCATGCTTAATAATTATTATCATGATATTTACACTATTTTACATTCTTTCATTGATCCCAAGGGTTTTTTTTATTTTTGTCATTGATTCAATTATTTATTTAAGAATTTATAAGATTTCAAAGTCTTACAAGGTTACTAAGATAAACCTTAAAATTGCCTATCCTGAACTTAGCTCATCGAATATTGATTTACTTTCTAGAAGGTCCATTAGAGAATCTCTCGTGTCGGGGTATGAGACAATCTATTCTTGGGGCAGATCATACGCAGAATCAAACAATCTTATCTTTAAAATTGAAAATAATTTTTTATTAAATAGAAATACTGCTAAAAATCGAGGATTAATTTGTGTAGCTATTCATAACAGAAGTGTTGATATGCTTTTAACATGGATTAACTCACAAACTCCAACAGTTAGTCTTTACAAGGAAATTAAAAATAAAGTCATGGAATCATTTGTAAAAAATAAAAGAGAAATTAATAACTCAGTAAGTGTTAAAACCTCTATTTCAGGCGTTAGAACAATTTTTAAAGCTTTAAAAAACAAAAAAGTAATTTGTTTCGCTGCAGATCAAGTTCCCAAAAGAGGCCTAGGAGAACACATAAATTTTTATAACAAAATGGCATATACGACAACGCTTGTGCAGAACTTAGCCTGTAAAACAAAATGTCCAACAATATATATTTGCATGAATTCAAATATAAATGGATTTAATTCTGTATCAATTAAAAGCTGTAATGAAGGTATTTATGATAAAAGTAAGCACTTACAATTATTAAACAAAGACATAGAGCAATTGATAAACAAGAGACCGGTTGATTATTCTTGGGAATATAAAAGATTTAAAAGAAGTCTGCCCTTAGAAAATAATCCTTACGCTGGAATATAGCTATTTAGCCCAAAACATTGGAGTTAAAATTACTAAAAGGGTAAATATCTCTAGCCTACCAAGCAGCATAGCAAAAGCTAATATACTCTTTGTAAAAGAGCTAATATTTGAATAGTTTTCAGAAACCGTGCCTAGGCCAGGACCAAGATTATTCAAACAGGCACCCACTGCGGAAAATGCAGACTCTAGATCTAGTCCTGATGTTAAAACCGCTAGCAAAAGTATCATAAAAGATATGACATAAATAGAGAAAAAACCCCACACTGATGTTGCCACTTCATCATCAACGCTTCTAGAGCCTATCTTTAGAGATATTACAGAATTTGGATGAATCATTTTCATAATATTAGAGTAAGCATGATTTAACATGATCATAACTCTCCAAGATTTTACACCGCCACCAACTGAACCTGAGCAAGCTCCCACAAAAGCTCCTACAAGCAAAAGAAAAGAAACAGATAGTGGCCAGTCTGAAGTATCAGATATTGAAAACCCCGTTGTTGTTATCATTGAAACTGAATGAAAAATGATTTCCTTAAAGTTTGGACTGTTTTCATAATCAGTAAATGAATTAATGAATAATGATGCTGCTAAGACTAATAGTAATATAGAAAAGAAAAATCTAAACTCTGGATCATAAAAATATTTCAATGGTTTCCTTTTATATATAGCAAAATAATGAAGCGTAAAACTAAATGCCGATAACAGCATAAAAACAATACATATAATCTCTATGGTCGAACTATTAAAATAACCTATACTCTCGTTGTGTGTTGAAAAACCCCCAATAGCAACTGTGGACATTGCATGCGAAATCGCATCAAAAGCTGACATCCCACCTAAGTAATATAAAAGAGCACACAAAATAGTAAGGCCAAGATAGATAGACCATAAGGCTTGAGCAGTTTCTTTTATTCTTGGAGTAAGTCTTTGTTCACCCATTGCTCCAGGAATTTCTGTTTTATATATTTGACCGCCCCCAATACCCAACAATGGCATTACAGCAATTGCAAGAACAATTAGACCCATTCCTCCCATCCATTGAAGCATTTGTCTGTAAAATAAAACAGACTCTGGAAGGGCATCTATATTTGATATAACAGTTGCTCCAGTTGTTGTAATTCCAGACATTGACTCAAAGAAAGAATCAATAATGCTCATTCCGCTTAGATAGAAAGGTATTGAACCTGCAACAGATAAAACAACCCAAAACATAACTATGATTACAAATCCGTCTTTTTGGGATAGTTCGTTATTTATATTTCTAGTCGCTGCTAATCCAATAATGCCTATTAAACTTATAGCAATTAATGTTTTTACAAAGATATGCAGTGCGCCATCATTAAAGATAATTGATACTACAATGGGAAAAATATACGAAAAGCTAAAGAATAAAACTAAAACGCTAAACAGGTTTAATATCGATTTAGGATTCATTATTTTGTTTTAAATAAAACCTCAACATCAGAAACCATATCTTTATTTGCTAAGAATATAATTAGATGATCATTTAAACAAAGCTCAACATCAGAATCAGGCATTACAAGCTCACCATGACGAACAACCGCACCAATCGAAGCCCCTTCAGGTAATGGTATCTCTTTGACTGATTTTCCAAATAAATTAGAAGTAAATTCATTTGCATGAACAACGCCCTCAATAGCCTCAGCACCAGTATCCATTTTTAATAGTACATCTTGAGTTACATCACTTTCTCTTAGATCTTGAAGTACAGAAGAAACCGTGAGCCTGTATGGTGCAATATATATATCAATAAAACCAGGAACGAGTCCCAGGTATGATGGATTATTTAAAATAATCATTGTTTTTTTTGCACCCATTTTTTTAGCTAGCAGCGAAGACATTAGGTTGGTTTCGTCATCATCTGTAAGAGCACAAAAGATATCAATGTTTGATATATTTTCACTTTTTAGGAGGTCCTCATCCGTTGCAGACCCACTTAGGACAATTGTTTTATCAAGATTTTTAGATAATTCTTTGCATTTTTGTTTATTTGAATCAACTAATTTTACTTTGTAATCATTTTCTAGCTCTTTTGCTAACGAATAACCTATTTTTCCTCCCCCGATGATCATAACTCTAGAATAAACGTCAACTTTATCTCGAAATTCATTAACTATCTGATCAATATTTGAAGCTGAAGATACAAAGTAAACCTCATCTCCTTCTTTAATGATAGTTTCGCCAGATGGAATAAAAGGTTTGCCCTTTCTATATATAGATGCCACAAATGCATCTGCGTTTGGCATGTCCTCTTTAATACCTTTAAGTTCTCGTCCAACAAGCTTGCCCTTTTTCTTTGCCTTTACACTTACAAGATTTACCATCCCATCAGCAAATTTCTCTATTTGCTCAGTTCCAGGATGCTGGATAAGTTCTTTTAGATGATTCATCACCTCTTTTTCAGGACTGATAACAATGTCAATAATTTCATTGCCAAACAAACTTAAATCTTCTGAATAAGTTTCCTCAGATAGTCTGCAAATTGTTTTCTTAACATTAAAATTATTTTTTGCGATCTGGCATGCAATTAAATTTACTTCGTCATTTGAAGTTACTGCGATAACAGTTGTAGAATCATCAGCACCTGCTTTTTTAATTGAAAGGGGATGAGATGCGTGTCCTTCGACTGTTAAAATATCTAACTTATCTTCCAAAGCAGCAAGTATAGATTTATCGTGGTCAACAATCGAAACGTCATAGTTATTATTAACTAATGCAGTAGCAAGACTTCCACCAACACGACCAGCACCTAAAATTAGCACTTTCATAGTGTGTAAATTAAACCTCTTTTTAAATAAAGCAAGACTTATTGTATAAATTTATTTTTATTTAAAAAATTCTTTATAAGAATTATATAGATCATTTGATGAAATAATATTCTTATTTTGGAACTGTAAGTAAGTAATCACTACCATTTTATCCATTGTATTTACGTACAAACCACTTTTATCAATTTTATGGAATGTTCCAGGACTGCCACTACTATCTATATTGGTTTTTTCTATTTTATGTATTTTGATTAATTTTTCTTTGTGTTTAAAACTTATACCAGGCCATTCAATATACGCTTTAAATTTGTTAATTATATTTGCACTCTTGTCGTTAAAAGTTATTTCAGAATCTTGCTTTAATACTTTATTACAATATGTTGCACTTGAGTGATCTTGTGGCAAAGCCTTTAATTTATTTGAATTTATTTTCTTAAGCACATTAAATAAGTTTGCATTGCATAATTCAGTTAGTTTGTTTTCAAGTGAAATTTTATCGTCATCCTCATCAACTATTTGAACAAAGCTGGAATAAACATCTCCTGAATCAAGCTCATCATTTATTTTGATTATTGTTATGCCGGATTCAGCGTCAGCATTTAATAATGCTGATTGTATTGGCGATGCTCCCCTGTATTTTGGCAGAATTGAAAAATGAACATTGATTGATGTAATTTTAGGTAATTCTATTAGCCAATCAGGTATAAGTTTTCCATAGGCAACTACAATAAGAAATTCTATATCTAATGATGATAGTTCTGCTTTGAAGTGTTTGTCATTTAGGTTTGTCGGTTTAAATACAGGAATATTTAATAATTTAGCTTTTTCTGCCACTTGTGATTCAACAAGTTTATTACCTCTTTTACCTCTTTTATCTGGTTGAGTTATAACTGCTTTAATTCTTAATCCGGCCTTATTTGATAAAGAATCTAATACTTTAGCAGAGCTAATAGGGCTTCCAGCAAATAAAATATTCATTAATTTTTATAAAATCTGTTAATTTCTTTTAAAATCTTTTAATAACTTGCTTCTTATTCGATCTCTTTTTAAAGCACTGACATAATCAACCATTAATTTTCCATCTAAGTGATCTATTTCATGCTGAATACACACCGTAAGAATGCCTTCAGGTGTATCCTCAAGGGTCTCTCCACTTAAATTCTGCCAAATTAGCCTTATTTTATCTGGCCTAGCTATTGTTTCGTTAAATCCTGGTATAGACAAGCAACCTTCTTCAAATTCAAATAAATTGTGGCCATCAAGAACCTCATATTCAGGATTTACAAATATTCTAGGTTCATTTCTTTCTTCTGATAAGTCCATAACAACTAATCTTATGTGTTTATCCACTTGTGTTGCTGCCAGGCCTATACCATTGGCTTCATACATAGTATCAAGCATATCATTTGCTAACTTTTCTAGACATTTGTCGAATTTAGTAACTTTTTCAGCAACTTTCCTTAGTCTAGGGTCCGGAAATATCAAAATATTCAATTTTTTAGCCATTTTTGGTTTTTTTTCATTATAATTTGCGGATTATAATCCAGTTAACTATTTAAGAGTACATAAAATGACAAATGAAACAGTTCAAGTAGCAATAATAATGGGTTCTGACTCAGATTTGCCTGTTGTTGAGGCCAGTTTTTCAATATTAGATGATTTTGGTGTCAAATATACCAAAAACGTTATGTCTGCCCACAGAACGCCTCATGATGTTATGGACCTTATAAAAAAGTCTGAAGAAAACGGATGTAAAGTTTTTATAGCTGCAGCAGGTATGGCAGCGCATCTTGCTGGTGCTGTAGCTGCTCACTCAACTAAGCCTGTTATTGGTATTCCAATAGAGTCAGGAGGCATGGGTGGAATTGATTCATTATTATCAACAGCAATGATGCCACCAGGCGTCCCTGTTGCAACAGTTGCGGTTGGAAAAAGCGGCGCAAAAAATAGTGCAATCTTGGCCGTCCAGATTCTTGCAACTAGCGATGAAGATCTTGCTAAGAAATTAGTCGACTACAAACAAAATATGAGATCTGAAGTTTTAGAAAAAGACAAAAAACTTAATTCATAATTGAAAACTAATTCTCTTAATATCGACTCATCTGTTGAGTGGTTAAATGCCGGTAAAATTCTTATTCATCCGACTGAGTCAATTTGGGGTTTAGGATGTGATGCCATGAATGAAAAGGCAGTGAATCTCATCTTCAAAATAAAAAAAAGAGACAAAAAAAAGAGTTTTATTTTGCTAATTGATTCTCTAATTTCATTTGAAAAATACTTGCAAGACATTGATGATAAAGACAGATTTTATTTAGACGAACATTGGCCTGGACCCTATACTTTTTTGGTCAAATATAATGATAATCTTCCATCACATTTAAAAAATGAAACAGGTAAAATAGCTATAAGAGTAAGTAATCACTTACCTATTAAGCATTTGTTTAAAAGCTATACTGGTTTCATTGTTTCAACCTCTGCTAACATTTCTGGTGAGGAAAACATGCATGACCCTGATGAGATCATTAATTTTTTTGAATATGATGAATTGGCATATTATGATGAATTATTAGGCAATAATAAAAGACCTTCAAAGATCATTGATTTAGAATCCAGATCAATTATCAGAGCATAATATGTTAACAACTTTAGAAAAATCATTTAAGAAAATTCAATCATCAATTATCAACAATTTTAAACAAGTTGAGAGTTCAAACGAAACTCAAATATCATCTGATACATGGAAAAGAACTGAGGGCGGAGGCGGAAAAACTTTTGTAATTTCCGATGGTAATTTTTTTGATAATTGTGCTGTAAATTTTTCTTCTATATACGGTGATAAGATGCCCGATAGCGCTCTTGGTAAAAAATTAGCAAAAAAAATTGATTATGGCTATCAAGCAATGGGAGTTTCTGTTATTTCTCATCCCAAAAATCCATATGTTCCATCAAGTCATATGAATGTTCGTCTATTTGGAATATTAGATAAAGATAAGCACATCAAAGAATGGTGGATTGGAGGTGGATATGACTTAACACCCTTCATTCCTTTTTCAGAAGACATTATTAGCTGGCATAATGCAGCTAAAAATACTCTAAATAAATATGATAAAAATTTCTACAAGATATTTTCTGAGAATTGCAACAATTATTTTTACATACCACACAGAAAAGAGAGAAGGGGCGTGGGTGGAATCTTTTTTGACAATTTGTCCATCCTAAGTCTTGATGATAGTTTAGACATGTTAAATTCCATCGCGAATACATACATAGAATCATATTTAGACATTATCTCTAAGAGAAATAAAATAAAATACTCACCTGAAGAAAAGGAGTTTCAACTAATAAGAAGGGGTAGGTACGCTGAATTTAATTTAATATATGATAGAGGTACTTCATTCGGCCTTCAGTCAAACGGAAGAATTGAGTCTATTTTGGCTTCGTTGCCATCGGATGTTAAATGGAAGTATAAGAAAAGTAAAAAATATAAAATGATGGAAAATACCCTCTTAAAAAATATTAATAAAAATTGGAATGAATAAAAAATACAAACTTGGAGTTGTAGGTCAACCAATTGAACATTCGTTATCTCCTTTCATTCATTCAAGATTTTCAAGAAACGAAAATATCAATATTGAATATCTACCTTATAAAGTAGATGAACATGACTTTGAGAATTTTATAAAAGATTTTTTTTCAGACAGGGATGCGAAAGGATTAAATATAACTCTTCCTTATAAGAAAAACGCAGCAAGCCTTGAAGGCAATATTTCCTCAGAAGCAAAATATATTAACGCAGTAAATACTCTCGTGAAATCAAAAGACGAACTTTCATTATATTCAACAGATGGAAAAGGCTTTATAGATGATATCGATTCCAAGGGGCTAGTTTTAAAAAATAAAAACGTTCTTATAATTGGTGCAGGTGCTGCTGTTGAAAGTGTTTTATATAGGATTGCAAAAAGCAGCACCAAAACAATAACAGTTTTAAACAGAACTGAAGAAAAGGCTGATCGATTAACTAGGAAATTTTCTAATATGACAACAATTAGTTCGTCTCTTGAAAAACAAGATAGTCCCTTTGATATAGTTATAAATGGATCTTCGGCAGGCTTAACTGGAGAATTTGAGCCAATTCATGACCTATTAACAAACTCAAAGACTTATTTTTATGATTTGAATTATTCTTTAACTGAAACACCATTTTGTAAATGGGCGAATGAAAATTCACGAAACGTATTTGATGGTATTGGAATGCTTGTATATCAAGCTGCTCATTCTTTTGAAAAATGGTTTAATGTTTTTCCTGAGACCGACAGCGTTATAAGTGACCTTGAGGGGATGAGAGAATGAAGCGATTTGTTCAGTTTATTGCTGGAGCAATATGTCCTGAGTGTAAATCGCAGGATACAATTGCTCTTAATCCAGCAGATGATGAAATTTATTGCGTTAACTGCGATTTTGTTGAAAAAAGACCCGAGGAAAAATCAAAACATAATATTGATGAAATCAAAGTAATTAATATAGAAGATTATAAGAAAAACAGAGATAAAAACTGATAGAAATTAAACCTTCAAACATATATCATACATAACACAAAAAAGTGCTTTTTTACTTGGTTGTGTATATATAAATAGCTTATAATGCACTATAACTAAATTTTATTATTATAAGACACACTTATACTTGGGCGGATAATGTTACTTAATCTTTTTAGTAAGACAAAAAGGAATATATTTCTACTAGCTTTCTTCTTGCTAGTTTCACCTTTTATGCAAGCTGATTGGTTTGCGTTAAATATGACTCGTGGCAGCACGGACATAAGTAACGAGGTTTTTGAGCTGCATATGCTTATCTTTTGGATATGTGTAGCGATAGGCGTTGTAGTTTTTAGCGTAATGTTTTACTCAATGTGGGCCCATACCAAGGAAAAAAATCCTGTACCTGCAAAATTTCATGAAAATCATAAGCTTGAAATAGCATGGACTATCATTCCGTTTTTAATTTTAATCGCAATGGCCGTTCCAGCTTCAAAAACATTAGTGAAAATTTATGATGATGAGGCTGGAGACATAAATATCCAAGTAACCGGATATCAATGGAAGTGGCAATACAGATACTTGGAAGATGATGTAAGCTTCTTCTCGAATTTATCTACTGATTTAGATGAAATATATAACCTTGTTCCAAAGGGTGAAAATTACTTGCAAGAAGTTGATGAGATGGTGGTTATCCCTGCAGGTAAAAAAGTTAGATTTTTAATAACAGCAAATGATGTAATTCATTCATGGTGGTTGCCTGCATTTGCAATAAAACAAGACGCAATTCCTGGATTTGTAAATACAGCTTGGACTGTAGTCGATGAGCCTGGTATTTATAGAGGCAAATGCACTGAATTATGCGGAAAAAATCACGGCTTTATGCCTATTGTAGTAAAGGTCGTTGAACAACCAGAATATGATGAATGGGTATACAACAAGAAGCAAGAAGCAATCAAGATGGCCGAATTAACAACTAAAGAGTGGACAGCAGCAGAATTAGTTGAAAGAGGTCAGAGCATTTATGAAGTAAATTGTGTAGCGTGTCACCAAACATCTGGTCAGGGCATATCAGGAATATTTCCTGCACTCGCAGGAAGCGATGTTGTTATGAACAATAAGGATAGAAACATTGAGATACTTATGGAAGGGGTTCAAGGAGCAGCCATGAACTCATTCAGTTATCTCTCAGAAGTTGAGCTTGCAGCAGTTATTACATATACAAGACAATCATGGGGTAATGCAGAAAAAGGAGACGGAGAGATCGTTATACCTAAAGATATTGTAGATTATAAAAAACCAAAGATTTAATATAGGAAAATATTATGAGTGCAGTAATAGAAAATCATCATGACGATCATGATCATGGCCCAGCTAAAGGGATAACTAGATGGCTATATACGACTAACCATAAAGATATTGGAACACTATATCTATGGTTTAGTTTTGCTATGTTCCTAATTGGCGGAGCGATGGCAATGGTAATAAGAGCTGAGCTATTCCAGCCTGGAATGCAGATCGTTGAACCAGAATTTTACAATCAGATGATAACCCTCCATGGATTGATAATGATTTTCGGTGGTGTTATGCCAGCATTTGTTGGCTTGGCAAATTGGTTAGTTCCTATGATGATAGGGGCACCTGATATGGCTTTACCAAGAATGAATAATTTAAGTTTTTGGATATTGCCTTTTGCGTTCTTTATTCTTTTATCTTCACTTTTTATGGAAGGCGGAGCGCCGAATTTTGGGTGGACTTTTTATGCACCACTTTCAACTACGTATGCACCACCTAGTGTCACGTTCTTTATCTTTTCTGTTCACATAATGGGCGCCTCTTCTATCATGGGAGCAATTAATGTTGTTGTAACAATAATGAATATGAGAGCCCCAGGCGTTTCTTTAATGAAAATGCCACTATTTGTTTGGTCATGGTTAATCACAGCATATTTGTTGATTGCAGTTATGCCCGTATTAGCTGGAGCAGTAACAATGATGTTAATGGATATTCATTTTGGAACAAGTTTCTTTAACGCTGCAGGTGGCGGTGATCCAGTTCTTTTTCAACATATATTTTGGTTTTTTGGTCATCCAGAAGTTTACATCATGATTTTACCGGCCTTCGGGATTGTGTCTCATATCATTGAGACTTTCTCAAGGAAACAACTATTTGGTTACTCTTCAATGGTATGGGCAATGCTATCTATTGCCATACTTTCTTTTGTTGTTTGGGCTCATCATATGTTTACTGTTGGCCTTCCTTTGGCAGCTGAAATATTTTTTATGTGGGCAACTATGCTGATTGCTGTTCCAACCGGAGTAAAGGTATTTAATTGGGTTGCAACTATGTTTAGAGGATCATTAACATTTGAGACGCCTATGCTTTTCGCAGTTGCATTTGTCGTGTTATTTACAATTGGAGGATTATCTGGGTTAATGCTTGCAATCGTGCCCGCTGACTTCCAATATCATGATACATATTTTGTTGTTGCTCACTTTCATTATGTATTAGTGCCAGGTGCAATATTTTCTATCATGGCTGCTGTATATTATTGGATCCCAAAATGGTCTGGAAACATGTATGACGAAAGACTTGGAAAGTTACATTTCTGGTTATCTTTTGTAGGTGTGAATGTTACATTCTTTCCACAACACTTTATTGGTCTAGCAGGGATGCCAAGGAGGTATCCTGATTATGCTCTTATATTTGCAGACTGGAATATGGTCTCTAGCGTTGGAGCATTTTTATTTGGGTTCTCTCAATTACTGTTCTTATTTATTGTTATTAAGACTGTAATGGGTGGCAAAAAAGCTACTGATCAAGTTTGGGAAGGGGCAAAAGGACTTGAGTGGACAGTTGCTTCACCTGCTCCTTATCATACATTTTCAACTCCACCAAAGGTTGATTAATGAAAAAAGAAGCGAAAAAAACATTAATTAAATTAGTTGTTGCTGTGCCATTGATGTTTGCTTTCGGCTTTGCGCTAGTGCCTCTATATGATGTTTTTTGTGAGGTCACCGGAATTAACGGAAAAGTTTTTCAGTCCGAATATTCTGAAGAGCTTGTTACTGACGATGGAAGAACTATAGCAATTCAATTCATATCAACAAACAATGAAAATATGCCATGGACATTTAAACCATCTGAACAGGTAATGAAAATTGAAACAGGCAAGTATCATGCTGCAACTTTTTATGTAAAGAATACAACAAATAAAAAAATGACAGCTCAAGCAGTACCAAGTGTTGCACCTTCAAATGCAGCTGCTCACTTAAAAAAATTAGAGTGCTTTTGTTTTGAGCAACAAGAGCTGCTGCCAGGCGAAGAGGCGCTTCTTCCAGTTAAATTATTAGTTTCAAATGAGCTACCTTCAAATATAAAAAACATAATCTTATCGTATACAATTTTTGATATTACTGATTATGATGAAGAGGCTATAGCACATAACCAAATGGCAATGGAGTAAAGTAAAAATATGAGTGGGGGAAGCTATTACGTTCCAGATCAAAGCAGGTTTCCAATTTTTATGGCACTTTCTTTGTTTCTTTTGGTCATGGGCGCATCCAGCACAATTAACAATTTAGACGATCCAACTAGCAATTCTGTATACATACTATATTTTGGATTTGCATGCTTATTTCTAACAATGTTTTTTTGGTTCAGACAGGTTATTAAAGAACACCTTGCCGGTTTAGATTCCAACCAATTAAAACAATCATATGTATATGGGATGGCTTGGTTTATTTTCTCTGAAGTTATGTTCTTTGCTGCTTTCTTTGGCGCATTATTTTACGTAAGAGCATTAGCAGTTCCATGGTTGGCTGGCGAAGGATCGAAGGGAGCCGCAATAACAGCTATTGAACTATGGCCAGCTTTTGAGTCATCATGGCCAGTCATGACAACACCTGATCAAGGTAATGAATTCGACTTAGCAAAAAAGAGTATGGCATGGCCTGGATGGAGCAAAGCTCTTCAGTGGTTACCCTTGTGGAATACAATAGTACTCTTAAGTTCATCTTGGACTGTTCATTTAGCACACCTTGGTTTAAAAAAAGGAAACAGAAGAAAATTTAATGTTTACTTAGGTATAACAGTATTTTTAGCTTTAATTTTTGTTGGATTACAAGCTCTTGAATATTATGAAGCTTATGCCCACTATGGACTTAAACTAAATTCTGGAATTTATGGTTCAACATTCTTTATGCTTACTGGTTTCCATGGCTTTCATGTAATGATGGGTGGCTTCATGTTAGCCATTATGCTTGCCAGATCAGTTTTTGCTGGACATTTTGAACAACATGATCATTTTGGTTTTGAGGCTGCGTCTTGGTACTGGCATTTTGTAGACGTTGTATGGCTAATGCTTTTTATATTTGTTTATATACTTTAACTAGGAATCTTCCCAAGGGACATTATTACCTAGCTCGCCTGTATATAAACCAATTGCAATTAAGATGATCAGAACTGTAGCAAAGAAAACTCTTAGGCCAAGTAAATAAACTGTTCTTTTTCTTCCTGTCTCACCTTTATCTACTAGTAGAAAAAAAAGACCGCCAGCAAGTGAAAGAAGCAATAGAGGAATTACGATATAAATTAGTGTTGTGATCATATTAAAATTTTAAAGCATATATACTTTTATAGATATGAAAAAGAACAAATTTAAACCAGGAGTAAAAATTACAATTTTTTTTGTTTTTTTTGCAATTCTTTTTTTCTCTTTAGGTTTGTGGCAGATTGAAAGAGGACAAGCTAAAACAGCTTTACTTGAAGAATATGAAAAAAATACACTTGAAGATCCCAAAGAAATTAATAATGATTCAAAAAAATGGGATAGGGTTTACGTAGAGGGCACATGGCAAGGAGCTAATCAAATATTAATTGATAACGTTATAAATAGAGGCATTGCAGGATATAAGGTTCTTACACCTCTAAGGCTGAGCCAAACGGATGAGATAATTCTTGTTGACAGAGGCTGGATAAAAAGAAACAGAGATATGATGGATTTGCCAGATGTTAATATCAAAGATGTTAAAGAAAAAGTATCTGGGATATTAGAGTCTCCTGAGCTTGGTTTGGTTCTCTCGGATGAATTGGTTTCAGATGGATGGCCAAAAATATCACAAACAAAAAATATTGATGTAATTTCAGAAGAGTACAGCGATGAAATATATCCCTTAATTCTTTTAGCAGATCCAATAAGCAGATATAGTTTAGAATACATTAAAATTAATCCGACAAACATGACACCAGTAAAACACTACGGTTACTCTGCTCAATGGTTTTTAATGTTCTTAGTTTTATGTGGCATGTATATTTGGTATGGATATAAAAAAAATGAAAAGTAAAATTTTTCTAGCAATTTTGTTACTCACACCAATTTTGGTTGTAACTTTCTCTACTTTATATTTCTTGATGGGGAATTCCCCTGATGGAACCAAAAACAATGGCGTATTTTTTAAAAGCTATTTTGATTTAAATGATTTCAATAGTGGAGAAGGCGAACAAAAACTTATTAATTTTGATGACGGTAAATGGATATTATCTGTGTACGTAACTAACATAGATAAAAGCCAGGAGTCTATATATCTTTCAAGGCAGCTAAATGTTGCTCTTAACAGGGACATAAATAAGCTAAAAAGGGTAATATTTTATTCAAACAAATTACTTGAAACTGATTTAAATGATATTAAATTACAATATCCACGAATTGAAATAGTTGAGGACAAAAACGGAGTATTGTTGAACGTATTACAAAGAAATTCATCACTTGATTTTAATATTGAAAATCCAATATTTGTAATTGATCCATATGGAAGGGCTGTGATGTATTTCTTGCCAGATACTGATCCTAAATTAATTTTAAAAGACCTGAAGGTGTTAATTTAATGAATCAAATTAAAAATTTATCTCTATTTGGTATTTGTTTTGCTTTTGTTGTGATTGCACTAGGAGCATGGACTCGTCTTGTTGATGCTGGTCTTGGTTGTCCAGATTGGCCAGGATGTTATGGTTTTGTAGTTTTTCCGATAAATGAGGCAGATATTGCTATAGCTGAGAGCAGATATCCATTATTTCCATATGATATCAATAAAGCAATTCCTGAAGTTGTTCATAGATATTTTGCTGCAGCATTGGGACTTTTAGCTATCTTTCTAGTTTATTTATCTTTTAGAAGATCAGATGATAGATCTATTCAGGGCTGGTCTTCATTTTTATTATTTTTTATTTGCTGTCAGGGTGTTTTTGGATACTTAACAGTAAGTTTAAAACTTTTGCCAATAATAGTAACACTGCATTTATTTGGGGGATTTACTACGCTTACTTTGTTCTTCTATATTTATCTCAAATCTAGAAATTTTGAGATATTAAATCAAATTAATATCTCTAATCTTAAGACAATCGCAGGAATAGCATTTTTAGCATTAATTTTTCAGATATTTCTTGGAGTTTGGACAAGTACTAATTATGCTTCTTTAGCATGTGCAGATTTTCCGACTTGCCAAGGAACTTATCTTCCTGAAATGGACTTTAAGAGCGGGTTTAACTTAAACCAAGAAGTTGGGCCAAATTATTTGTATGGCTTATTAGACAATCCAGCAAGAGTTGCCATTCATTATTCACACAGAGTCTCTGCAATACTGGTTACGATAATATTCCTTATTCTTATGTCAAGGTTATGGTTCTCTGAAGCAGCACCACTTGCTTCAACTCTTGGCATTCTTCTCTTAACTCAAATAGCACTTGGAATAACCAATGTTGTTTATGTCTTACCGCTTTACGTAGCAATAGCTCATAATTTATTTGCTGCCTGCCTTCTCCTAGCAACTTTTACTGTAAATTACCTAGCCTGGAAGAAATGACCCTTCTGAAAAGCTACTATCAACTTTGTAAACCAAATGTAGTTTATATGATGTTGATATGTGCTTTAGTGGGCATGTTGCTAGCAGAAAATTCTGTAAGTTCTTATAGCTATTTGATTGTGTCTTTAATTGGTATAGCGTTTTGTGCAGCATCTGCTGCTGCTATCAATCAGGTAATTGATCGCGAGTCAGACGCATCTATGACAAGAACTGATCAAAGGCCAATACCACAAGGTGAGTTATCTCCGATGCATGCATCAATGTTTGCACTAGTTATAGGAGGACTAGGCGCAACTATTTTGTATATATATGTAAATACGTTAACAATGGTTTTAACAATCGCATCTTTAATCGGCTATGCTTTTATTTATACAGTTTATTTAAAAAGAGCAACTCCACAAAATATAGTTATTGGCGGCTTAGCTGGGGCAGCTCCTCCGCTTCTGGGATGGTCGTCTATTACAAACACCGTTGACCCTTATGCTTTGCTATTAGTTTTAATTATATTCGTATGGACTCCTCCACATTTTTGGGCTTTAGCAATTTATAGAAAAGAAGAATACGCAAAGGAGTCGATTCCAATGCTGCCTGTGACACACGGAGTTATATTTACTAAGCTTCAAATTGTCTTATATACAATTATATTGTTCATAGTTTCATTGCTGCCATATGTTGTTCTTATGTCAGGAATAATATATTTAGTCTCTGCTTTGATATTAAGCTCACTATTTTTATATTACTCAGTTAATTTATATTTCAGCAAAAATGATGAAGATGCAATGAATACATTCCAATTTTCAATTTATTACATTTTCTTAATTTTCTTAGCCTTGCTAGTAGACCATTTTATAATTCTAAGTTAATGACGATTAAAAAAAATATATTAATAATTTTAGTTTTTATACTTACAGTATTAGTTCTTTTCGTGAATAAACTAACCTCACCAAGGGTGTTGAGCGAAAATGAACTCTTAATCAATGGTCTTTTCCTTTTTGAAACACCTAAACAAATATCTGACTTCACTTTTTTATCAGAAAATAACGTCGAGTTTAATAAAGATGACTTAATAGGAAAATGGACTTTGATGTATTTTGGATTTACTAGATGCCCTGATGAGTGTCCAACCTCTATGTATCAAATATCAAAGCTTGTAAAAGTTTTAAGAGAAAAAAATTATCCTCTTGATGATAAACAATTTGTTTTGGTTTCTATCGATCCTGAAAGAGATACGCCGGAGCAGATTAACAAGTATGCTAAAGGATTTGATGAGTCATTTATTGGCGTATCAAACGTTAGGCCGATGTTGATTAATCTTGCAACACAGTTATCTGTAAATAATGTTATGCCAAATGGCAAAGCATCTGATCATTCTCACTTAGACAATCATGTCAATAACATAATACTGTTAAACCCAAACGGGGAATTTGCTGGAGTATTTAGACCTCCTTTTGATTTATCAAGATTGTCTTTGACTTATCAGTCAGTAACCCAGAAGTAACTAGAGCTTTTTAAATAAAAGAGTCATTCTGTCACTTTCACCAATTTTTAAATACTTATCCTTATCTTGGTCTTTTAATCGCATGGAAGGAGGCAAAGTCCAAACACCTCTAGGATGATCTTTTGTATCTAGTGGGTTTGCATTAATTTCAGACTTTGAAACTAGAATAAAGCCATGCTTCTCAGCAGTTTTGATAGCATACTCTTCAGTAACATAGCCACTTTTTTTCATAATTTCTAAAGCTGTTCCGGGATTAGCTCTATGTTCAACAACTCCCAATATTCCACCTTTTTTAAGTGCTTTATATGAATTGGCAAATATTTCGTCTGCTTGTGAGCCTATCCAATTATGCAAATTCCTGAAAGTTAAGACAGCGTCAACCGAATGAGCTTCAGCTAGTTCCGAATTTAAATTTACAATTTTTACATTGTCATACATAGAGTTTTCATTTATTTTCGATTCAAAATTAGCTCTCATTTTTTTAAAATACTCTCTTTCAGAATTAGGATCATAGTGAGCTGCAATAAGAATACCTGGCTCATGAACAAAATTCGCAAGAATTTCTGTATACCAGCCTCCACCAGGAGATAGTTCAATAATTTTCATATTTGATTTGATTTCAAAAAAACTCAATGTTTCATATGGATTTCTATAGATATCTCTTGATACATTTTTTGGATCTCGATCAATGCTTTCAACAGCTTCTTCTAGATTATGAGAAAACAGATTTGAGTTGTATGCAAGCCCAAAGATAAACAGGCTTAAAACTTTGATATAAAATTTATTTTTTTTCATATTATATTTTTATAATTACTTTTCCTTTTGCTTTCCTGTCTTTGAGGTGCGCGATAGCAAGCGCTCCGTCATCCAAAACAAATGAATCAGAAACTTCTGGATTAATCTTACCATTTGAATGAAGATCAAAAAGCTCTTCAAAATTTTTCTTGTTTTCGTCAGGAAACATGCCAACCCATGCTCCCCAAAAAACACCAACTATTTTCATGCCTTTCAGAAGAGCAAGATTAATAGGTATTTTTGGTATTTCACCAGCTGCAAAGCCAATAACCAAGTATCTCCCATCCCATGCTGTTGCTCTTATGCAGGGTTCAGAATATGTATCACCAATTGGATCATAGACGACGTTAGCACCAACACCTCCCGTTAACTCTTTTATTTTAGACGAGAGTTCTTTTTGTTGATCTCTATCAAGTTTTCCTGAAGGATAAATGAAAGCTTCGTCGGCTCCATGTTCTTTGCAAAGATTTATTTTTTCTTCAGTCGATGCAGCAGCTATTACTTTTGCACCCATGGCTTTTCCAAGCTCAACCGTTGCAAGACCAACACCACCAGCTGCTCCAAGAACTAGTAAGGTTTCTCCTTCCTTTAAATTAGCTCTTTGTTTGAGAGCATATAATGATGTTCCATATGTCATTGGTAATGCAGCAGCAGTCTCAAAACTCATAGAGTCTGGTATCTTTACGGCAGCTGTCTCAGGAACAACAATTTTTTCAGCAAATGCACCAATACCAGTCATTGCAAAAACTCTATCTCCTACTTTTAAGTTTTTCACGTCATCAGCGATTGCTTCTACAACGCCTGACGATTCACCACCAGGTATAAAAGGCAACTCTGGCTGAAATTGATATAATCCTTGAATCATTAAAACATCAGGAAAGTTTACACTTCCAGCCTTATTGTTAACTAGTACATGACCCGGAAGGATTTCAGGATCGGGTACTTCATTAATTTGTAATTTATCTGGCATGCCCAGCTCAACACATTGTAAAGCTTTCATAATTTACTCCTATAACTCTAAATTGTAGTTTTTAACAAATTCATTCATTTCTTCACTAGAATTTTTCGGAATTTTTCTCAATTCATCTAATGATAACTCTGCTTCTTTTTTTATACCAACTAAATTTGATGAATCACTAGATCGTAATATTTCGATATTTTCTTTAGATTTATTAATGCCGTCAGAATGAAAACTACTGCTTGGTAATTTTCCTTTGACTGAATAAATAACATGTTCAATAGATTCTTCAAATGATTCACTGTTATTTAAAAAAGATGCAATAAGCTTTAGCTCATCAAAAATATTATTTCTTGCTTCCTCAATATTAATTATTTGATTATTAAAATAAATATTGCTCTTTTTATTTCTTCCCTCGTAAATAACTTTTATGTCATTTGAATCAATCTTTTCTTTTTCATCGTCAGTTATTTTAGGACTTTCATTTATTAAACAATGAATAAGAACAATATCTAAAAACCTCATATGATGAACTGATATTCCTGTTATATCATCTGGAAATAGATCAATACCTCTTACCTCAAGATATTCAATCCCATATCTTTTTAAAAGATCGTAAGGCCTAGTATTATCTGTAGAGGATCTCTTAGGTCGTATAGAATCATAATATTCATTTTCTATTTGAATTATTCCATTTGAGATTTGTTGGTACTCATTGTCTGAATCCAATAGTCCAAGGTCTTCAAATTCTTTATATGGAATAGTAATTGCATCCCTTATCTTTTGAAGGAAGCCAGACAAAGAATTATATTTTATGTTGAGACCTTTCTGTGCCTTGCTCTGATATCCAATATCACTCATTCTTAATGACGTAGCATTCTCAAGATACATGTCATTTGAATTAAGTTTTTCAAGCTTATGTTCTCTATTGTTTATGAAAGAGCTATCAACCACGTTTGTTTGACCAAACTCAAGAAGCACAAACCAAAACAGTCGTTTGAAGTTTCTTATTAAGCCCAGATAAGCTTCATCAATGTCCTTTTGGATACTTGATTTCGTTAAAATACTAAGAGAATCTTTTTTGATTGAAAAGTTATAGTGCATTCCAGAAACACATTGCATAGTTGGTCCATATCTAACTTTGAGCCCTTTTCTGTATACATGTTTGAGAAGGCCAATATTACTTTGATGATAAAAACCTAAATTTATATCTGATTCATCCTTAATTTGCGGCGGCATTGAAAATGGCCACAACATCTCATTTTCATCAATGTTTTGTGCGACAAATATATGCAATGAGAGAAGATAATCATAAAGTTCATCAATTTCTTTAAACACAGGAGTGACAAGCTCAACCTGAGCTTCTGCAAAATCAGTTGTTATTAATTTATTTGTTAGGGCAGAGCCTAAAGATTCTGGATGAGATTTTTTAGAGATGAAGCCATTTTCGTCTACCCTAAAAAATTCTTTTTCAATTCCTCGTTCAATTTCTAAATTTTCAAAGAAGCCAGAATCTTTTAAATTAACTAATCTACTTTTTAGTAGCGCATTAGTCATTAAACCCTGGACCAGCTCTTACTATTTCAGGTTTTGCATTAAATTTATTGAAATTTTTCTGAAATTTACCTATTAACTCTAAAAGATATTTTTCATATTCTTCTTTATCCTTCCAGGTATTGATTGGATTAAGTAATTTACTATCCACACCATCAACTGAAATCGGTACTGATAAGTTTAATCCTGGAATAGTTATGGTTTCAACGTTATCAAGTTCGCCATCTTGTATGGCGTTAACTATCCTTCTTGTAGTGGGTATCTCAAATCTGGAACCTACTCCATAAGGCCCTCCTGTCCAACCGGTATTAACCAAGAAAACCTTAGAATTAAATCCCTCTATACGTTGCATTAAAAGATCTGCATATTCATTAGCAGGTCTTGGAAAAAATGGAGCTCCAAAGCATGTTGAAAAAGTTGACTCAATATCAGAGCCTGATCCAATTTCAGTTGATCCAACTTTTGCTGTGTAACCGCTCAAAAAATGATATGCAGCCGCTTCTTTTGTCAAAACTGAAACGGGAGGAATAAGACCTGTGAGATCGCAAGTTAAAAAAATAACCGTCTTGGGTTCTCCAGCTGCATTTTCTTCAACGGCATCATCAATGTGAGATCTTGGATAACAGCATCTACCATTTTCTGAAAGGCTAGTATTACTGTAATCTGGAGTACTGTCTTCATTTAAATAAACATTTTCTATAACACTACCATGTTTAATAGCTTTATAAATCACAGGCTCATTTTTCTCTGTTAAGTTAATTGTTTTGGCATAGCACCCACCTTCAAAATTAAAAACAGAGCCTTTACTCCATCCGTGTTCGTCATCTCCTATTAGTGAGCAATTTGGATCAGCTGAAAGCGTTGTTTTACCTGTACCTGATAGACCAAAAAACAGGGCTACATTTCCATTAGAATTAACATTAGCAGAACAATGCATTGGTAAAACGCCTTTTTCTGGGAGAAGAAAGTTCTGCACAGAAAACATTGATTTTTTCATTTCACCTGCATACTTCATGCCAGCAAGAATAACTTTCCTTTTTGCAAAGTTTATAATCACACAGCTTTCAGAATTTGTACCATCTTCTTCAGGAATACATACAAAATTTGAAGCGCTTAATATTTGCCATTCTTGTTTATTGGCTGGATTGTAATTTTCAGAGCATACAAATATAAGTCTTGCAAACAAAGAATGCCACGCTGTTTCTGTAGTAACTTTTACTGGTAAATAATGTTCATCATGTGATCCAACATGAACGTTAGAAATATATCTATTTTTTTCAGCTAAATATGCCTCGACTTTATTCCATAATGTATCAAACTTATTTTCATCAAAAGGCTTATTTATTTCACCCCAATCAATATGATTCTTTGTGCCTGCTTCTTCTACTATAAACCTATCATTTGGACTCCTTCCTGTTCTTTTTCCAGTGGATGTTGAAAAAGCACCATTGGAAGCAATAACACCTTCATTGTTTTTTACGGCTTCTTGTATGAGCTGTTCAGTGGTCAGATCTAACGCTTCTGTGGTATTGGATTGGCTGTTCATGTTACTAACAAATATTATAGGTACTTGGGGGGAATAATTATATATTTAGAGGTGATAATTATGTACCTATAATATTTTATTCGTTAGCAATATTTAGAATTGTTATGTAGTGAATTAAATATTTTTAGCTTACGGAAGTCAATGATTGTAAAATTAACTTTAAAATCAATGTTTTAAGAGTACAAATTATGTAGTTTTGCTACAATTTATGTTAATTTAATTAATCCTCTGTATTTAAAAATTGTAGCAATTAAGTAAATTGCAAAAAATATAAAACCATATTCTGCAAAATTAAAGACGAATCTCCAACCATCCTCAGCACAGCTTGGACCGCCAGCAAGCGTTCTGGTGATAGCTTCAGTTAAACCAAAATAATCGACTTGAGCATGAAAAGGCATTCCACAACCTGATAGATTAGCCAACTCGTCTATTGACATGCTTTGGATATATATTTGTCTTGAAGTTACATACATCCCCATTAAGGATGAAGTAGAAATTAAGAGGGCACTTATAAACTGTTTTTTTATTAGATATCCTAGCAGGCCTGCAATTGCAACCAAACCGAAAACATACCTGGTGAGTATACATAATGCACAAGCCTGCAAATACATAAATTGATCCATTAAAATTGCTGCAAGAATTATTACTAAAGCTGAAAACATAACAGCAAGTTCAAAATAGTTTTGGAAAACGTTTTTAGTAATTAATGATATTTTTTTGTACATTTTTCTTTAATTTTTTCCATTATAGAAAAACAAGAGTCATAATACATTATATAAAAGCTAAACATGAAAAATAGAATTTTTGTCATAGATGGATCCTCATATTTATATAGAGCCTTCCACGCAATGCCTCCATTAAGCACTTCTAGCGGTCAGCCAACTGGCGCGGTAAAAGGCGTAACAAACATGCTGATGAATTTAAAAAAAGACAGCGAGGGATCACCTATCATTGTTGTATTTGATGCAAAGGGAAAAACTTTCAGAAATGATATTTATTCAGAATATAAAGCTAATAGACCTCCTATGCCCGATGAGCTCCGCTTGCAACTGGATCCGGTTAAGTCAATTTGTAAAGCTATAGGATTTCCTCTAGTGGAAATCGAAGGAGTTGAAGCTGATGATGTAATAGCAACAATAGCCAGAATGGCAAAAGATGCTAAGTATAAATGTGTTGTCTCATCGTTAGATAAAGATTTAATGCAGTTAGTTGAGGATCCTGATACGACCTTGATGAATACTATGAAACATGAAATATTTGATGAAAAAAAAGTGTTTGAAAAGTTTGGTGTAAAACCCAATCAAATAAGAGATATGCTTGCTCTTGTTGGAGATTCATCAGACAACATCCCAGGCGTTCCAAAAGTAGGTCAAAAAACTGCTGCAAAATGGCTTAACGAATATAGCGATTTGGATGGAGTTATAAAAAATGCTGACTCGATAAAAGGTGTTGTTGGAGATAATTTAAGAAATAGCTTAAGTGAACTTGATAGAAATGTTGAGCTAGTTTCTCTAAAAGAAGACGTTGATTTAGGGGTAAAGTTTGAAGATCTTTTAACACTAAATCCAAACCAAAAAGAGTTAGACAAAATTTTTAACGAGTTAGAATTTGCGCCAATCAATAAAGATAAAGATGATCAGGCTCCTAAAAAAAATGGAAAATATGAAACAGTTCTTAACAAGAAGGATCTGAACTCTTGGGTTAACAAAATAAAGAAGTCAAAAGCTTTTGCAATAGATACTGAAACAGATTCTGTCCAAACTGTTTCTGCCAACATGTTAGGAATATCTCTCTCAATAGAAGAAAACGAAGGTTGTTATATTCCAATTGGACATGACTATGAGGGCTGTCCAGAACAACTATCCATGGATGAAGTTATTAAGGTCCTAGGCCCTGTCATAGAAGAAAATCAAAATAAGATTGTTGGGCAGAATCTAAAATTTGATATCCCAATATTATCAAGACATGGCATTAACATAACAAAGTTTTTGGCAGACACAATGTTAATGTCATATGTATTAAATAGTACAGCCACAAGACATGGTATGGATAGACTCGCTGATTATTATCTAAACTATACAACTACAAAATACACCGATGTAACTGGAACTGCCTCAAAACAAATAAGTTTTGCCCAAGTTAAATTAGATGTAGCCACTGATTATGCTGCGGAGGATGCAGATATCACTCTAAGACTATATAACGTGTTATCTCCATTGCTAAAAGAAAAGCCCATTCAGAAAAAGTTACTCGAGGATCTTGAATATCCGCTCGTTCATGTTTTATCAAGAGTTGAGCAAAATGGTGCAAAAATTGATAAGAAAAAATTAGCCAACCATTCTAAGGAGTTGAGTGAAAAGATTGATGAATTATCTTCTGCAGCCTTTAAGATTGCTGGTGAAGAATTTAATTTAGATTCTCCAAAACAACTTTTAGAAATACTATATGAAAAATTAGGATTACCTGTACTGAAAAAAACACCAAAAGGTCAACCGTCGACAAATGAGGACACACTTCAAAGGTTATCTGAAGAATATGAATTGCCAAAAATTATTTTGCAATATAGGACGCTTGCAAAATTAAAGTCTACTTATACAGATAGTTTAATAAATATTGAAAACCCTAAGACAAAAAGAATTCATACATCATATCAACAAGCCGTAACTTCAACTGGCAGGCTGTCATCTACTGAACCAAATTTACAAAATATACCTATAAAAACTGCTGAAGGCAGAAGAATTAGAGAGGCTTTTGTTCCTGAGAAAGGCAATATATTAATATCAGCAGATTACTCTCAAATTGAACTTAGGATAATGGCTCACCTTTCAGATGATAAAAATTTAACTAATGCATTTAATAATGATATTGACGTTCACTCTTCAACAGCGGCTGAGGTCTTTGGAGTTTCAATTGAAGATGTTTCTCAAGATCAAAGAAGAAGCGCTAAAGCGATTAATTTTGGGTTAATGTATGGAATGTCTGCTTTTGGATTAACAAGACAACTTGGAATTCCAAGAGGCGAAGCACAAGAATATTTAGATACATATTTTGCAAGATATACAGGTGTTAGGGATTATATGGAAAATATAAAAGCAAAAGCAAAGGAAGATAAGTTTGTTGAAACGATTATGGGTAGACGACTTTATTTAAATGAAATCAACGCAGCAAATGGTTTAAGAAGACAAGCAGCGGAAAGGGCTGCCATCAACGCTCCACTTCAAGGATCAGCAGCAGATATTATTAAGAAGGCTATGCTCGACATCGATCAGCTTTTACTAAATGAAATGCAAGAAGTAAAAATGATTATGCAGGTTCACGATGAATTAGTTTTTGAGTGTCCAAAAGATAATGCTGATATGGTCATGCAAAAAATGAAAGACACTATGGAGAAAACTGTTAAATTAAATATTCCTCTAATAGCTGAAGCTGCTATTGGCCATAACTGGAATGAAGCTCATTAACCTGATATATCACTTAATACTATCAATGAATTCCTGAGCAACCTCTCTTTCTATACCAGATGCAAAAAAATGACCACCAGAATATTTCCTAACTATTGGACTTTGATATTTTTTAATTGTTTCTTCAACAAGCTTAGAATCTATTTCAGTATCATCTTCTGCATATGCAAAATAACTTGGTATAGATTTATTTCCGATAATACTATGATCTTCAAGCCTATTTCCTGTGGCATTGCCTAAAAAGAATTTTTTAAAAAATTTTTCAGTTCCTTTCACATTAAATTGTCCAATGTAATGATCTAGTAGTTTTTTACTCATTAAATCTTCATATTCCTCTATTCTTTTTAAGACACTAGGAACTAAAAATCCTCTTATTAATAAGTCACCATATAAAGGAATCTTTACTATTGATAGCAGTGGTATATTTGCAGAATTAATAAGTGGAACTTGGTAACCAATGAAACTAATGTTTTCTGGATTATTTGCAGAATATTTAGCTACAACTGCAGCACCAAAAGAGACACCATATAATATTACATCTTCAACTTTACAATGCTCAATCAGCTCTTTAAGTTGTCTTTCCATAAGCTCAATGCTTACGTTACTATTTATTCTATCTGAATAACCTCTACCATATTGATCATAGGTTATTACTCTATAATTATTTTTAATAAAGACATTTACATATTCCTCATATGCCAGTGATCCAAAAGTGGCACCATGAACCAAAACAATAACTTTGTTATTTTTATCTCCAATGTCTTTATAAGAGGTTATACCATCACTTAACCTAACTTCTTCATATCCAGAGTCTAATCTAAATTCATTTATATCAATGTTTTCTCTATCAAGAGCGAGATACAAGCAAACTGGAATAAGAATAAATATTGATAAAAGAAAAAAAATTCGTTTCAATTAATTAGCTCTTTCTAATGGAATGTAATTCATTTCCTCAGGAAGAAGAACTTTGATGCCATGAATTTCTCTTAGATCTGAAACTTTCATTGAAAGATACTCCTCGGGCATTTTAAATGGCCATTTCTTTTTCATTTTTAAAGCTCTAAACATCACTTTTCTTTTAATTCCACCAAGTTTCCATAGAATTTTAATTATTCCAAAATATCCTATTTCTTTTATTAAGTCTTTATATAGTTGCTTTATCTGAGGGAGCTTTTGATAGCCTAATATATATTTCAGTTCCCATTTACTGCCCCATAATACCCAGGTATCAAGAATAGACTCTTGCTCTAGAGATATATCCAGCCCAAAAATTACATGAGTACAGTCATGATCTCTTAAAAGAGTTCCAGAATCCTTATTATCTTCAAATATTTCTTTAGTATCAGGGAAAGAATTGTAGTAACACTCTAGAGCTTCTTGCAAAGTAAGGTCACAGTTTTGATTCTGATAATCTAACATTATGGAATAAATTTTAATATTTCAGCAGAAAATTTGTCAAAACCTGTTCCATTTTGAGACGAAATAGCCAAAGCATCTACTTCGTGAATTTTAGTTTTAACATTTTTAATAGTAGTTGTAATTTTATTATTTGATAATTTATCGCTTTTTGTAAGAACCGGTAGAAAAGGAACCTTGAAATCTCTGCAAAGCTGAATCATGTCCCAGTCGCTTTCTTTCAGGGGATGACGAATATCCATAAATATAATGACTGCGGTGAGAGCTTGTCGTTTTTGAAAGTATTGTCCTATCAATGGTCCCCAGTCTTGTTTTTTTGCCTTACTAGATTTTGCAAACCCATATCCAGGTAAATCCAAAAGCTTCAAATTTTCATTTACTTTAAAAAAATTAATTTCAGTAGTTCTTCCTGGAGTCTTACTTATTCTTGCTAATTTAGAATTATCAGTAAGAGCATTTAATGCACTAGATTTTCCTGCATTCGATCTTCCTGCTAGCAAAATTTCATAGCCAATATCTTCAGGGAGATTTTTATATTTTGTTACCCCAAAAACAAATTCAGTATTTTTAAAAAGGTTTTTCATTTAATCGTTTATATCATATCAACCTAGGTTTATAATACACTCCTGTAAAACACACATTTATATTTTTCAATGAAGTATTCATTACTCTATTTTATTTTTTTAGCACTATCTTTGGGTATAAGTGCTGCTGATGATAAAACTAAAAAAATTGAAATGCCAGAAACATTTATTTCCGGAGATGCCGATAGAGGAGCTCAATTGGTAGACTCTTGTGCTGCATGTCATGGAGCTGATGGTAACAGCATAAGTAGTGATTGGCCGAAACTCTCAGGGCAAAACCAAAAGTATTTATACGAACAGTTAAAGTATTTTAGAGATGGAGCGAGAATGAATGCTTTAATGATGTCGGTTACACCATATCTGCAAACACTTAATGATGAAGATTTGAAACACATAGCTGCGTATTATTCAAAGTATAATAGTACTACTGGTCAAGCCAAAAACGATCAAGAGCTTTTAGATCTTGGCACACAGTTGTATAGATTTGGAAATATAAAAAAACAGATTCCTGCATGCACTTCATGTCATGCTGTTTATGGTCAGGGCAATAGTTTAGCAGGATATCCTTCTGTGGCTGGCCAACAAGTTGGCTATTTAACATCATCGTTAAAAGCATATAGATCAAAAGAAAGAAATGCTGGAGAATCATCAATAGTAATGCAATCAATAGCTGCTAATCTTTCTGATTATGAAATAGACGCGTTAGCAAATTACATGCACGGACTTTATCAATGAGCAATAAATTATTAAACATATTTACAATTTTAGTTTTTACTTCATCCATATTTATCAATGCTGAGTACAGACTCGGTGTAGATTATAGAATGGTTGATAATCCACTTCCTGTAAAAAAAGATGGTGTTGTTGAGGTTATGGAAACCTTCTGGTACGGATGTAATGCTTGTTATCAGTTTGATCCAGTTGTTAACAAATGGGCATCAAACCAAGGCGACGATATTAAATTTACAAAAATGCCTGTTACATGGAGCAAGATTCATCAGGAACATGCTAAGTTATATTACGCCGTTGAGGCTTTGAAACTTGACCCCTCAACACATTCAGCAGTTTTTGTAACAATGCATAAGGAAGGAAATTTCTTGCCAAATACTAAAGCAATTCAAGAATTTTTGGAGAGGTTCGGAGTTGCTCAGGAAGTTTCAATCAAATACTTAAATTCATTTACTGTAAAACAGCAGGTAAGCAGAGCATCTAAACAAGCAAGACAACTTAGAGTATCCTCAACGCCTATGATGATAGTAGATGGTAAATATATTATTGAATCTAGAGGCTCATATGAGAAGATAATGAAAGTTGTTGATCATGTGGTAGAACTGCAAAGGCCTAATTCTTAAAAGATATGAAATTTAGTAAATTCTTATTAATTACGTTGTGCTTTTTATTTCTATTTAATGGAAAGAAATATGAACAAGCTGTTATTGAGAGATTGTCCGTACCAGTTAAAGTTTGTCTTGAAGGACAAGATTGTGGAAGCACAGCGCAAGCGTCTATGTCTGTTGCAGCGGCCCCAGTTGCTGCAAAAAAGGTTGAGCTTTCAGAGGGATCAGAACATACAGTAAAAATGTTGAATTCTGGTGATGGAGGGCAAATGATCTTTGAACCGGCTGTATTGAAAGTATCTGTAGGTGACACAATTCATTTTAAAGCTGCTGACATGTCTCATAATTCTGCAAGCATAGATGGAATGCTTCCTGATGGTGCAGAATCATGGTCTGGTCAAATGAATACTGACATCAGTGTCACTTTAAATACTGAAGGTGTTTATGTTTATCAATGCGATCCACATGTAATGATGGCAATGATTGGTGTTATTCAAGTTGGTGAAGCAGTGAACATGAATGAGATTAAAACAGCATCAAACAATCTTAAATCATCGTTTGTAATGAATGCTGAAAGAATTGATACATATTTAAGCCAACTTTAATTTTTTTCTAAGTCAGAAATCCTTTTCTCAAGGTTATCAATTATTCTTTTAAGATTTTCATATTTTTCTTTTTTAACATAGCCGCTTTGCTCAACAATTTTTTCAACTTTTGGATGTATGTTATTTTCAATATTTTTAAAGGCATCTTTTGGAATCAATGCGCTAAAAATTTTGAGCTCTTTCTCAATAATACTTTTAAGTGCTTCAGCTAAATCTTTATCTTTCATACTTATTACTTATTATATTTGTTAAATCATGCCAAGATGAGAATTCATCAGGCTTTTTAAAATTTTGCTCCCATTGAGCATTGTTATTATTGAACCATAAGCAATCTATACCAAGCTCATTTGCCGCAAATATATCATTAACCTGATGATCGCCAATGTGAAGAACATTATCAAAACCAACACCATTAACTTTTGTTAATGCCATATCAAAGTGAGATCTATTTGGCTTACTGTCTTTTGCCTCAAGTGAGCTGATTGAAAATTTAAAATATTTACCTATATCAAATTTATAAATATCTGCATTACCGTTGGTTAAAATTCCTAAAGAATATTTTTCTGATAAGTCTGAAATACACCTTTTAACTCCATCAAAGAATGTAACTTCATGTCTTTTTGAAATAAAAATCTCAAAAGCTTTATTAACAATTTCATCCCTTAACTCTGTTGGATTTATATGGGAAAGTTTTATTCGAAAAATTTCTTTTCTGAGTTTGCTAATATCCCATGCAATGCTTTTATCTTCTTTTATTAAATCCTCTCTAAGTTCCAAAAAATCATTCAAATCACCCCACTCAACTTCGCCAACTTGTCCTTCAATCCATTTTCTTGTGTCTACCTCGGCCTTGATTATAGTAGGATGGTTATCCCACAAAGTGTCGTCAAGATCAAAAGTTATTAATTTTATTTTCTTATTCACTTTTTTGCTCGTGGATGAGATTTATCATAAATCTTTGCTAGATGTTGATAATCTAATTTTGTATATATCTGGGTAGTTGACAAGGAGCTATGACCAAGAAGCTCTTGTATGGTTCTCAAGTCACCACTGGATTCAAGCATGTGTGTCGCAAAACTATGTCTTAGCATATGTGGATGAACTGGAGGAAGACCTTGTTTAGTTGCCATTTTTTTGAGTCTAAGTTGAACACTTCTTACTGAAAGTCTGGCACCTTTTGAATTTAAAAAAAGGGCATCTGTATTATTTAAAATTTTCTCTCTTTCAATAAGCCAATTATTAATTGCTTTTATAGCAAATCTACCCATTGGCACTAGTCTTGTTTTTGAGCCCTTTCCAATTACACGAAGAAAAGACATCTTTTCCTCAAAATCACTTATATTTATATTCACAGTCTCTGAAACTCTTAAACCCGAAGAATACATGAGTTCAACAATTGCCATGTCCCTAATCTCTATTGTGTTGGACGGTTTAAAATTTAATAATTGTTCGACATCTTCAGGCGAAAGAACATCAGGCAAAGTATTTGAAGATTTTGGCGCAGTCACTAACTCAAAAGGTGATGAGTCTATAAGATTATTTTTTTTCAAAAATCTAAAGAATCCTTTTGCTGAAGATAAATGTCTTTGAATACTTTTTGGTTTATTATTTTGCGAATAAAGATCGCCTATCCATGCTGAGCAAATTTCTTCTTTTACGTCTGAGTATTTTGTTATGTTTAACTTTTCTAAAAATATTAACAGTTTTTTTAGATCTCTTTCGTATGATTTAGTTGTATTTTCTGAGAGATTTTTAACTTGTGATACGAATACAAGGTATTCCTTTATGTCATTAAGAATAGGTGAAGTATTCTTCATAAATTATTTTGATAATTTTTTTTCTAAAACATCTCTTATGTATTCAATAAAAGTTGTATCTTCATCTCCAAGATATTTTGTTCTGTCATAACTACCTAACATTAAGAGACCAATCTCACTGTCAATAACTATCACGGACACTACCATAGACTCTACTTTCTTATCTTTAAACAATTCTGACATTTTTTCTGATGAAAACGATCCACAGTGTATAGCGCCTTTATGGAATGAAAGATTGGTTACTTTTTCCAGGGCATCAATCTTTTCATTCTTATAAAATTTAAGTAACGGCTTATCTACTTTAAAATCTTTTTTAAAAGTATTCTCCACTACTTTTACGATCGCTTTTTTTGAACTAGATTCAAGAATCTTTAAAGTAAGATTTTTAGATTTATTAAATAGATCTTCATTGATGGATGCTGTTTCGACAAATGATGATATTAAATTTATTAGATTTTTATGTTCTTCCCTTAGTTTTATTATCTGTCTCTCAAGAATTGAGGAGGCAGAACTAGATGAATGTTTAAATTTCATTTCTGCAACCAGCGACTCTCTGCTTTCGAAGAAATCTAGGTTATCAAGTAAAAATAGCTCAACATCTTTAGGGTTTAATTTTTTATTCACTTATATTTCCTTTATATATAAAACTTGCTGGACCAGTCATTAATATAACATCTTTATTTTTTTTAAAGACTAATTCGCCGCCCATTGATTTTATTTTTAAAGACTTATCCTTAAGAAAGCTTGAAGCAATGCATAATGCTGCTGATCCACATGAGAGGGTTTCCCCAACTCCATTTTCATATGTTCTTATGTCGATGCTGCCTTGGTTCTTTTTAAATATTGATAAGTTAATATCAAAGTCTTTGATGACTGTTTCAAGATTTTCATACATTTCATTTAGATTAATTTTTTTAATAGATTTCATTTCTATACAAAGATGGTTGTTGCCAATATTCGATATGAAAAAATTATTAATTGCTCTATTTTTTAATTTATTATGCAAATCCTTATGATTAAGTTTTTCTGGTGCGCTTACGCGAACCTGAACTGTACCTTTCTTTTTAGGCTCACAAAGAATGTTTTTTGTTTTTGTTTGAATACTTAATGGGCCTATTGGTGCAAAACTATTGTTCCATAAGTATTTTGCAGCACATCTTATGCCATTAAGGCACATGCCAGCCTCTGATCCATCAGCATTAAAAAATCTTATATAGAAGTTTTGATTAGACTTTGTTGGCAGATCAATTTTTATAAGTTGATCAAAGCCTATTCCAGTATTTCTGTCAGATATTTTAATTATTTTATTTTTGGTAATTTTTAATTCATTTTCAATAGAATTTACAATGATGAAATCATTTCCATTACCATGCCATTTTTCAAAATTAAGACTCAAGATTTACCTCATTCACCAAAAATATGATTTTTAGAAGATTAGAGGACCTTTTACACCGCATCCAGTTAAAAGTAAAAATACAATTAAACTAAAAATTTTTTTGAAATTCATAAATAGTATTATGAATTTAAATTATTTAAATTGATATAAAAGGTTTTTAGTATTTATATGTCTCCTCTTTAAAAGGCCCTTCTTGTGGAACATTAATATAATCTGCTTGTTCTTTAGTAAGTTGAGTTACTGTTCCTCCAAAACCTTCTACCATCAGGCTAGCAACCTCTTCGTCAAGTTTTTTCGGCAAAACTTCAACAGTTAACATTTCGGCTTTTTTATCAGCATCATTTACATTTGCAAAACCTTGCTTGTATAAATGTATTTGAGCAAGAACCTGGTTAGCAAAAGATCCATCCATTATTCTGCTAGGATGTCCTGTTGCATTTCCAAGATTTACTAATCTACCTTCAGCAAGCAAAATTATATAATTTTTGCTAGATAAATCTGGAGTTCCATCAGGCGCTGTATCTCTAAATACCCTATGAACCTGAGGTTTAATTTCATCCCAGTAATAATTCTCTCTCATATAAGCAGTATCTATTTCATTATCAAAATGCCCGATATTGCAAACAACTGCAGTATTCTTTAGAGTACTTATCATTGCAGAATCACATACATTTACATTACCAGTAGTAGTGACAATCAAGTCTGTATCACCCATAACATCCATATTTATATCCTTAGGATCTCTTGTTACAACACCATTTTTGTAACACGAAACGACTGCAAATCCATCCATACATGCTTGCATTGCACAGATTGGATCTGACTCTACAACACTTACTATCATGCCTTCTTGAGCTAAACTCGCTGCTGACCCTTTACCAACATCACCATAACCAATTACTAGTCCCTTTTTGCCTGAAAGCAACATATCTGTTCCTCTTTTAAGCGCGTCATTGAGACTATGTCTACATCCATATTTGTTATCATTTTTTGCTTTTGTTACAGAGTCATTTACATTAATCGCTGGGATTTTTAGTTCTCCTTTTTCAAGCATCTCTTTAAGTCTATGCACGCCTGTTGTTGTTTCTTCAGAAACACCATGAATAGTCTCTAACATATCAGGAAACTTTGCATGAACCATTGCTGTAAGGTCACTACCGTCGTCGAGAATCATATTAGCATCCCAAGGCTTACCATCTTTGCAAATAGTTTGTTCTATACACCACTCATACTCTTCTTCAGTTTCACCTTTCCATGCAAACACAGGAACTCCAATTGCAGCCATTGCCGCAGCAGCATGATCTTGTGTTGAGAATATATTACAAGATGACCATCTTAACTCTGCTCCAAGATCAACTAATGTTTCCATTAATACAGCAGTTTGGATAGTCATATGAATGCACCCCATAATTTTGGCACCCGCCAAAGGTTGCTCGTCTCTGTACTTATCTCTTAAAGCCATTAAAGCTGGCATTTCGTTTTCTGCAAGAGATATTTCTCGTCTTCCAAACTCAGCAAGTTTAATATCAGCTACTTTATAATCATTTTCCATATTAATTTCCTTATTTTTTTATTGTGAAATTTCTGAAGCTTTATCTACATTTTCCCACGAAAGATTTATATCAGTTCTTCCAAAATGACCATAAGCCGCGGTTGGAAGATAAATAGGCTTTTTAAGATCAAGCATGTTTATAAGACTTTTGGGTCTAAGATCAAATGTTTCTTCAACTATTTTTTCAATAGCTTCTTTTGATATTTTCTCGCTGTCAAATGTATTCACATTAATAGATGTAGGCTTAGCTACTCCAATTGCATACGAAACTTGAATTTCGCAATAATCCGCTAAACCAGCCGCAACTATATTTTTAGCAACATATCTTGAAGCATATGCCGCAGATCTGTCCACTTTTGATGGATCCTTTCCTGAAAATGCCCCACCTCCATGCCTAGCCATTCCACCGTATGTGTCTACAATTATCTTTCTACCAGTTAGACCACAATCACCGACTGGACCACCAATTACAAATTTACCAGTTGGATTAATGTATATATTTGTTGAATCCAGTATCCACTCTTGAGGAACTATTGGTTTAATAATATTTTCCATGACGCCTTCTTTAATTTCGTCTTGCGATACATCTTCATCATGTTGAGTCGAAAGTACAATTGCAGAAAGACCCTCTATTGTTTTTCCATCATCTGAATAAATAACACTTACCTGACTTTTTGCATCAGGTCTTAGCCATGAAAGACCATTACTTTTCATAACCTCTGCTTGTTGTCGAACTAACCTGTGAGACAAATCAATTGGTAGAGGCATAAGCGATTCAGTTTCTGTACATGCATATCCAAACATAAGACCTTGGTCTCCAGCACCTTGTTCAAGATTCTCACCCTCTCCTTCAGTTACTCCTTGAGAAATATCTGGAGATTGTTCAAAAACTAGGTTTGTAAACTCACAAGTATCACCATTAAAACCGTACTCATCGGTATCGTATCCTATATCTTTTATAGTTTTTCTTACAACAGGCTCTAAATCAGGACTTCCTGTAGAAGTTATTTCACCGGCAATGAAAACCATATTATTTTTAATCATAGTTTCGCATGCAACTCTACTGTTTGGATCTTCTGCTAAGTATGCATCCAAAACGGCATCTGAAATCTGATCACAGACTTTATCTGGATGTCCTGCCGAAACAGATTCTGAAGTAAATATATAACTCATGTTTTCTCTCCCTGGTATTTAACTGTGAAGAATTATTTTATAGATTGAAAACTAAAAAAGAATTGAGATCACAATATCTTTATTTTATATCAAAAAATATGAAAAACTTAAATTATGTCTATGCTTTTTAATGCAAAAATATTATTATCTTTTTATCTAACGGGGAAAAAATTTGCAGCATACAGTTCCTACTAACGCATTAAGATTTCTATCCATCGATGCTGTTCAAAAAGCTAATTCTGGTCATCCTGGCATGCCCATGGGGATGGCAGACATAGCAACTTCGTTATGGGGCAAACACCTAAATCATAATCCATTAAATCCTCATTGGTTTGATAGGGATAGATTTGTCCTTTCTAATGGACATGGTTCGATGCTTTTATATAGCTTACTTCATTTAACTGGATACGATATATCAATAGATGATCTAAAAGATTTTAGGAAGTTACATTCTAAAACTCCTGGACATCCCGAATATGATATAGATATTGGAATTGAAACAACCACAGGTCCATTAGGCCAAGGTATTGCAAATGCCATTGGCATGGCGGTATCAGAAAAAATAATGGCAGCCGAATTTAATGAAGATGATATTAAGCCTATTAATCATTATACATATGCTTTTTTAGGTGATGGTTGTCTTATGGAAGGAATTTCTCATGAGGCATGTTCATTTGCTGGAACTCACAAACTAGGAAAACTAATTTGTTTTTACGATCAAAATGGAATTTCAATTGATGGAGAAATTGAAAATTGGTTTACAGATGACTCTATAAAAAGGTTTGATAGTTACGGCTGGCAAACTATAAGTGTAGATGGTCATAATATTGAAGAAATTGATAAAGCTATAGTCGATGCAAAAAATGAGTTAAATAAACCAACAATGATTTTTTGTAAAACAATTATTGGTTTTGGATCACCAAATAAGTCAGGAACTGCTGATGTCCACGGAGCAGCTTTGGGTGAGGAAGAAGTAATTAAAACCAGAGAAGTTCTTAATTGGGATCACGATGCATTTAAAGTTCCTCAAGAGGCATATGATTTTTGGGATTCAACTAAAAAAGGCTCTGAATTAAATTTGGAATGGGATAACTTGATTAAAACTTATGACGAAAAATATCCTGACAAATCAGCAGAACTTAAAAGAAGAATCAAAGGCGACTTGCCTGATAATTTTGAGAATAGTTTTAAAACCTTCTTGTCAGAATGTGATGCAAATAACTCCCCAATGGCAACTAGAAAGTGCTCAAAAGCATGCCTTGATTTTTTTGTAAAAGAATTACCAGAATTGATTGGTGGATCTGCTGATTTAACTCCATCGAATAATACTTTTTCATCATCAAGTTCTACATTCTCAAACGAAAATCCCTCAGGTAATCATATCAACTATGGTGTAAGAGAGTTTGGAATGTCTGCAATCATGAATGGCATGGTTCTTCATGGCGGCATAAAACCTTATGGCGCAACTTTCTTGGTATTTACTGACTATGCTAGAAATGCAGTAAGATTATCAGCCTTAATGGGTATACCAAGTATATTCGTATATACACATGATTCAGTAGCTCTAGGTGAAGATGGACCAACACATCAGCCTGTAGAACATATGGTAACTTTGAGATCTACTCCAAATTTAAACAGTTGGAGGCCAGCAGATCTTGTAGAAACTGCGGTAGCTTGGAATGAGGCAGTTAAGTCAAAAAAAACACCAACATGTCTAATCTTTAGCAGACAAGGAACCTCAGCAATATCAAGGACTGAAGATCAATTAACTTTAATAAACAGGGGTGGTTATCTTATCGACAAAAGTGACAATCCTGATATCACTCTCATTGCATCAGGAAGCGAAGTTCAATTGGTTATAGATGCAGCAAAAGAATTAAAAAATAACTCTATATCTGCAAATGTTGTATCAATGCCGTCTTTAGATATATTTTTACAGCAATCTGAGGAATTTCAGAGTTCAATAATTGATCCTGATAAACCTATACTTGTTGTTGAGTGTAGTCATCCCAACTCCTGGTTCAGGATTTTAAATAGAAAAGATAAAGTAATTGGAATAGAGAGTTTTGGAGAATCTGCTCCAGGCAGTGAATTACTTGAGCATTTTGGGTTTAATACTGAAAATGTTGTTAATTCAGCTAAATCATTACTAAATGATTAATCTATCGTCATTAGATCTTAATAATAAAAACTTAGTCATTAGGGTTGATATGAATGTACCAATTAAAAACGGAGATGTTCTTGATTCAACAAGAATTAAGGCATGCTTATCAACTATTGAATACGCACTTAAAAATAATGCAAAAGTTCTTTTAATTAGTCACTTGGGTAGACCCATTGAAGGAAATTTTGAGGAAGAGTTTTCACTTAAACCTGTTGCAAATGAACTAAGCAAAATCATAAACATGGATGTTGAACTTATTGATACATTGAAATCTAGTGAAATTTTTAAGTCATCATCAAATATTCAAGTTTTAGAAAATATAAGATTTTTTAAAGGAGAAAAAGAGAACTCTCAAGAGTTAGGTAAGAAATTAGGATCTCTTGGAGATATATATGTTTTTGATGCTTTTGGGACTGCACACCGAAAACAGGCATCGACTCATGCAGCAATAATACATGCTCCAATAGCTTGTTCCGGATTATTACTAGAGAAAGAAGAGAATTTCTTATCGCAAGCGCTTAGAAAATATGAAAGACCTTATCTAGCTATCATTGGTGGCGCAAAGGTTTCTACGAAACTTGAGCTTATAAAGCATATAAATGAAGTCGCAGACCATATTATCGTAGGTGGAGGTATTGCAAATACTTTTATAAAGTCTTCAGGCTTAAATATTGGAAACTCACTAGTTGAAGAATCAATGCTAGAAATAGCAAAAAGTATCTTGGATAAAGGCAAAATCATACTACCCAATAAAGTATTAACATCTAAAACATTTGAAGGAGAGGATATAAAAGAAACTTCAATCAGCGATATTGGTAATGACGAAATGATTTTAGACTTATGTCTAGAGCAGGAGACAAAGACTTTGATTAATAACGCTAAGACTATTCTTTGGAATGGACCCATGGGCGTATTTGAAAATTCTTTATTTGAAAATGGTACAAAAGAACTTTCTAAAGAAATTGCTAAATCTAATGCTTTTTCTCTTGCTGGAGGAGGCGAAACTTTGTCGGCAATAAATAAATATATTAAATCAGATGATGTATCATATTGTTCTACAGGCGGAGGAGCCTTTTTAGAATTCATGGAAGGTAAAGTTTTACCTTCTATTGAAGCTCTAAATTCAAAAAAAATTGGGAGTTAATTTATGTCACTAAGTAATATTGAAGATATAGCAGCCTATATTGTCGCAGATGGCAAAGGTATTTTAGCTGCTGATGAAAGTAATCCAACCTGTGGAAAAAGATTTGATTCCATTGGTGTTGAGTCCACCGAAGAGAATAGAAGAGATTACAGAGAAATGCTTTTTAGGTCTAAAGGAATGAAAGGCAATATTGGTGGAGTAATATTATTTGATGAGACTATAAGACAATCAGCTGCTGATGGAACTTTACTTAGAGATATAATTGCCAGTCAAGATGCCCTTCCTGGAATAAAGGTTGATAAAGGTCTTCAGCCTATTGATGATTGTCCTGGAGAAACCGTGACGGTTGGATTAGATGGATTAGACGAAAGATTAAAAGAGTATTCATCTATGGGAGCTAAATTTACTAAATGGAGGGCTGTTATCAACATAGGCGATGGAACGCCAACTGATAAATGTATCGATGCGAACATGCATGCTCTAGCTGACTATGCAAAATATGCTCAAGATAATGGAATGGTTCCAATAGTTGAGCCAGAAGTACTGATGGATGGCAAACACTCTATTGATGATTGTTATAATGCAACTGATCGCTCTTTAAAATCTCTGTTTTCACATCTTGACAAAAAAGGAGTAAACATCAAGGGAACTATTCTTAAACCAAATATGGTAACTTCAGGCAAAGACTCTGATGTTCAAGCCAGCATAGACGAGGTTGCTAAAAGAACTTTAGAATGCTTGATTGAGAATGTTCCATCAGAACTTCCTGGGATTGCATTCTTATCCGGAGGTCAATCCGATGTCTTGGCTACAGCTCACCTGGATGCAATGAATAAGATTGGTGGCTTTACTTGGAAATTAAGTTTTTCTTACGGAAGAGCTCTTCAAGCTGCAGCACTGCAAGCTTGGGGCGGTAAGCCAGAAAATGTTTTTATTTCTCAAGATGAATTATCCCATAGAGCAGAAATGAACAAACTTGCCTCTCTTGGCAAATGGGAAGAAGAACTTGAAGATAGATAAGATTTGTTAGCAACTGTTCAAAGAGTTTCCAATGCAGAAGTATTCATTGATGGTGAAATTTACTCTTCTATAAACGATGGATGCTTAATATTTGTATGTGTTGAGGAAGACGATTTGACTCAAAACATAAAGGATATGGCGAATAAGCTAATCAATTTTCGTATGCTTGATGGCCCAAATGGAATAACCTCATTACCTTTAAATAATTCTGGCAAAGAAGTCTTGATAGTTAGTCAATTCACACTGGCTGCTATTACTAACAAGGGTAACAAACCAAGCTTTCATAAAGCCGCAAAGCCAGAAAATGCTAAATTAATGTATGATGAATTTGTAAGCGAATTTAAACAATTATTTCCTGATGTTAAAGAGGGTAAATTTGGAGCTTTTATGGAAATATCTTTGACAAATAAAGGACCAGTAACTTTTAATTTTAAAGCTTAGATAATATGAAGAGTATTTCAATTTTTTGTGGCGCCCATGAGGGCAACAATCCTAAATATGCGCAATCAGCAAAGATTGTTTCTGAGACAATAGCAAAGAAAGGTATCAATGTTGTTTTTGGTGGAGGAAATGTTGGTCTGATGAAGATAATTTCAGATACAGCTCTTGATAATGGTGTTGAAGTACTTGGCATATCTTTAAAATCTCTTCATGCATTAGAGTTAGCTAATCCAAGACTTAGTGAAATAGTAGTAACAGAGACATTACTAGATCGCAAAGATGAATTCATGTCTAGATCAGATGCGTTTGTTGTTCTTCCAGGAGGTGTAGGCTCGCTTGACGAGCTAGCCGAGATAATGGCAAGCAATCAGCTTGGAATAATTAATAAACCTGTAGGCATTTTAAATACTGAAGGATATTATGATCATTTACTCAAATGGTTTGATAAAGCTGTTGAAGAAGGGTTCATTTCTTCAGCAAACCTTAAAGAGCTGCTAGTCTCAGAAGATCCTCAAGAATTGGTAGAGTTGATTGTTAACCACAAGAGACCATCTGATGATAATTGGACTGAAAGACTGGGTCTCTAATAAATGTCTTTTGAGGAGGCTAGAGTAATTGCAGTAGTATACATAGCTGTATTTCTGCCTTTTTTAATATATTTTAAAAAAAAATCCAGCTTACCTAAATGGATTCCAACATTATATTTAATTGCTTTTGTAATTTGCGCATTAGGATGGGAGCTTTGGTTTACCTTTGGATGGGTAGATGGAGATCCTGTTGATATAAGAAGATCTGAAAATCTTAATATATGGTTACCAAAAAATATTAACTGGCTAATGAATTCAATGGGTGATGCTGGAGCAGTGCTTTTAGGCGGCATTTGGTTAATGTGGATCTCTCATGGAAAAGATAAAAGCATATTTATGAAATGGAAATGGAGTGCTTTTGCCGTCTTATTATTATGGTGTATTGGTCAAAATATTTTAGTAGAAATGTTTTTGTATCATGATCAACTGGCAGAAGGAAAGGCTCTATCTTGGGCTCCCCTATCACCGCTTGGTCCATACATTAATCCAATTCTTTTTGAATTTAATGAAAGAACAATAATGCTGCAGTCTCAAATGCCATGGATATTATTGCCATGGTTTTTTTATAGAACGCTTATAAATTTAAATAGGTAATTATTTATTTCTAGATAGCAATACACCTATTTCAAATAAAATCCACATTGGGACTGCTAAGAATAACTGTGAAAAAATATCAGGTGGAGTAAGCAACATACCTATAACAAGAAATAATATTATTAAGAATGGTCTAGCTGAAATTAAAGATGATTTCGTTACTATCCCACTATTAACTAAAAGAACTGTTGCAACAGGTATTTCAAATGCTATACCAAAAGCAAAAACAAGTTTAAATATAAAACTCAGATACTGATTGATATCTGTCATTATCTGTATTGAGTCAGGAGCCATCCCAACAAAAAACTTAAATATTATTGGGCATACAACAAAAAAAGCAAAACTAACTCCGCAAAAAAACAAAAGGATTGTTGAAATCATAAGAGGCGCAGTAAATCTCCTTTCGCTTTCATATAATCCAGGCGCAATAAACATCCATAATTGAAAAAATAGCCAAGGCATTGAAAATAACAAAGCAACATACATGACAAGCTTTATAGGTGCCATAAAGGGCGATGCAACCTCAGTAGCTATCATTGAGCTTCCATCGGGCAATGTTGCAATAAGTGGCGCAGCAATGATGTTATAAATTTCGGCAGCGAATGGAATCCCTAATATTGATAATGCAGCAAATAAAACAATTACTTTTAACAATCTTGATCTTAATTCTAGGAGATGATTTGAAATTGAATCTCTAGTCATTATCAAGCTCTTTATTTCTATCCAATTCTTCCATTCTCAACTCATTAAAAACATCTTTTTTAATTTCATCAGCACCAATATCTGCTTCAATATCCTTTTTAAAGAGATTAAATTTATTTTCTATTTTTTTATAAAATTTTAGTGTTGTTTTTACAACAACAGGGAGTCTTTTGGGACCAATTATTATCAAACCCAATATTAGAATTATTAGAATTTCTAGAAAGCCTATTTGAAACAATTTTAATCTTCTTTTTCTTCAGAGTCTTCGTCTTTTACTGCTTTCTTAAAACCTTTTATGCTGGAGCCTAAATCTGAACCAAGTGATTTAAGTTTTCCACTACCAAATATAAGAAGCACGACAAGTAAAATAATTAATAATTGCCATATGCTTATTCCGCCAAAACCCATAAATACTCCTAATTAACTATCAACATAATAGCTATAATCACAATTATACCAATACCGAATACTCTATTAATGTTTTTTTGTTTTGATAATTGAATTTCTAATTCATTTGCTTTTACAGCATCAGCATTTTTATTATTAGAAAAACTTCTAATTTCATCGAGCGTTTCAAAAATTATCGCTGGAATCTCTGATGCCTTAAGTAAAATATCTTCTTTGTTTTCAATTATATAATCTTTCAACTTTAATGGACTAAACTGCTCATTAAGCCAATTATCTAGGTATGGTTCCGCAATACCCCAGAAATCAAGCTCTGGATATATTTGTCTTCCCATGCCTTCAATATGGATTAAAGTTTTTTGAAGCAAGACTAATGAGGTTTGAAGAGATAGACCATACTGCCTAGTACTTTGGAAAAGATATAAAAGTAACTTACCAAACTCTATTTCTGACAATGGTTTCTCAAATATGGGTTCACAACAAGCTCTGAGTGTATTTTCCAGTTCAATATTATTTGTATCTGCGTTAACCCAACCGGAGCTAATAAATAAATTAGCAAGTGTTTTATAGTTTTGTTTAAGAACAGATTGCAGCATTCTAGCTAAGATATATCTTTCCTCATTTGATAATGAACCAGTTATCGCGCAATCAACTGCAATATATCCAGGATTTTCAACATTCTTTTTTGAAACAAATATATTGCCTGGATGCATATCTGCATGAAAGAAGTTATCTCTAAAAACTTGATTAAGAAATATCATGACTCCATTTTCAGCAAGTATTTTTTTATCTATTCCATATTTTTCAATTTGCTCTATGTCAGTACATGGAATGCCATCAATTTTTTCTAAGACCATAACATTTGAAGTTGTTAGATCCCAATAAACCTCTGGTATGTATAATTCATTTGAGTTTAAAAAATTTTTTCTAGTTAAATTTGTATTAGAGGCTTCAAGTTTTAAATCCAATTCTTTTAATATAGTAGACTCATAATCTTGCACGACCTCATTTGGCTTTAATCTATAACTTTCACTATAGATATAAGAAAATATTTTTGCCGCTGATTTGAGTAGTCTCAGATTTCTTTTTACTTTCTTATGTATGTTTGGCCTAAGGACTTTTACTACAACATGACTACCATTGCTTAGTGTTGCAGAGTGTACTTGTGCTAGTGATGCTGCTGCTAAAGGCTTTTCATCAAATGATTCAAAAATATTATTTATAGAATCTCCTAACTCAGACTCGACAATTCTCTTTAATGTCTCAACATCAAATGGCTTACAGCTATCAGTTAGATTCTCTAAATCCTTTGCAGTCTCAGCATCAAGAATATCTGTTCTCGTAGATAACAGTTGACCGAATTTTGTAAATATTGGTCCTAGTGATTCTAAGTAGTTAGCTAGCTTTACTCCATTGGGCTTATAGAATATTCCTTTTTGAATGCCAAAAAATAACATTCTAAACAATTCATATATTACGATAACAAGATTCATATTCCTTTAATGGCTTCTAACCTATCAAGTTTAATAGAAATTTCTCTTAGTCGCCTGCGGATATTTTCATATTCCTCATCTGAATCATCATCAGCAGATTTAAAAAGTTTCAAAATACCATATGCAAAAACAGCTGATGTATTTCCAAAGTATTTATCAATTAAATAAATAATATCAATATTTGATTTAAGAATGATATTTACAAAAACAATAGCCAGCTCTGAGTTTCCAAAAACGAGATTTTTATTTAATTTTTTGGATACTAGTGTATTTAATAATTCAATTAAAGATCCTCTAATTTCAAATTGAGGATTATTTCTTAAAAAAGATATTTCAGAATTTTTATCATCAATTTTAATATAGATATTTTTATGTCCTTTTATGTTTATACAAAATTCTAGTGGTGAAATTTCTTTTACAGATTTTCTAAAATTAGGAGACGACTCCTCAAGATCGGCAAGAAGTTTTATAAGCAATTTATTTACATCAATCATTGTAAGCGATGTGTATAGCTACAACCCCATTTAAAATATTGAAAAACTTACATTCTTTGAAACCATTTTTTATGATCATTTTTTTTAGGGATTCTTGATCAGGATGCATTCTTATCGATTCAGCAAGATATTTGTAGCTTTCAGAATCATTCGCAAGAATCGATCCAAGCTTAGGAAGAATATTAAAAGAATACCAGTCATATAATTTTGAAAACAAAGGATTAACTGGTTTTGAAAATTCTAAAACCAAAAGCCTACCGTTTTTTGATAAACATCTTTTCATTTCAGATAGACCCTTTTCTTTGTCCGTGAAGTTTCTTAAACCAAAACCAACCGTTATAAGATCAAATGTAGAGTCTTTGAAAGGCAAATTTTCACCACTAAGCTGGCAAAAAGAACAATTTGAATCAAAGCTTTCATCAATCGCTCTATTTCTGCCCTCATTTAGCATCTCATAATTAATATCACTCATAAAAATTTTTGTTTTTGGATATTCTTTTGATATCAATTTAGAAATATCCCCAGTACCACTTGCTATATCCAAAATGGTATCTTTTTCACCAATAGCAGCTAGCTCAACCAGGATTTTCTTCCATAATCTATGCATGCCAAAAGACATTGCGTCATTCATTATGTCGTAATTTTTAGCAACTGAGGTAAAAACCTCTCCGACATACTTACTCTTATCAATTTTGTTAACTTCTTGATAGCCAAAATGTGTTTTTTTGTTTATGTCACTCATTATCTCTAAATTTAATGAAGTTATTGTATCTGCTTTGACTAATTTGACCATTAGCCAAACTTTCAATTACGCAGCATCCCTTGTTGTTAATATGGTTACAATTTGTAAATTTACAATCTATAGACGCTTTGAGAATTTCATCAAACCCTTTAATAATTTGATCTTTACTATAATTTTTTATTTCAATATCTCGCATTCCTGGTGAATCTATTATTTTTGTATTATTTTGTAATTCATATAAAGAGGATATTGAAGTTGTGTGCACTCCTTGCTCATTAGATAAGGAACTTGTCTTGAGCTCTTTGCCAATGAGCTTTGAAGAAAGTGTTGACTTACCTGCACCGGAGTTACCGACGAAAAGAACAGACTTTTGCGCTAAAAAATCTATAAGTTCTTTTAGATTCTCATCATGTTTTGCAGAGCAACTTATAATGTTGATGTCTAAATTTTTATAGGTATCAAGTTTAATTTTATAACTTTGATCAGATTCTATATCAATCTTATTATTAATAATAAAAGGCGCTATGTTTGAAAGTTTCGACTTTAGAATCCACTTATCTATAAATTCCGAAGAGGTTTTTGGTTTTGGCGCAATTATAATCCCTACATGACTTATATTTGCTGCAAACAGCTTCGTTTTATTGCCTTCTGATTTATAAAGCTTGGTCTTTCTTTTCTTGATACTAAGAATTTTGCCATTTAGCTTTTTGCTATCTTGGATAATCTCAAGCTCGACAATATCACCAACAACAACGTTTTTTATTGCTAAGCATGAGAATTCACCAAATTTTGTTCTAACTAAACAGCTATTTGAATAAAATTCTATTATCTGTCCAGTTTGAACTTTTTTCATAATAGGAACAAAATACACTAAAGAGGCGATTATAAAAAGACATGAAGACTTCACAATCAAGAGATAACTTGATCTGGATTGATCTAGAAATGACTGGCTTGGATCCCGATAAAGAAAAAATTATTGAAATAGCCACTCTTGTAACCGATTCAAACCTTAATATCATTGCAGAGGGTCCGAATTTGATTATTTCTCAATCTAAAGAAATTCTTGATTCTATGGATGAGTGGAATCAAAATCAGCATGGGTCATCTGGACTTATAGATGAGGTTATCAAAAGCAATATAACTGAACAAGTCGCTGAAATAGAAACTTTGGATTTTATATCAAAATACGTAGGTGAAAAAATTTCGCCGATGTGTGGAAATACTGTTTCTCATGACAGACGTTTTTTATCAAAATATATGCCTAGACTGGAGGCATATTTCAATTATAGGCATATCGATGTTTCTTCTTTTAAGGAGGTGGCTGTGAGGTGGATGAATGAAGCTCAAATATATGAAAAAAAAGGCTCTCATAGAGCGCTTGGTGACATCAAAGAATCTGTAGAAGAATTAAAATTTTATAAAAAGTTATTTATGCCTGAATAATTTACTCTTTTTTATTTGATGGCTGTATATTGAGAGGAAAAGGACTTACTTGCCCTTTGTTTTCTTTAATTTTTGCTTCACCAGTCTCATTAACCTCATCAATCCTGATAATAGAATTAATAGGAATATAACTCCTTTCAACCATAGAAAACTCATTTTTTAGCTTTTCTGAAGATGGATCAACTACTAGCTGTTTGTCTTTATTGAAGATATACTCTTCCACCTCGATAAAACCGTACATATCACTTTGGTATATTTGTTTAGCAAAAACTTCATAAATTTCACCAAGTTGAATGAAAATTATCTTGTAAACATTTTTTGTTTTCATAATACTTAATTATATGGGAATAATATTTGATAATTAAAGCTATAGAAAGTTAATTAAATATGACAAAAAAATTATTTATTAAAACTCACGGCTGTCAGATGAATGAATATGATTCTGCCAAAATGTTTGATCTTTTAGAAGAGAAAGAAAATTTTGAATTAGCTGAAAGTGAAGATGAAGCGGATCTTCTAATACTTAATACTTGTTCTATTAGAGAAAAAGCTCAAGAAAAAGTATTTCACCAGATTGGCAGATGGCGAAAAATTAAAGACAAAAATCCTGATTTAAAAATAGCAATTGGAGGATGTGTTGCATCACAAGAGGGTGAAAATATTATAAAAAGAGCACCTGCGGTAGATATAGTCTTTGGACCTCAGACTCTTCATAAATTACCTGAATTATATGAAAACAAAAATAATACAAATATTAATCAGGTTGATATCTCATTTCCAAAATTAGAAAAATTCAATCATATTCCTGTTCACGGAACAGGAGAACCTTCTGCATTTGTATCCATCATCGAAGGTTGTAATAAGTATTGTTCGTTTTGTGTTGTACCCAAGACAAGAGGTCATGAAGTATCAAGAACAATTGAAGACATCTTGAATGAGATATCTGCTCTTGCAGAAAAAGGCACAAGAGAGATCCACTTATTGGGTCAAAACGTAAATAATTTTAAAGGAACCTATAAAGGCGAAAAGTCTTCTTTAGCTAAACTTATAGAGTTAACTGCAAAAATAGAAAATATTGAAAGAATTAGATATACAACAAGTCATCCACATGAATTTAAAGACGATCTTGTAGAGATCTATGACAAGGTACCAGAACTAGTAAGTCATGTTCATCTTCCAGTCCAAAGCGGCTCAGACAGAATATTAAAACTAATGAGGAGAAGGTATAACGTTGAAAAATATCTTAATCTGGTTGAGCGAATTCGTAATGTCCGACCAGACATGAGCTTTTCTTCAGATTTTATTATTGGTTTCCCTGGTGAAACCAATGATGATTTTAGAGGAACAATGGATGTTATTAATGAGGTAAGGTTCGATGAGTCATTTAGTTTTATATATAGTCCAAGACCGAACACAACTGCGTCAGACATGGAAGATAATGTTACTCAAGAAGAAAAAAAAGAAAGATTAAATATTCTCCAAGACAGACTAAATCAACTCTCGTTTGGATTTAGTAGAAAGAAAGTTGGCACATTACAAAATTGCTTAGTTTACGGACAGTCAAAAAGAGATCCAGGACAACTTCAAGGAAGAACAATATGCAATCGAATAGTTAATTTCCCTTCAAATGATATTGATTTAGTTGGACAATTGATTAATATTCAGATTAATGAGGCACTACCTAATTGTTTAAGAGGTAATTTACAAAATTAATGTCAACTGATTCGTCTTTAACTAGCTTAGAACTTCAACCTTCCGACGCAAACGTTATGGTTAGATTTGTTGGCGAACTTAACGAAAATCTAAAATTCGTAGAAAAAACTTTTAACGTAAAAATTTTTCAAAACGGTAATAATCTTAAAATTCAAGGAAATAAGAAAGATGTAGATTTGTCTGCTGATGCCTTGAAAAAGTTATATGAAGCGGCAGGTCAAGGAATTGAGATTAACAGTGAAACACTTAATTTGTGTATTCAGGAGTCAGACAAAAGCATGAGTAATGTTATTAAGATTAAAACTCCTAAAAAAAGTGTAATGCCAAGGGGAAAAAATCAAAAAAAATATATTGAAAATATTTTAAATAACGAAATAAATTTTGGTATTGGTCCTGCAGGAACAGGTAAAACATACTTAGCTGTTGCCACAGCAGTTGATTATCTTTTGAATGAAAAAGTTGAGAGAATTATTCTTATAAGACCTGCAGTAGAAGCTGGTGAAAAACTTGGTTTTCTTCCTGGAGATCTTTCACAAAAGGTTGATCCATACTTACGCCCTCTTTACGATGCTTTATATGAAATGCTTGGAGTTGAAAAAACTGAAAAGCTTCTTGAAAGAGGTATCGTTGAAATAGCTCCTTTAGCATATATGAGGGGAAGAACTCTAAATAATTCTTTTATCATCGTTGATGAAAGTCAAAATACAACTAAAGAACAAATGAAGATGGTATTAACTAGAATGGGCTTCGGCTCTTATCTTGTAATTAATGGTGATCTAACTCAAATAGATTTACCAAAAAATATTAAGTCTGGATTGTCAGATGCAATAGAGATTCTAAAAGACACTGATGGTATTGGCTTCACTAATTTTTCATCATCAGACGTGATAAGACACCCTTTAGTTAAAAAAATTATTGATGCATATAAATATTTCGAGGATAAGTTAGGTTTGTAGGTGAGCATTCATATTTCGTCATCAAAAAATTTTTCGATTTCAACTAAACTTGAAACAAAACTCAATGAAGTCTTCTCATTAATTTGTAAGGAAGAGAAATTGTCTAATTGTTCAGTTAATTTAAAAATCTTAGATAACAATGAAATGCAACATCTAAATAACAGATATAGAGATAAGGATTTACCTACAAACGTTCTATCATTTGCAAACGAAGATATTTCAAAATCAATTACAGGAGATTTAGGAGATATAGCAATAAGTTATGAGTATGTTGAAGAAGAATCTAATGAACAAGGTAAAAAATTTGATGATCATTTAATTCACATGTTAATTCATGGCGTATATCATATATTAGGGTTTGATCATGAAAATGATGAAATGGCCGAATTAATGGAAAATAAAGAAATACAATTACTAAAAAAAATTAACATCAATAATCCATATTAATGAACGAAAAACTTAATCAAGAAGAAAATAAGCCTCCGTCGGGCATCATAGAAAAACTAAAGAAATACTTTAGAAATCCTTTTTTCATAAAGACTCAAAGTGTCTCTGAAGTAACAGATTTCTTAAAAGATGCTGTTGATCAAAAAATTATTGATAAGGAAGCAGAATCAATTGCAAGTAAAGCAATTCGTTTGGGAGATATAACTGTTAAAGAAATCATGATTCCAAAAGTTGATATGGTAACAATACAAGTTAAAGACGATACTGATGAAATAATAAGAAGGATTATAGAATCTGGCCACTCAAGATACCCTGTTTTAGGTGAAGAGAGGAATGATGTTGCAGGAATCTTATTAGCTAAGGACATTCTACCCAAATTGTTCAAAGGATCTTCTGATTTTGACATAAATGAAATGTTACGAGATCCCAATATTGTGCCTGAATCAAAAAAAGCAGATTCATTGCTTGAAGAATTTAAACAAGACAGATCTCATTTGGCTGTAGTCATTGATGAATATGGAGAAATATGCGGGCTTATAACAATTGAAGACATATTGGAAGAATTAGTTGGTGAGATAGAAGATGAGCATGACATTGATGAGCAGGAAATCATAGAAGTTTCAACGAATAAATATAACGTAGATGCAAAAATTGAAATAGAAGAGTTTATTAGTTTCTTTGAACTTGAATTAGATCCGCTATCTATTGATGCAGAAACTTTGGGTGGCCTATTTATTTCAGAATTTGGTGTATTGCCAAAAGTTGGAGATAAAATTCAATTAGAAAACATTTCAATCAAAGTTTCTGATACCGACAATAGAAGAATTAAGAAGTTTATTGTTTCTATAACTTGATGAAAATAATAAATTTTGTTGTCCCAACTTTATTTGGTTCAATTGGAATCCTTGCCTTTGCACCCTTTTCAATTAAATTCTTAATTTTTATATCATATGGATATCTTATTCGATTACTAATATCAAATGATAGCGCAATCTTTTGGAAAGTTTTCTGCTGGGGATTGGGTCATTGGGGCTTTGGTATGTCATGGATAATAGTAAGTGTTTACTATTATGGAGAAACAACAATAGCAATATCTTCTATGATTTACATATTGCTTACAATCATACTGACTTTAGTATTTACAGCTCCCCTTTTGATACTTAAACATAGTTTAAAAGCTTCTAAAGTAAGTAGTAATTTTTTTAAAGTTATTTTTATTTCTTCGATATTTATTATCAGTGAATTTAGCAGATATTTTTTATTAAACGGAGTTCCTTGGCTTATACCAGGCAACATATTTCTAAACACAATTACACAAAACATTTATCCATTTTTTGGCGTAACTTCAGCTTCTTTTTTAATTTATTTTGTATGCTCTTTCATTGTTGTCTTCTTCGGCAAAAAAATATCTTATTTATCAATAATTATTATTCTTATTTCGTTATTTCCATACAATCCTAAAGAAGACATTCCAAATGATTTACAAGTATCAATTATTCAGCCTGCATCAAATCCATTCTTAAAATATGAAGATAATTATTTCCTAAAAATAGAAAACAATCTTTATGAGCTTTTAAATCAGACCTCTGATGAAAGTCAGCTGATAGTATTACCCGAAGCCGAATTACCATATGCTCAAAAAAGCAAAAGGTTTGCGGAGTTTTTAAAAGGTACTGGATTATCTGAGAAAATTATTCTTGGATCATGGAAATACGAAGAATCTGAATTATATAATTCAATATACAGTCCAAAATATGATGAATCATATAAAAAGATACATTTAGTTCCTTTTGGCGAGTATATCCCATTCATAGAAGGCTTAAGAGGAATTATTGGTTTTTTTGACTTACCTATGTCTAATGTCTCTCAAGGTAACAGAAATCAAGACAATATTAGGGTATTGAATAACATTAAGATTTCAACACCAATTTGTTTTGATGTTGCATTCCCGAACACTGTTAGAAAAATGAACATAAGTTCACTTTTAATGGTTAACGTTTCAAATGATACGTGGTTTGGCAATTCCATTGGTCCATATCATCACTTAAGTATAGCTAGGGTCAGAGCTATAGAAAATAATAGATATACTATTAGATCTACAAATGACGGAATATCTGCAATTATTTCCAATAATGGGACTATTGTCTCTTTAATTGAAAAGGGCAAATCTGGAATACTTGAAAGTAATGTCAAATTTATCTCAAAAAGAACTTTCTACTCCAAAATAGGGTATCTATTTTTTATATCTTTATCGTTTATAATTGTCTTAATACCTTTTTTAAAGATTCTATGGAAAAAAGTTTTAAAATCTTAGCTTATTTATTTTATTTCATTTTTGCATCTGTAGATTTATCAAGCAAGGATGCCCTAAGTAGTTCAATTATAGTAGATATATCTGAGCAAAGACTTTATTTGATGAATGATAATAATCTAATTCAAAGTTTCCCTGTTTCTACTTCAAAATTCGGTGAAGGTCAGATAGAAAACTCATATAAAACACCCCTGGGTTATCATGAAATAAAAGAGAAAATAGGCCATAATGCTCCAATAAATACAATATTTACTGCAAGAGTTAATACACAAAAGAAGGCGAAAATTCAAAAAGATCCAGATAATACCGATGATGACTTTGTCACATCCAGAATTCTTTGGCTAGATGGGCTTGAGGAGGGCATAAATAGAGGCCCTGGAGTAGATTCTTACAATAGATATATCTATATACATGGCACACATGAAGAGGGCTTAATCGGTCAAAAAGCCTCACATGGATGCATTAGAATGTTCAACAACGATGTTATAGAACTCTTTGAGATAGTCAAAGAAGGGACAAAAGTCTATATTAGGGCATAAAAGCCTTGTTACATAGGATATTTATCGTTAACGTTAAAAGTTATTTGCAACAGAGGACATCTCAAAACCTAGTTTCTCTTTTCTATCCTCTTTTTGTGGAGCTTCGCCAAGTTTTCCACCTTCCTGTGCAAGTTTAACTAACATCTCACTAGGCTTATAGACATCATTACCTGTAATTTCTCTATACTTTTCAAGTTTTTCAATTACAGTATCAAGACCCATTGCATTTGCATGGTGCATAGGACCGCCGCGCCAAATTGGAAATCCATAGCCATTTATATAAACGACATCTATGTCTGCTGCTCTTTGAGCGACACCTTCAGATAAAATATCCGCACCTTCGTTAATAAGAGCTAATATGCATCTATCAACAATCTCTTCATCAGAAATATCTCTTCTAGTGAATCCATTTTCTGCTGAAATTTTTTCATAGGTAGCTTCGTTTTCTGGAGCGGGATTTGGTGCGCGAGAGCCTTCTGAATAATTATAGTAACCAGCTCCGCTTTTTTGACCATATCTATCTTGCTCACACAATTCATCTCCAATTTTTGCATGAAGAGGGGATTCTTTGCCACCCAACTTCCTAGCTCTCCAACCAAGATCTAATCCAACAAGATCCATCATTCTAAATGGACCCATATTTAGACCAAATGATTCCAGCGCTTGATCTATCTGATGAGGCAATGCTCCCTCAAGAAGCAACATGTTTGCTTGAGCGGTATAACCAAATAGCATTCTGTTTCCAATAAAGCCAGGCGCATTTAATGATACAACTGCTGCCTTTTTTAGTTTCTTACCAACTGCCATAATAGTTGCTAATGTTTCATCTGAAGTTTGTTCTCCACGAACAACTTCAAGTAGCCTCATTATATTAGCTGGACTAAAAAAGTGAGTACCTACTACTAATTCAGGCCGTTTAGTTACTGATGCTATAGAGTCTATGTCTAAACCAGAAGTATTACTAGCTAGAATAGCTCCATCTTTAACATGTTCATCTAATGACTTAAAAATCTCGTGTTTTAGTTCTAGATTTTCATAAACTGCTTCAATTACAATATCGCAGTCAGCAACATCTTTGTAATCTAAACTAGATGAAACTAAACCAAATACCGCATCCTTTTGTTCAGGCGAGAGACGACCTTTATTAACCATAAAATCATAATTTTTTTCAATTACAGACACACCTCTTTTAAGATTTTCTTCATCCTGATCGATTATATGAACTGGTATGCCAGCATTTGCAAAGCACATAGCAATTCCACCGCCCATTGTTCCGGATCCAATAATGCCAGCTTTTTTGATATCCATAACTTTAGTGTCTTTTGGAACATCAGAAATTTTGGAAGCTGCTCTCTCACCAAAGAAGATATGAATCATTGCTTCTCTTTGAGGATGCATCAAACATTCAAGAAAGTATTCTCCTTCTTTCTTTAGCCCCTCATCAAAATCATCAATATTAATTGCTGCTTCAACGCACTTTATAATTTGTCCGGGTGCAAATTGACCTTTTCTCCCCTTTGATGCCATTGCTTGTGCTTCAAGAAGGACTTTATCATCACCACGAGCCTCTATCATTTTTGAGTTTAGATCTCTTACTTTTGGATGATTTTCAGAACTGTTAGCTTTTTCTTTAACAAATTCTATTGATTCAGCTACAACATCTTCGGAAATACCATCAATTATTCCCATATCCAGCGCTTTCTTTGCAGGTACATGCGTACCAGTAAGCATCATTTTTAGTGCTTCAGAAGGGCCAGCTAGCCTTGGAAGTCTTTGAGTACCCCCTCCACCAGGTAAAAGGCCTAAATTAACCTCTGGAAGTCCAACAAAGGCATTTTTATCAGCAATTCTGTAATTACAACATAAAGCTGTTTCAAGGCCTCCACCGAGAGCTATACCATTTATGGCAGCGACAACCGGCTTACTGCAATGTTCTAGTTTTTGAAATACCTCATTTAGGCTTACACCCTCAACGTTTCCGCCAAATTCAGATATATCAGCTCCAGCTATAAAAGCTCTACCATTTCCTGTTAAAACAACACCTACAACAGAATCGTCATCTTCTGCTTTAATGAGCGAATCATGCAAGCCTGTTCTAACACCATCGCTTAGAGGATTAACAGGGGGGTTATCCACAGTGAGTAGGGCAACACCATCTTTTACTTCATATATAACTGTACCTTTCAAGATATTTCTCCTAAAAATTCTAAAAAATCATTATACATAAAAAAAACATAATATATTTTATAAATAATATTGATAATTAATTATAAATAGTTATAATAATACATGTCAGCACTCCTCTCCCCTATTATATTTTGCTGACACTCTGGAATCATGGAGGGCTCAGTCCCTCCATCTCTTTTAAAAGGTTGAAGTTTATGAACAAATATAGAGATAACATAGAAATTATATTTTTAGTTACTATTTTCATTTCTTCTCTTTCTGCAATAACTCCAATAACATAGGTTAAAATATACTAATGAAAAAGATTGCACCTCTTTTACTATTGCTTGTGTCCTTTTATACAGAGGCCTGCTCGGATTTACTTAATACTGAAATGAGAGTTTTGGATTCAAGTGAAAAAGTTAATCTTTGCCAATATACCGATCAAGTTGTCCTAGTTGTAAACGTTGCTAGTAGATGTGGCTACACATATCAATATTCTTCTCTTCAAAAACTTTATGAAGATTATAAAGATAACGGATTTGTTGTTCTCGGAGTACCTTCAAGAGATTTTATGCAGGAATATTCTGATGAAGGTGACGTTGCTGAATTTTGTTCTACTGAATATGGAGTAGACTTTCCTATGTTCGCAACTTCAAAAGTTAGAGGAACTAAAGCAAATCCTCTATATAAAAAATTAATAGCACAAAGTGGAGTTTCGCCTTCTTGGAACTTTAATAAATATCTAGTCTCAAGAGAAGGTAAGGTCATTTCTACATTTGGATCAAGGGTAAAACCTGATTCTCCAGAGCTAATATCTAAAATAGAAGAACTTCTATAATTTTTAATCAGATACTAGGACGACATTTGGCTTGTTAAAAGCAAAAATCCCGTTATCAACAACACCCGGCATATTATTTAATAGTATTTCTAAAGCTTCAGGTTCACTGATATCCATTTCCTTCACATCAATAATTTGATTTCCTTGATCAGTGATAAAACCATCTCTATAGATTGGCTTACCACCAAGCGCAACGATTTTTCTTGCTACAGAACTTCTTGCTTCTGGTATAACTTCAATCGGAAGAGGGAAGGCACCAAGCCTTTCAACCAATTTAGTTTTATCAACAATACATACAAACTCTTGTGAAGCTGCTGCTACTATCTTCTCTCTAGTATGAGCTCCGCCACCACCTTTAATTAGGAAATTACTTGGCGATACTTCATCTGCACCATCAATATAAAAATCAATTTGATTAACATCATTTAAACTAAAAACTTCGATATTTTTCTTCTTGAGAATTTCCGAAGAAGCATCCGAGCTTGATACAGCTCCTCGAAAAAGATTTTTATATGGATCTAATTCTTCAATGAAGAAGTTTACTGTCGAGCCAGTTCCAATACCTAAAATAGTTTCTTTTGAAAGTTTTTTTTCGATATAATCAATTGCTTTTTTAGCAACACTTATCTTTGCGGCGCTCATACAGTTATAATACAAGAAAATTTCAAAACGTGATTTAAATTGAGACTTAAAATTAAAAAAACAGGAAATTATAGGAACTCTAAAAAGTACCTTAAGATGATTAATGATGCTTCAGTCTATGATGTTTCAATTAATTCACCTACAACCTATGCCGCAAACCTGTCGATGAAAGAGGGCAATGAAATATATTTAAAAAGAGAAGACTTGCAGCCTATTTTTTCTTTTAAAAATAGGGGAGCTTTTAACAAAATTTACAACTTATCTGATGAAAAAAAATCGCGCGGGATAATTGCAGCATCTGCAGGGAATCATGCACAAGGCGTTGCATTGGCTTGCAAAAAGCTCAAGATTAAATGCGTAATTGTAATGCCAGTTACGGCACCAGAAAATAAATTAAATGCAGTTAAAAGACTAGGAGCAAAAATAATATTGCATGGTGAAAATTTAGGGGATGCTCTTTCACACGCTGACAAAATAAATAAGAAACATAAATATACTTTTGTTCACCCCTTTGATGATCCTTTTACTATCGCAGGACAGGGTACCGTAGGCAGGGAAATACTTGAGGACGAGATTGATTATGATGCTGTTTTCGTTCCAGTCGGAGGGGGAGGACTTTTAGCCGGTATATCTGCATGGATAAGACAGAATAAAAAGAAAATTAAAATAATCGGTGTTGAAGTTAATGATTCTGCATGCCTTACAGAAGCATTAATACAGAATAAGAGGGTCTATCTTAAAAAGGTTGGATTATTCGCTGACGGAGTTGCTGTATCTCAAGTTGGTAAGAATAATCTAGATGTCATAAAAGAGTGCGTAGATGAGGTAATGACAGTTAACATCGATGAGGTCTGCGCTGCAGTAAAGGATATTTTTGAAGATACCAGAGTTTTATCAGAGCCATCAGGTGCTGTCGCCTTAGCAGGACTAAAAAGTTACTCAAGAAGAATGAAAAATAAAAATTTACTTGCAGTAAGCTCAGGTGCAAATGTTAACTTTCAAAAACTTGGATTTATTGTTGAAAGATCTGAAATTGGTGAAAATCGAGAAAAAATTCTCAGCATAAAGATTCCTGAGGAACCAGGAAGCTTCTTGAAGCTTGCAAAGGCCATTGGAAAATTACCTGTTACGGAATTTAATTATAGAAAGTCGGACAATAACGACGCATATATTTTGGTTGGAATAAGAACTCAATCAGAAGATAGTTTTGAAAAACTAAAAACAAAACTTAAAAAACTTAAATATAAGTTTAGCGACTATACCTCCAATGAAATTTCAAATGATCACTTAAGGCATATGGTTGGTGGTAGAGGAGGTCAATCAGACATATCTGAAAAGAATGAAAGAATTTTTAATGGTGAATTTCCTGAAAAGCCAGGAGCATTGTTAGAGTTCCTAGAAAATTTCGGAAATAAATGGAATATCTCATTGTTTCATTATAGGAATATTGGATCTGCTTATGGAAACATCCTCATAGGAATTGAGGATACACATAAAAATAAGTCAGCACTTTTAAAACATTTAGACAAATGTGGAACAGCCTTTAAAGAGGAGAGCAACAACAAGGCTTATTTAGATTTTTTAAAGTAAATTTAGTATTTCAGTCTAAACTTAATTGAAAATATCTCATTATCAGGATTATTCCAAGGATCTTTAAAAATTTCAGAAGTTTCTCTGGACGTATTATCTTCAAACATACTTCCGCCTTTTGTATAAACCAAATATATATAGGATAAAGGAGCTATCTCATATTTATACCTTATTTGAAATGATGTAATTCCCTCAGAAAAAGGATTTATTTCTTTATTATTATTTAAAAGATAGCCGCTCTCGTTAACAGTTAAGCTTCTAGGATTTTTTGCTTCTAACGCAACAAACTGACTTTTCAGCCTTATTTCGTGTTTTATACCCCTATACCAATTCATGTTAATAGAGATTGTTTTTTGAGAGAGATCATAAATAGCAAGATCGTTATTTTCTATCCAATTTAACCACTCTTTTTCATTCCTTATTCTTGCTGAGAATCCTACTTTAAAGAAATCTACTGGATAGAAAGATCCTCCTATCTTTGCATATCTTCTTTTATACCCATTTGAATCAAATGATTCATATTTATCAGCATCCTCATAACCTACTCTCCAATCATATTCCCAGATCCCAAAACTAGGAGACTCATAATCTAAATTAAAGCTGAAACTACCCTTATTTTTTACATAGGGAAAATTAATATTTTTTCTTGTAATGGTCGTATCTTTCCCAGAAGTTTTTAAATCCCAAGTGAATTGAAATTTAGATGCATTAAGCAATGTGAACTCATTTTTTTGACCAATTGTAACTGGATTTGAATTCCCAGATGTGTCTGAGTCATAGTTAAAATCTATTCCTAACTCAAGCTCCTTCACTCTCTTAAGTTTTTTAAAATCTATCAATGTAATGTCAGAACCTATACCAATATGAAACCAATCATTTTTCTTAAGATAACCAAAATCATTTAGTAGTAAGCTGTCGTCAAAATAGAGAAGACTCCCAGATCTTCTTGATGATGGCGTTGGTTTGTAATTAAACTGAGATCTATAACCGAATCCTGTTTCACCTTCTCTTTCAGATGAAATCAAATCGTTGTATATAGTCAGCTTGTTTGATTTAACATTCGCAAAATCTATGACATTAACTGTAGCACTTTCATTTAGAAAATTATTTTCAACATGTGTTAAAAAGTAACCAACAGTTCTTTTATTGATTTTCTTTTTCGATCTTATTGCATAAAAATCTTTGCCATTCGTATATCTTTCATCAGACTCTTTTGCAACAAATACTCCAAAATCTAAATTTTCATTTTTTTGAGTATATCTGAGTGCGTAGTCAATATCGGTGTAATTTTTTCTAGAATCAATACAGTCATTTTCGTTTAATGATGAGGAACATAAATAGCTGCTTTTTGCTCCAATTCTTCTCGTATTAATAATTCTGTATCTATCATAATGATTTAAATCAAACAAAGATTGATTTTCATTAAAAAAAGCTCGCTTTTCAGAATAGAAAGTTTCTTGAGCAGAAAAATTAACAATAACTTCGTCACTCTCTGCCTGTCCAAAGTCTGGATTAATTGTAAGATTAATTTGTTTACCAGTACCGGTATTTAAAAATACTTCTGCTCCAAGTTTATTATCATTTAAGCTTGTAACGGAGTTAGATGTATAAGCAATAAAAGGAAAAAAATTTATTTTTCTTTTTGAAAAACTATTTATTTCTATTGTTCTTAAATTAGAGAGAAAATTCGTTCTAAATCCACTTGTTTTTGTATCATTTAACCAGACCTTTTCATTTGCAAGATACCTGTAGGTTGTAACATTAATTTTTCTTTTAATATCTTCCTCAGGTTTCATTAAAACTATATCCCACGGTATTAAAAACTCTGAGATCCAATATCCATCATGTTTTTTTGTTTTTGCTTCCCAGTCTCCATCCCAATCAAACTCAGGAAAGCTTCCTAATTGCCTTACCCCGTCTCTTTGAACATTTGCGAGACTGATCATAAACATATAAGCCTTAGCACCATCGCTATCAAAATCAATTGCCACGCCATTTTGTTCAGCATTAACATCCCAAGCATCGCGTAATGATTTATTTGAAATCATCGAGGAATTTTCTTGATAATTAATAAAACCTACATATATTCCGTCTTCATTCGAAAAAATTTTTGCAGTTGTTTTTACTTCCGCTGGATTTAGTGTGAAAGGAACGACTTCATAATAATCATTTATGACAAAAGCACTATTCCATTCTTTTTCATCTAGATTTCCATCAATAATAATAGTTTCACTAGATATAAGTGGAATCCACAACAATAAAATATATTTAATGATTCTTTGCATGACTTGGCGGGTATTTTATAGCTCAGTTATATGAAAGTACACGTGATTCGGTAATAACTAGATCATATTTAATATCATGATTTTCACCGAAGTGTTTATCCAAGATTTGATAGTCATATCCTAATCCAACAAAGAGGGGTCTATTTTTCTTTGATTTTAATTTTTCTAATGTTCTATCAAAAAAACCTCCACCATATCCTAATCTGAAACCGTTTTTATCTATGCCAACAAAAGGTATGAACATAATATTTAACATTTGGGGATCAATATAATTTTTATTGAGGACTTCATCTATACCATATTTATTTTTTTTAAGAGATTCGCCTTTGTTATACATATTAAATTTCAATTTTTTCTCAGAAACTATTTTTGGCATGTATATATTATTTGAATGCTTTAATAACTCATCAATAATTTGATTTATAGATATTTCATTTTTATATGGAAAATAAAGGAGTGTATTCTTAGATGATTTAATATCAATTTCTTCTATGGCATTTCTTTGAATCTTAGAATTTAATTCTTCAATATCATCTTTAGAAAAAAGTTGCCCCTGCTTAAGTAGTGATTTTCTTATTTTATTTTTCACCATAGTTATTGCAGAGGCTAGCAAACCAGATCACCGCTATGTGCTATACCTGAACCGAAAGTTCAGGTGGTGAACATCTTGTCAAATCAGGCTTCCCTAAATGGTAATGCTCAACAATGACAGTGGAAAATCACCTATTTAATAGTATCGGTTCAAATTTATTAACACATTGGCTAATGAACCAGAATGTAATAAGAGTATAGTTTAGATAGTATTTAAGTTAAAGATTATTTTTGAAGTACTTTTTCTATTTTTTTAATAAGTTTTGAATAATTGACACTCTCTTTTTCGTTAGACTTCGGGCCACTAGTTAGAAGCTTATTAGACAGGGTTAATCCTGCAATTATAAGTGCATTATTTTTATCACTAATATTATCCAGTTCTTCATTCAGTAACGCAGCTGCTTTAATTAAATTATTTTTTTCTTTAGGTGGGCATGCTATTGTTAAGTCTCTTCCAAATATTCTTAGAGATACAGTTTCAACTTTACTCATTTGTAGCCTTCTTCAAGTCTTTTTCAAGACGAGATATTTCTTTTCTGTGAAGTACTTTGTCTTTTTTCCAACTTCTTTCTCTTTTGACATATGAATCGATAATTCCTTTTTGTTCTTCAAACCTTTTTATTAGAAGATCAATCTTCTTTTCTAAATCTTTTGAACTTAACTCATTGTTTTTCGGCATTTTTATAGTTTAATTCTACTTTAATGAATTGGAAAGTTACTTTAAATAAGTAAAATACACACATGGATAACGCAATTTACAAAAGCAGAAGAGTTAATCTAACAGAAGATTTACCAAATAATTCTGTTTTATTAATTCCTGGAGCAGATACTCAGTATAGAAATGCTGACTCAGCCTATGCTTTTAGGCAGGATAGTAATTTTTATTATTTATCCGGATTTTGTGAACCTGACTCTTTGATGGTTATTGTTAACAATAATGATGGAATAAATTCACTAATTTTTGTTCCTCCAAAAGATAAATTAAAAGAAATTTGGGATGGTTATAGAGCAGGTCCGGAAGGGGCTGTACAAGATTATTTATTTGATAAAGCATACGACAATTCTGAAATTGATAAGATGTTGCCAGAAATTCTTTTTGGATGTGATCAAGTTTTGTACCCTATTGGTAAAAAAAATGGTTTTGATCAAAAGGTAATAGATTGGACTACTGAAGCAGGTAATAAGGATAGGCATAGTAAATCTATAAATATTTTGGATGCTTCATCAATAATTGGAAATGCCCGTTTAATAAAAGATGATCATGAGATCAGTCTTATTAAGAAAGCTTGCGATATTTCAGCTGAAGCTCACATAGAAGCAATGAAAAATGTAAAAGATGAAGAGTCTGAACAAGCCATTGAGAGCATGTATGTTCACGAATTTTCAAAAAGAGGAGGCAGATTCACAGCTTATACTCCAATTGTTGCTAGCGGTGAAAATGCTTGCGTACTTCATTACATAGAAAACAATAAAAAGCTAAATAAAAAAGATCTTCTTTTAGTTGATGCAGGTTGCGAGTATGAGATGTATGCTTCTGACATTACAAGAACTTATCCAATTGGTGGGAAATTTTCTAAGGAACAGCTTGAAATATATAACATTGTTCTAGAGGCAATGAATGCAGCAATTGATAAAGTAAAAGTTGGAAACAACATAATGGAGCCCCAAGAAATTTCTGAAAAGATAATAACAAATGGTTTAGTAAAACTTGGTTTACTGCAGGGTGATCCTGAAGAATTACATCAAAAAGGAGCTTATAAAGACTTCTATATGCATAAAATTGGCCACTGGCTAGGTCTTGATGTCCATGATGCTGGAGACTACATGGAAGGAGATAATTTTATGGAGTTTAAGCCAGGAATGATCACCACAATCGAACCTGGTATTTATATAAGCAATGCTATGGATGTGGATGATAAATGGAAGGGTATAGGAGTCAGAATAGAGGATGATATTTTGGTAACAAGAGACGGAAATGAAAATCTTACAAAAAAAGTTCCATCTGATCCTGCTGAGATTGAATCTTTAATGTCTTAATACTGTGAACCCGATAGTTACAATATCAGGTGGCGGGATAATTGGAAATTATATTTCGTCAAGGCTTAAAAAAAATAATATCGAATCAGTAATAGTTGAGAAATCAAAAAATCAAAAATTATCAAGAGAAAATATCAGGACATTAACACTAAATTCTTTTTCGAAAAAACTACTTGATGATATAGGCATAAAAATTCCCTTTGCACCAATAAAAGAAATAAGTGTATTTGATGGCGATGGTTCTGGAAGTATTCATTTCTCATCAAAAGAAATAAATGAGGAGAATCTTTCATACGTAGTTTTTTTTAATGACCTTCAACAAAAGCTTCAAGATCAAGATGAGCATCAAACTTTTTTTGAAAATCAAATTGAAGACATCATTCAAGATAACGAAAAAAATTATTCAGAAATAAAACTTTCAAGTAAAGACACTATCAAAACAAAATTTGTTGCAGGTTGCGACGGGAGAAATTCAAATGTTGCTAAGATTGCAGAATTAAATGAAAAAAAATCTAGCTATAATCAAACAGCGATTACATTTACTGCAAGCTGCGAAACAAAAGATGCTTATTTAGCTCATCAAATATTCTCTGAGAAAGGTATATTTGCAATTATGCCTTTACCCCAAAACGATAAAAAATCTACTCATACTATTGTGTGGTCTGTTGAGAATAACAACCTTCTTGATACCAGCATTGAAGATTATGTTAATGACAATATTGCTTATTTTGAACAAAAACTCTCAACATTAATAAGAATTGATTCAGCAATTCTTTCCTTTGAGCTTTTCAGCCATCATTTTGAGAACTATATTTCGGGAAATGTGGTTCTGGTTGGAGATGCAGCTCATTCTATACATCCACTAGCAGGACAAGGTATAAATTTAGGATTTGCAGATGCAGATGCTTTATGTGAAGAAATTATTAGCTCATATGAAAAATCTATGCACATTGATCAGACTCTGACATTAAAAAGGTACGAAATTCGAAGGAAAAATATGAATCTCCTTATGCTTAAGTCTATGGATTTTTTTGTAAATTTATTTGGCTCAAAAAATTTGTATGTGAAGCTTTTAAGAAATCTCGGATTGTCTGGAGTCAATAAAACAGAGTTTTTAAAAAAGTTTTTTATTAATCATGCCGCTGGAAAGAATAAGATATAATTAGACAGGCACACCAAAAAGTAACTCAAATCAAATGAGGTATAAAATGAAGAAAATTTCGATATTACTTTCTGTGCTTTTACTTATTTCATGTGCTAATGAAAATGAAATAGAAGAACTCACAATATATACGTCCAGACAACCACAACTTTTAGAACCTATCATCGAAGAATTCTTTGAAGATACTGGCATTAAGGTAAATTTGTTGTCAGGAAATGCTCAAGAGCTTATGGAAAGAATAGATATCGAAGGAAATGACTCAATGGCAGACATTTTCATGACAGTAGATGCAGGCGTATTATGGCAAGCAGCTGATAGAGATATTTTCTCCGAAGTTGAATCAGAAACATTGGAAAAAAATATACCTTCGTATTTAAAAGATCCTGAAAATAAATGGTTTGGACTTTCAAAAAGAGCAAGAACAATTGTATTCTCAAGCGATCAATTCACATCAGATGATTTTTCTACCTATGAGGATTTGGCTGATCCTAAGTGGAAAGGAAAACTTTGTTTAAGAACATCAAAGAAGGTATATAACAGGTCTTTAATAGCAAGCATGATCGATGAATATGGTTTTGATCAAACAAAAGAAGTTGTATCTGGTTGGATTTCGAATTTAGCGACAGAAGTTTTTTCAAATGATACAAACGCACTAAAAGCTGTATCAAGTGGGCAGTGTGGAATGACTATAGTTAATACATATTATTTAGCAAGATTATTAGATGATCCTCAGTACGATAATTTGAGTTTATTTTGGGCTAATCAGGATGATAGAGGAGTGCATGTAAATATATCTGGTGCAGGTATTGTTAAAAGCTCAAAGAATAAAGAAAATGCTATTTTGCTCCTAGAGTATCTGTCATCTGAAACAGCTCAAAATCTTTATGCCCTAGCAAATAAAGAATTCCCAGTTTTAATTAGTGCTAAACCGCATGAGTCTATTCAGGCATGGGGAGACTTTGATGAAGATGATATAAATGTTAGTAAATTGGGATCTTTGCAGAAACAAGCAGTATTATTAGCTCAAGAAGCTGAATATAAATGATCTAATTAAACTTTTTCGCCACGAGCTCTTATTTCTTTAAGAACTTGGCTTATGCCTTTTTTGTCAATAATACGCATTCCTTTTGCAGATACTTTAAGGTTTACAAATCTATTTTCAGACTCAACCCAGAATTTATGCGTATGAAGATTAGGAAAAAACTTTCTCTTAGTTCTATTATTAGCGTGGGAAACGTTGTTTCCTGTTTGAGGAATCTTTCCTGTAACTTGGCATTTTTTACTCATAGAATCGCGATTTTATAGAACAGTAGCCGACATATCAATACTATAATGAATTAAATATGAAACAAATATATCTGCTCAGGCATGCTAAATCATCATGGGACAATTCAAATCTTACCGATTTCGAAAGACCTCTTGCAGATAGAGGTATCAGGGATGCAAAAAAGATGTGTAAATTTCTTAAAGATATGGATCTAAAGTTAGATAGGGTTTTTTGTTCACAAGCTATTAGAGCAAAAGAAACCTTTGACTTAACTGCTGATGGTTTTAATTTTGAAATTGATAAAGCAACATATACTGACGCATTATATTTTGGCGATACATCAAATATTATTAATGATTTGAGAAAGCTAGAAGAGATCTTTAAAAATGTTTTGATAGTTGGGCATAATCCAACGCTTCACTATTTAATAGAATTATTGACAGAAACAAAGATAGACAGATTCACAACATGCAATTTAGCAATAATTTCATATGATGGCGAATGGATTTCACTAAACTCTCAACAATGTGGTTTAAAATCATTGATTAAACCTAAGGAATTAAATAATTGAAAAAAGTTAAATTAAAAATATTAAATCCTCTTATGGGAAATAAAATACCCATCCCAAAATATGAGACGAAAGGATCTGCAGGTCTAGATCTTAGAGCTTGCATTAAAGATAAATTAATACTGGAACCAGGAAAAACTGAAATGATCCCAATGGGATTTGCAATGCATCTTGAGGATAAGAGTTTGGCAGCTTTGGTTATACCAAGATCAGGACTTGGCTCCAAACATGGGATAGTGCTTGGAAATTTGGTTGGATTGATAGACTCTGATTATCAAGGTGAATTAATGGTTCCTGCATGGAATAGATCAGATCAGGAATTTGTAATTAATTCTGGTGATCGTATTGCTCAAATGATAATAGTGCCAATAGTTCAAGCAAATTTTGAAATAGTTGAGGATTTTGAAAAATCTGAAAGAGGAACTAAAGGGTTTGGGAGTTCTGGTATAGGTTAGGTTTATTTTTTCTTGCCAAATCTTTCTTCGAATTTTTGAACTCTGCCACCAGTATCAATAATTTTTTGTTTACCAGTATAAAAAGGATGTGAGGCAGAAGAAACTTCAACAGTATAGTATGGGTACTCTTTTCCTTCCCATTCCTTGGTTTTGTCTGTCTTCAGAGTTGAACGAAGTAAAAAATATTCATCCACACTGATATCATGGAATAGAACTTCGCGGTATTCAGGATGTATATCTTTTTTCATAATAAAATATATTTAGGATGAGAACTATATCAAAAATTAAATCCATTACAATTAAAAAATGAATATTTTTTACTATGATATTGCTGTTGGATTGCCATTAAGACAATGTTTTACTTATAAATCAAAAGACGTAATCACAAAAGGTAAAAGGGTAATAGTTCCTTTTGGAAGCAAGTCAATTGTTGGAATAGTTGTAAAGAAAATAGCTAAACCCAAGTCACTTAAAGGCTTGAAAGAAATAATCTCAATAGCCGATGAACATTCTTGCTTTAACGGATCAATATTTGAAACAATCACATGGGCTTCAGATTACTATCATCATCCAATTGGAGAGGTATTCTTTTCTTTTATGCCAACTCTCTTAAGAAAACAAAACGATAAAATTATTATCGATCCTGATGATAATGCTGAATATAAGTTAAACGAAGAAGACAAGAAGTTAAAATTAACAAAAGAACAAAACATTAATCTGTCTAAACTTAATAAAGTTGAAAAATTTAGTCCTTCATTAATATATGGAGTTACAGGGTCTGGTAAAACAGAAATTTATCTTCAATTAGCTGAAAAATTCATTCTTCAAAATAAATCAATTTTGATTCTAGTACCAGAAATTAATTTGATACCACAATTAGAAAAAAGATTTAAGAAGCGTTTTAATGGTGATATTGGCGTATATCATTCGAGACAGACTCCAAACCAAAGGTTGAAGGTTTGGCTACGATCTAAATTTGGCGGGATAAGAATTGTTATTGGAACAAGATCATCAGTTTTAATGCCATTAAAAAATTTAGGAGCAATTATTATTGATGAGGAGCATGATCAGTCATACAAGCAAGCTGAAGGTTTTAAGTTTTCAGGAAGAGACTTGGCTATAAAAAGAGCACAGATAGAAAATATACCGGTTTTTTTAGGATCAGCTACACCGTCCCTGCAAACACTCAAACTTGTAAAAGAGAAAAAGTTTAAAAAGTTTGATTTATTGAGAAGAGTAGATGGTAAAAAACCGCCGAAATTAATTCCATTGGATATTAGCGACTCTCCTCTACTTGGAGGAATTGCTATTCAAACTATGAGCATCATTGAAGCAGCAATTAACAAAAAAGAGCAAGTATTGATTTTTCTCAATAGAAGAGGTTTTGCTCCATTGTATGAATGTGATAATTGTGGCTGGGTTGCAAAATGTTCATCATGTGAATCAAATTTAGTCTTTCATAAGTCAAAGAAAAGATTAATTTGTCATAAATGTGAATCCGTTTACGGAGTAAATAAAACATGCCCGGACTGCCAATCAAATGAAATAAACACTCTTGGAGCCGGCACTGAAAGAGTTGAAGAGGTACTTAGAAGCACATTTAAAAAAGTACCTATTATTAGAATGGATTATGACTCAACAAGACTGAAGGGATCAATTGAAGCAATTTATGAAAAGGCTAATAAAAGCAAAGAGGCAATATTGGTGGGAACACAAATGCTATCTAAAGGTCATGACTTTCCTAAAGTAACGCTATGCGTAATTCTTAATGCTGATGGAGGTTTATTAAGCCCAGAAATAAATGCAATTGAAAAAATTTCACAACAATTAATTCAGGTTTCTGGTAGAGCAGGTAGAAATAATAATCTTGCAAAAGTAATTATTCAGACCAGATATCCTAATGATGAAAATCTTAAACAAATTAAAACTGGAGACTATAGGTTGGTTTCTGAGCAGTGCCTGCAAACGAATAAGGCTTTGAATATGCCTCCATACTCAACAGTTGCAATATTAAGAGCGACTTCGCCCAGTCCAGAAAGCTGCTTCAAATTTTTAGATAAGGCGAACAATCTCTTAAATGATAAAAAAAATGTTTCTGTTATTGGGCCACTTCCATCGATACCCCTAAAGATAAAGGGAAATACAAGAAATCATCTGATTATTAAGTCAAACACGAGAACTTATTTAAATAGAGTGCTTAAGTATCTTACTAACGAAATTCAAACTTGGCCCGAAACAAAGAAAGTTAAATGGACTTATGACATCGATCCATATGACATGTCTTAGGTGTCTATATTTCTATTTTAATTATTTGACCAGGAAATATGGGTTTATTTTCTAGATTATTAGTTATGTTAATAGAATCAATTGTCACGCCAAATCTAATAGCAATCTCAGACAAGACGTCACCTTTTTGAATTTCATAATTAAGATAGTTTTGATAATTTTCTAAAAGGGTTCCTGAAACTGGCTCATCTTTGAAATAGTTATGAATGCCAAGAAAAATCGACCTAGCAATCATTCTTCTTCCTGCCTTAGTTTTAAGTCTTTTTGCATCTTCAGGGTTAGTTATAAATCCAGACTCAACCAAGACAGACGGTATGTCAACTGATTTAAGTACTCTAAAATCAGCATATTCAACATTTTGTTTATGAATCTTAGTGAATGGATCTCTTTTTAATTGATCTAGAATCTTTGTACCCAATTCCTTACTTTGATCGACCTTTTTCTTATAGGTATTTGGATAAAGATCTCTTGCAGCATCTTCATTGAAATCGTAAGACTTTATATTTTTTATTTGAGCTTGAATCCTTTTACGCTCTTTTTCTGAAAGATTTCTAGCAACGCTGCTTGAAGATTTTTCTGACCATATGAAAACTGATGCACCTTTAACAGATGCCAATCTAAAACCGTCTGCATGGATTGAAATAAATGCATCGGCACCAAACTTTCTAGCATTTTGATATCTATCATTGAGACTTACAGTACTATCATCATTTCTAATTAACACTGCTTGATATCCTTCTGTATCTCTGAGGGTCCTCTGTAACTCTTTAGCAATTAATAAAGTAATATCTTTTTCTAAAACATTATTACTACTTACAGCTCCAGGATCTTTTCCACCATGGCCAGCATCAATTGCTACTACAATATCTCTTATGTTATTTTTTAGCTTCTTATTTTTTTTGACATTAATCTTTAATAAAATTCCTTCATCTGTTTTCTCTTGAGTTGGTTTACTCCAATTAACATATTCATATAAATCAATAACTATTCTTGTTAAGTCCTCTTTTGACGAGGCCCTTACGAGCTTAATAGGGTAGTTATATTTTTCCTCAACATCTGACTTTAAATCACTTTGGTATACGTCTATTACAATTCTTGAGGGATCTACAAGAGAATAAGATTTTATAAAAGACACCTTGTCTAAAAGAAAGGATATTTCAGAAGACTGATCATCAGAATCTTTTATTTCATAAAATGAAATTTCATTTGAGTGCACAAGCGAAGAAAGAAGCAACAAAAAAGACAAAAGTTTATTCATAATGTTTAATTAAATTTGAAAATAATTCACCACTATCATTAATTAATACTTTTCTTCCACCCTCAAAATGCTCAAAAGATATTTTTAAGTCAAAGTTCCTTTTTATGACAAGCTTTTGAGGCCATTCAATAATTATAATTTTTTTTATGTGAGTTTTTCTATCTAAATCAAAAATATGAATGTCTTCTGGCTCATCGGTTCTATACAAGTCAATATGTAAGAAAATTACGTCTCCAAGATCATATTCTTCACATAAAGTATAAGTAGGGCTTTTTACCAAACCATTCCAACCCGAGTTAGATAATATCGACCTGGTTAAAAATGTCTTTCCAGCACCGAGATCACCTTCAAGATGTATTTCAATTAAAGATTTATCAATATTTTTCAGTTGCTCTGATATTAGTGCTCCAAGTTTATTGGTTGACTCGTCATTTTCTAGGTAAATTTTATTCATTTATTAATTAAATCTCTGATAATTGGTATTAATGAAGACGCATTTAAACCAATCTCACCTATTTTATTTTTAAATACTTTGCCTGCTCTTGCATGAACAGCAACAGAAAGCTTGCATGCATCAATAATATCAACTTTTTGTGCTATTAAGGCTGATAGAACTCCAGCAAGCACATCGCCTGTACCTCCAGAAGATAACTCTGGTCCGCCTTCAGTACACATAAATAATTCTTTATCATCACTAGAACAAATAATCGTCTCTTTACCTTTAAGAATTACATAAGCTGAGAATTTATTTGAGATTGATTTCGCAACATTTATTCTGTCTTCTTGAACTTCATTATTTGAAATACCTAATAGCTTTGCAGCTTCACCTGGATGTGGAGTAAGAACCACATCTGTATTTATTTCAAAATTGGTTTCACTTAGAAAATGCAGTGCACCTGCATCAAATATCATTGTCTTAACATCCTTTGCTAATAAAACTTTATTAAAAATATTCTCAGACCACTCATCACTTTTTAATCCAGGCCCGCATAACAAAACGTCAATGTTTGGAGGCATAGAAAAATTTATATCAGTGCTAATAACCATTACCTCTGGATTTCTTTTTAAGCTTGCATCAACATTAATTGGATGTGTATTTAGATGAACTAATCCAGAACCACAAAATAAACTTGCCTCAGATGACAATATTGCGGCGCCTCCCATCCCCTCAGAACCGCCAAAAATCAATACTCTTCCAAAGTCACCCTTGTGGGAATTACTAGATCTTTTAGGAATCTTTTTTTCAATTGAATCAAAATCGAATTCTTTTATCATTTAATTTTTTTCTATTATTCCTAATCTATCAGAATGAAATGATCCTAAAAATACTTCATTCTTTACTGGAACAGCAACTGTTGGAAGACCAAAGACAGTTTTAGAAAATGAGTATTTATCTTGTATTTCCAAATTATTTTTATCTAATCTATAAATAGAAAAAGGCAGAGAACAACTTACTTTAAACTCGCATTCACCAAAATCGTTAGGCTGAAAGTCTAATGAGGTTACCCATATATCATTTCCATCAATGAATGGGTTATCTGGCGCTTCAATAAATTTTTTATCTAACTTCTTGTTAGATAATAGATCGAATTTTGTAATTGAATCACCTTGGTTATAGTTTATATAAATAATATTCGAGTCTTCATCTAAAGCGATGCCATTTGGACCACTTCCATCAGAACCTTCAACCTTTTTAAACTTATTTTCTGCCCACTCAACCAGAAATCCTGTGTTTATTTTTATTATTGAAACAAAAAGCCATTTATTTAGAGTTATATCCCTATCGTACATGTGAGAAGCATAAAAGCTGCCATCTCTTCTCAAACTTATATCATTAAAATAAAGTTCATAAGGAACGTCTATACATCCTCTCCAAACCATATCCCACGAATCTTTCTTTTTTATCATTTCAAACATTTCTATTGTTTCATCTGGATAATGGTTTATGACACCAAGTTGATAGCGCCCATCATTTCTTTTAATTAAATCGATTCCATGAGGACCATGCTTTTTATTAATTGTTCTTGTGCATTCAGGATCGCCCCAAATATTTTCTTCAATTGTTATGTTTGGAATGATTTTAGTTTTTGTTTTTAAATCCAGTAAAGCAAAGTAGCCTGACTTTTGTTCTTCATATGGACCAATACCTCCAAACTCTGACATAAACAGAAATTTTTTATCAGGTGTTATCACAATATCCTCAGGATTTTTAAAATTACAGATCACTTCTAATTTGTTATCAGAACTACAATTACTTATATCTTTTTGAGGTCCAACATAGTCAGAGGAAACAGTATAAAATGCCAATGCAAAAAACATCATTGAAATAGGGCTCATAAATTTAAAATAATGGTGGAAGACAAAAGGTAAAGCTTTTTTTATTTGATTAAAAAAGAGTAAAGCAACTAAACCTCTTATGATAAGTATTATACCCAGAGAAAAAGTTACAATTTTCCATACTCTTTCATACCAATACTGATCAGTTAATGGAACGTAAACACATATCAAACCAATTATTATTGTTATACCTGCAATAATATTAATGTAATTACTTGAAGTAATTTTATCTTTTAGAAATTCAGCAAATGGTTTAATCAAAACCAAAATACCTAAAAAAACAAAGAAGAAGAAATAAAAGTAGTTCATATTTAAAATAAACGTTTTTTAATTATATCAATGATCTCTAAGGGCTTATCTAGTGGAACATGATGAGCTGCACCAGGAATTTCTTCAAATTCCATAATATCTGAATACATTTTTTTAATATTGCCAAGAATATTTCCTGACATTAATAAACTATTTGCACCATGAACAAATAGAGCAGGACATCCAAATGAAAATTGATAACCAAATAATCTTTCAAGACTATTAAACATAGAATCATCAAACTTCCATCGCCATCCCTCATCAGTCTTTCGAACAGAGTGTTCCGAAATATATCTCACGAACCAATCATTTAGACATTCTTGTTCAGGTAAAAGCCTAAATCTTTTTAATATGGTAGTTTTATCTGGATAATATTTAATCATTCTTAATGGACCACCTTCGTGCTGAGAAGGATCCCAGTCAGGAGGTCTTATAAAGGTATCAATCATGATTAGGCTTGAAACAAGTTCTTTTTCTTCTGATGCAACATATGCTGCAACTTGACCTCCAAGTGAATGTCCAACAATAAAGACATTATCGATAAGCATATCTGATTTTTCTTTTTCGATAATTGAAATAATACACTGACCAAAATCTTTGATACTGTATTTTTCTCTAAAACCAGAATCACCCATACCAGGAAGATCAACAGCAATTACATTAGCATTTTTAGTAAAATGAGGAGCTATCGGATACCACCATCTTTTATGTGCACCTGTTCCATGAATAAGTATTAAAAGGTTTTTATTTTCTGAATCAGAATTCCACTTTGAATAAGATAAATTTCCTTTTGGATTTTTAATTACACATTCTGATGGTTCTATATTTATAGCATCAAAAAACCAATCAGGAGCGTTTGCTATATCTTTTATAAGATTGTCAGTTATTCTCATAAGCAGTATTCTAAGCTATATCAATTGAATATATGAATAAAAATTTAACTCCAGCTGCAACTGTTCTTGTTTTAAAAGACTCAAATGAGGGATTTGAAGTCTTAATGGTAAAAAGATCTAAAAAGTCTCCTTTTGGAAATTTATATGTTTTTCCCGGTGGAAAAATAGATGAAGATGACCTCCATAAAGATTGGAAATCATATTGTGATGGTCATAATGATGCGAGTGCTTCTGAAATTCTGGGTTTAAGTGACAGTGGTTTAGGTTATTGGGTGGCATGCATAAGAGAAAGCTTTGAAGAGGTTGGGATATTATTAGCAAAAAGGAAATCTGGCGAAATACTTGACTTGGAAGGACACGACAAAAAAAAGTTTGGCAAATATAGACAGGACCTAATTAAACAAAAAATATCTTTTTTAGAGATTTGTAAGAGAGAGGAGCTAATACTTTCAACTGAGAATATCGCTCCATTATCGCATTGGATAACTCCTGATTTTGAAATTAAACGTTTTGATACTAGATTCTTCATTGCTTATTTACCAGAAAATCAAATTGTTCAGCATGATGGCATGGAGTTAACTGATAGCCTATGGATAAATCCTAATGATGCTTTGAAAAAGGCAATGGAAGGGGATATGCAAATGATTTTACCAACAACAGAAAATCTAAAATTATGTTCAAGTTTCAACTCAGCAAGAGAAATGCTCGAGAACCAAAAAAATCTTACAAAAAATGATATTAAGCCTATATTACCCAAGTTTTATAAAGAAAATGGAACATGGAATGTTTTATTTCCTGGAGATGAAGGTTACGAGGATCACTAATGCACAAGATTATAAAAAAAATTACTGCAAACAATGGAGGAGTTTTCACCGGAAATGGAACAAATACATATCTAATTGGGAAAGAAGATATAACATTAATTGATCCTGGCCCAAATGATTCCGAGCATATAGAGAAAATTTTATTATTAGGCGGAGATAGGATTAAGAGAATTTTGGTTACACATACACATAAAGATCATTCACCAGCAGCATTGCCAATTTCAAAAGAGTTAAATATTCCAATGTTAGGAAGATTGGTTGATAGGGATTCTGAATGGGAGGATGAAACATTTATTCCTGATACCGTATTAAATCATGGTGACAATATTTCAACTAATGAGTATTCACTTGAAACTATTCATACTCCTGGACATGCATCCAATCACTTATGTTTTTATATGAAAGATATCAAATGTTTATTAACTGGAGATCATATTATGGATGGATCTACTGTTGTAATAGCTCCCCCAGATGGAAACATGACTGAGTATATAGACTCATTAAAGTTACTCGAAAATTATGATATTAAATATTTTGCTCCTGGACATGGCAACTTCATGGAGGAGCCTTCAAAGACAATCCAATCGATTATTAGACATAGGTTATCAAGAGAATCTAAGGTAATAAGATGTGTTGAAAAGAAAAAAAACTCTAATATCGATGAATTATTATTGTTAGTTTATGATGATGTGCCTGAAATGCTTCATCCTATTGCTAAGATGAGCTTATTAGCTCATTTAATTAAACTTGAGGAAGAGGGCTATCTCAATAAAAATAAAAATAATTACTCTTTGTCTTGATCATCTATATCAATTTCAAGATTAAATTCCTTCTTTTCTTTTCTTTCACTATTAATTTTTTTTGAATCTACTTTAGCCATTTCATTATCTATACAATCATTTGAATCATAAACCTCGGTTTGTGGAACTTTATGATCTTTATTAAAAGGCACTGGCGGATGAGGAACAGGTAGTTGCATACACGTTACCAATCCTCTTGAGTTAACTTTACTTAATAATGAGGGATCAGCTGTAGGTAGCATTGATTTGTCATAATTCTGATTAGTATTACAACCAAACAAAATTAGAATTGGAATTAGTCTTTTCATAGTTTTTTACTGTTTTCGAGTAAAGATTCAACAACGGTTGGTTCAGCAAGAGTAGTTGTATCTCCAAGATTGTCTAAATCACCCTCAGCAATTTTTCTTAAAATCCTCCTCATAATTTTTCCAGATCTAGTTTTTGGAAGACCTGGAGCATTTTGAATAAGATCAGGTTTTGCAATGGGACCAATTTCTTTTGAAACAAAATTAACAAGCTCTTTCTCAAGATCCTCATTAAAATTTTCACCCTTCATTAAGGTAACAAACGCATAAATACCTTGTCCTTTAATTGGATGTTGAAATCCTACAACTGCTGCTTCAGCGACAGAATCATGAAGAACTAAAGCACTTTCAATTTCTGCAGTTCCAAGCCTGTGACCAGAAACATTTAAAACATCGTCAACTCTACCAGTTATCCAAAAATAACCGTCTTCATCACGTCTAGCTCCATCACCTGTAAAATAAATATTTTCGTATGTCTCAAAGTAAGTTGAGATCATTCTCTTGTGATCTCCATAGACACTTCTGATTTGACTTGGCCATGAAGACTCGATAACTAAATTACCTGAGGTAGCACCTTCTAATGCTTGGCCTTCCTCGTCATAAATTGCTGGCTTTACACCAAAAAAAGGTAGTGTAGCCGATCCGGGCTTTACTGGTGTGATACCAGATATTGGAGATATCAAAACAGAGCCTGTTTCTGTTTGCCACCAGGTATCAATAACATCACATGATCCATTACCTACTACTTTATAATACCAATCCCATGCTTCTGGATTAATTGGCTCACCTACAGTGCCAAGAACTCTTAGTGACTCCCTTTTAGTTTTTAGAACAGGCTCGTCTCCTTGGGACATTAAAGCTCTTATAGCTGTTGGCGCTGTATAAAAAATATTGACATTATATTTATCGCATACTTCCCAACATCTTGATGAACTAGGATAGGTAGGCACTCCTTCAAACATAATCGTCGTTGTTCCATTTGATAGGGGACCATACAAAATATAAGTATGTCCGGTTATCCAACCAACATCGGCAGTGCACCAATATACGTCAGATTCATCTATACCGAATAAATATTTGAAACTCATATGTGCACCTAGCAGATATCCAGCTGTAGTGTGGAGTACTCCTTTTGGTTTTCCTGTAGATCCAGATGTATAAAGAATAAATAGTGGATCTTCTGCGTTCATTGGTTCAGGCTCACAAGTTAGGTCAACGCCTTTAGATAGTTCCTCGTACCATAAATCTCTATGCTCAACCCAATTTATTTGATTACCTGTCCTTTTGATAACTATTGTATTTTTCACATTTGGACATTTCTCTAGAGCTTCATCAACATTTGCTTTTAAAGGAATTTTCTTTCCACCTCTCACACCTTCATCAGCAGTGATTACCAACTCGCAATCAGCATCTAAAATTCTATCTTTTAAAGATTCTGGTGAAAAACCGCCAAAAACAACAGAATGAATAGCTCCAATCCTAGTGCAAGCTAACATCGCAAATGCAGCCTCTGGGATCATTGGCATGTATATACAAACTCTAGATCCCTTAGAGATTTGAAGATTTTTTAGAACATTTGAAAATTTGCAAACTTCCTCATGCAATTCCTTGAAAGAATATGATTTAGAGTCTCCAGGCTCATCTCCTTCCCAAATTAAAGCAGTTTTTTCAGATCTTTCTTTGAGATGTCTATCGAGACAGTTTTCGCTTACATTTATTTTTCCAGCTTTAAACCATTCCGTATTTGCAAATTCACCATTATGAACCTCATCAAAATCTTTTATCCAAGATAGGTTTTCAAAAGCCATCTTTTTAAAAAAATCTGTTGGGTTGTTGATTGATTCTCCATACAACTTTTTATATTCATTAAGATCTTTAATATGAGGATTGGACGCTTTTGCTGGAATTGAATTTTTTGTCATAAATCTAAATTATAGAAGGTTGAGGATTTACAAAATTCTTTCCTTTAGGATTAGACATTATCATTGTAATGAGTGCCTCATAATCATTTTCATTAGATTCAAGATTGATATCTGATGCATTAATTATTAATAAAGGGGCTGCTTTATAGTCTAGAAAAAATCGTGAGTATGCATCATTCAATCTCTCAAGATAATCTAATGTTAGGTATTGTTCATTTATATTGCCTCTTTTTGTAATTCTTTCTTTCAAGATTTCAATCGGTGCCTGTAAATATATGACCAAATCTGGAGTAGGGGCATCAAGTGTTATGTGCTCATATACCTTGTCATATAGATTCATCTCTTCGTTTGATAGTGTTACTTCCGCAAACAATCTATCTTTTTCAATTAAAAAATCTGCAACACGAACATTTTCAAATAAGCTTCTTTGTTTTAAATCTTGAATTTGCTGCATCCTCTGAAAAAGAAAGAATAATTGAGTAGCTAATGCTGATTGACTTGGGTTCCTGTAAAAGTTTTTAAGAAATGGATTTTCTGCAGGTTGTTCTAAAAACGCATCATAATTGAATGTTTCTGCAATTTTATTTGCTAATGTGGTTTTACCAACACCAATGGGCCCTTCTATAGCAATATATTTTGGTAAAGGTATTTCGTCTAAAGCTGGCTTCATTTAAATAATAATCTTTTAATATATAGATTATCTTAACTCTTGTGAGAAACCAAATGTTTTAAATGATTCGTGTTGGCTTTTTTCTTTAAGTGAACTGATCAGAGATTTTTTTAGGTTTTCATCATTTTTTTGAAAATCAGTCCACCATTTTCCAAGACTCTTTGTTTCACCTGAAGATTTTTCTCTGATAAGCATAAAATCATAAGCTGCTCTAAATCTAGGATGTTTGAGTGTCTTATATGGTTGTTTACCAATTCTACTGTGAAGTTTTAGTTGTAAAACCCATATATCTTTAATGTACGAATGAAATTTTCTTGGAATCGCAGTAATTCTTTGTTGACTTCTTAATATTGGATCCATAGATCTAAAAAATTTTCTAAGATTAATATCTCCCTTCATGGAACATTTATCAATAAGCTGCGGCCACAAAAGCGCTGCTAAGAGGAATCCTGGAGTTACAGATTGATTATTTGTTAGTCTTTTGTCGGTATTTCTTAATGATTCAGTTATCAACTTCCTTGTGAATTCATTTTGTTCTGGCTCCGTTGTTATTAAAAACTTACTCAGTCCAAATGAATTAAGTTTATTAAAGTTTTTCTCTGCCATACCACTTAAAAACATTTTGCAAAATTCATCAAAGATCCTTGCGTTAGAAATACTTGATAAAAGATGACCTTTTTCATAAATAGCATCTTTAATTTTTGTATCTATTTTAAATTTAAGTTTGTTACTAAATCTGATGGCTCTTAAACTTCTTACTGGATCTTCTGAAAATCTTTGCCTAGGATCTCCAATTGAAACAATAATTTTCTTATGAATGTCTCGCATACCATCTTTATGACCGATGATCTTCTTAGTTTTCGGACAATAGTAAAGAGCATTCACGGTAAAATCTCGTCTGTAGGTATCTTGATCAAGGTTACCCCAAATATTATCTCTAATTATTTTTCCAGATTGATCTTTGACTAACTCTCCGTCATTGCTACTCATTTCACCAGACCTAAAGGTAGCTACCTCAATAAGTTCTGACCTATTAAATACATGAACTAATTTGAATCTTCTTCCAATTATTCTGGAAGCTTTGAATATTTTTCTGACCTGTTCTGGTGTTGCATCTGTAGCTATATCAAAATCCTTTGGATTAAGGCCACACAAAAGATCTCTGACACAACCTCCTACTAGATAACCTTGAAATTTATTTTTTTGAAGGTCCTCAATGATGGAAATGGCAAATTTGCTTATTTTTTTATTATTTATCAAACTAGATTTTTGATAATAGCTTTATCGTTACCCGCTGAGTTGTTTCTCTTTAATTTCATCTAAGGTTTTACAATGAATACAGTGAGTAGCTGTAGGCCTTGCTTCGAGTCTTTTTATACCAATCTCATCGCCACAAGATTCACACCATCCATAATCATCTTGTTTAATTTTCTCAATGGATATGGCAATTTTATTGGTTAACTTTCTCTCTCTATCTCTTGTTCTTAGTTCGAATGCAAATTCTTCCTCTTGTGAGGCTCTATCTACAGGATCAGCATATGTTTCGCCCTTGGTTTTTAGGTGATCAAAAGTTTTTTGCATTTCTTCTTTTAAATGTTCTTTCCATAGAAGCAGAACAGCAACGAAGTGCCTTTTCATAGCAGCGCTCATGTATTTTTCATTTTTCTTTGCCTTGTATGGCGCAATTTTTGATTTATTGTTAGCAACAGTTCCTGTAATTCTAGTTTTTGCTACTTTTGACTGAGTTGTTTTTTTAATTTTTGAAACTTTTTTTGGTGCGATTTTCTTTGCACTAGATTTGGCAGCTACTTTTTTTGCTGGCTTTTTTTTAGATTTAGTTACTTTTTTTACTACCATAGATTTATGAAAAATTTTTAAGGTGGTGAAAATATCAGATACAGGCTAAATATGCTAGCTTTTTTTTAATTTATTTAAAACTTCTTTATATCCCTCTGGAGTAAGTCTAGGTCCAAACGTTTCAACTATTTTAGAAGATGCAAAGTTAGAGAACTCAGCACATTCAGACAAATTAAGGCCATTTAAATAAGCATGCATAAAAGAACCGGCGTACATATCTCCAGCTCCATTAGTATCGACAGGTGAAATAGGCACTGCTGGCGAGAATATTTCCTGACCGTTATTAATAACTATGCTCCCCTCAGCTCCTTTAGTAATAGCAATCATATATGACTGTTCTTTAAAAAAGTTTATTGCATCGTCTAGAGTTTCTGTCCCAGCAAATGCAGTTGCTTCGTCATCATTACAAAATATCATGTCAATTCCATAAGATTCTATTTCAGCAAATTTATCTCTAAACCCCATAACAATGCCAGCATCTGATAGTGACAGTGCTTTTTTGGTGTTTTCATTTTGCACGTGATTTAGCACGGACGTGACAGCACTAAAATTTTCATCACTTGTTACCATATAACCCTCGATATAAAAAATTTTAGAATTATGAACCGCATCATAATCAATATCTTTAGAGCCAAGGTAAGCACTTATACCCAACATACTACTCATAGTTCTCTTGGCGTCTGGCGTCACGAATATTAAACATTTTCCAGTCGGCATTTCTGAGGCCTCTTTACTAAAACCGATATGCTTCACTCCAGCCTTTTGAAGACTCTCAAGATATTTTTTTCCGTCTTCATCATTTGCAACTCTGCAAACGTGATGGCATTTGGAACCATAATATGAAGCTGCTACCAAAGAATTTGTTGCTGAACCGCCACAGTCTGATACAGATTCCACACCCATAGATTCTAGTTTTTGGATTATAGGACCATGTTCCTCAGCAGATGCAAGTGTCATTGAATCTGCCTCAAGACCTATTTCATCCAAGAATTCATGATCAACCATATACTGAGTATCTACAAGAGCATTTCCAAGAGCACTAATGTCATATTTCATTTTATATTCCTTCTTTTAAAATCTTTTCTACAATTTTTATTGTATTACTAATTTCAGTTTTAGTATGTTTTGTTGAAATAAAACCTGCCTCAAATTTTGATGGAGCAAAGTAAATTCCATTATCAATACATTTGTTAAGAAATTTTTTAAATTGTTTGTCATTTGTATTTTCTACATCTACAAGATTGCTTGGTAGTTTTTCAGAAAAAAAGAAGCCAAACATTCCACCAATTTGATTCGTAGAAAAGGGAATATCGTGATTTTCAAAAAGTTTTTTCATACCACTTAAGAGATTTTTTGCCTTATTTTCTAACTGTTGATAGGGATTTGTTTCTATTAATAACTTAATTAAAGTTGATCCTGCTGCCATTGCTAAAGGATTCCCGGATAGAGTGCCTGCCTGATAAACTGGGCCATTTGGCGCGAGGCAATCCATTACCTTCTTTTTACCCCCAAAAGCTCCAACAGGAAGCCCACCTCCAATTACTTTTCCTAAAGTAGTTAAGTCAGGCTTAATTCCATATAATTCTTGAGCTCCACCAAGAGAAACTCTAAAACCTGTCATAACTTCATCAAAAATCAATAATGAGTTATTTTCAGACGTCTTATTTCTTAATAATTTTAAAAATGATTTATCGCCAGGTACAAATCCCATATTTCCTGCTATAGGCTCAACAATAACTGCAGCAAGATCATCTTTCACTTTATTAAATATTTTTAAAAAATCATCTTTATTGTTAAATTCACAGCTAAGAGTTTTTTTTGCCAGTTCATTTGGAATGCCAGGTGAATCAGGCAAACCAAATGTACTCACGCCTGAACCTGCTTTAATCAAAAGTGAATCAACATGGCCATGATAGCAACCATCAAATTTAATGATTTTATTTCTGTTTGTATAGCCTCTAGCTAGCCTAACAGCACTCATTGTTGCTTCAGTACCTGAGTTCACCATTCGAATCTTTTGAATGGAAGGGAAGCATTTTTTAATGAGCTTAGCTGTATCAGATTCAATACTTGTGGGAGCACCGTAACTAGTTCCAAGTTCTAATTGCTTTGAAATAGCTTTTATAATTTTAGGATTTGAGTGACCTAAAATCATTGGACCCCATGAACCAATATAATCAATATATTTATTGTTATCAGCATCAGTAAGATATGGGCCTTTTGCTTTCTTAAAAAAAATAGGATTTCCATTAATATTTTTAAAAGCTCTTACAGGAGAATTTACGCCACCTGGCATGTGAAGCTTTGCCTCTTTATATAGCTCAATGGAGTTATTTATTTTGCTCATAAATTTAAATCTCTAGTAAACTCTTCAACTTTTTTCCAATCAGTGAATTCGAAGGTTTTGGATGTGTCTGTTGGACCATTTGTGATCCACATAATAAATTTTATTGCATATTTATCAAAAAATTTATAACTAGGGTAATCTATTTTACCTGCAAATACTCCAATTTTTTTTGGTACCCAATTAATATTATTTAAAAATTTAATTACGTATGGGTTTGTTTCTGGAGAGCTTTTTTCTTCCTTTCTTGCAACAACATTTACAGAGAAAAAAGCATTATCTTTATTTTCTATTTGCTTGATATTGTTGTCTATAAATTTAAATACTTCTTTTCTATATTTGCCATACCTAATACTTGCTCCTATTACTATTGTTTCATATTGATCTATGTTTTTTACCTCACTTATTGGAAGAACTTCCACAAAAGTATTATTAGATAAATTTGAGATTCTTTTACAAATCTCTTTTGTTTGACCATCAACAGTTGAATAGGTAATTAGAGACTTTTTCATTAATTAAATTATATTGAATACCTTGAAAAAAAAGTATTTAAGCACAATTATATTCTATACTGATATTCAATTTTAATTAATTGTTATGCAAAAAACTGAAAATACATCTATTACTCTTACTGAAAGTGCATTAAAAAGGATTAACAATGTTATGTGCGCTAATGAAGATTTAGGTTCAAGATTTAGAGTTTATGTTACTGGAGGAGGTTGCTCCGGATTTCAATATGGCTTTAAATTCGATTCTGATGTTGCTTTTGATGACGACGTTATTGAATTTGAAAATTTTTCAGTCTTACTAGATTCTATGTCATATCCATATTTGTTTGGCTCAACACTAGATTTTGTAGAAGATTTATCTGGCTCAAAGTTTGTTATTAATAATCCAAATGCAAAAACAACATGTGGTTGTGGCGAGTCATTTACTATTTAGAAAAGAATATCTCACCTTTATTTAAATAAGCAAGATAAGCAAAACCTGCAGCTTCAACAAATTTTGATGGCACTTTGTCTTCAGTAGTTTTCATAGTTCCAGAAATATTCTTTTTAATTAGACCCATTAAATATTCATTTTTTGTTCCACCACCATGAATAATTACCTCATCAGGTTTACCGCAAAAATCATAAAATTCTTTAATTTTCTCTGAAGTAAATTCAGTCAAAGTTCTAAGAACTGTGTTTGGTTGTATTTCATAAAATGAATTATTAATTAATTCGTAATAACTCTGCTTATCATCAGCTCTTGGATATTGCATGTTACTACATGAGTTCCTCAACTCATTTAACAATTCTTGATTGATTTCACCTATTGAAGCTTCTTCGCCTTTATCATCAAAAGGTTTATTAAATCTTTCAGCCATAACAAAATCAATCAAACAATTTCCAGGTCCAACATCAGAAGCCAAAACAATTTCACCATCTTTTAAAAATGTGCCATTTGCAATTCCACCAATATTAAACACAATTTTACTTTTGCTATCTTCAGAAAACAGATAGCTATGAAATGCTGGAATTAAAGGTGCACCAATACCTCCATTTTTTATATCAAAGTTTCTAAAATCTGAGCAAACATTAATTTTAGTTTCTTTTGCTATTACTTCTGGATCACCGATTTGATAACTTTTTTCATTAGTATGAAAAACTGTTTGGCCTGAAAACGCAATTAAATTAATTTCAGAAATATCTATATTTGATTTATCAATTAAATTTTTAATTAATTCAATGGTTTGTTTATTCAGAGTCTTCTCAAGTTCAATAAGTATTTTTGATTCACTTGTTTTCTTATAACCAGCTTTGATGCATGCCTCGTAATTTTTTTTGTAACTGTTCTCTAACTGCATCGATGCAGACTCAATAAATTCAAAACCTTTTTCAAAAGAAACAAGACATCCATCAAGCGCATCAGCACTTGTCCCAGTCATTATTCCAATATAATAGTTATTCATATTTTAGTGAATTATACTCACTGAGCTTATTTAAATTTGAAGCTAACAAATTATTAAATTCATTTTTTTGAGAATTATTTACTGGTTTTGCAGATGGAAGCTTTACTTTAACAGGATCAGTTCTTATCTCTCCTTGCCAAAACTCAAAGTGAAGGTGTGGACCAGTCGCTTGACCAGAATCACCAACATAAGCAATTATTTCACCTTGTTTCACTTTGCTTCCTACTTTTAATTTTGTATTAAATTTTTCAAGATGGGCGTACAAGGTTTTTATATTACCACCATGTTTTATCTCAACTGTTCTTCCATATCCGCTTTGTCTTCCAATGAAAGAGATAACACCATCTCCTGATGCTTTTACTGGAGTATTTCTTTTTGCGGCATAATCGACACCATTATGAGCCTTTATCCTATGAAGAATTGGATGCATTCTATTAGGATTAAAGTGAGAGCTAATATAAGCAAAATCAAGAGGCGCTCTTAGAAAAGCTTTCTTAACGTTTTCTCCTTTTTCATTAAAATATTGCTTACCTTGTATATCATCAAAAAATCTTTGAGCTATGAATTTTTTGTCTTTGTTTATAAACTCTGCAAGGACAATATCTCCACTAGAAATTCTTTCGCCCTCAGAATAATCAGTTTCAAATATAACTGAAAATTTATCACCCTGTCTCACGTCAAAAATAAAGTCTATGTCCCAACCAAAAATAAAAGCAAAATCCATAATTATGCTATCAGGGATCCCAACATCTTTAGCACTTTTATAGAAAGAATCTTTTATTTCTCCAAAACCAAAGGACGTAATAGTTTGTATTTCTTTTTTTATTTTCTTAATTGATATTTCAGTATCGGTTTTAATTAGAATTGAATTAATTTCATCTTTAATGATTTCTATGCTCAATAAATCATTGCCCATGTAATTAAATTCCATAATATCTCCAGGGACTATGTTCGATAAAAGACTGTTTTGGTCAAAATCAAAAATTTTGTACGCCGTGTTTAATGGGACTTGTTTTTCTTCAAAAATTACAGAAAGGCTGTCTCCCTTTTTTACTGTATGAATTTGCTTACTCTTTATAGGTGCAAGGCCTTCATCTAAGTCTTTTGAAATTGTAATTTTTTCAATTGGTAGAGGCTTATTACTAAAATAGTCAACATAAATAAGTAATATTGAGACTACTGATATTAAAAATATTGTTAATACGAGTCTAACTGGAGTTCTTTTAAACCCAATCATATATCTTCTTGAAGATTTAAAAGCTCAGTATTACCACCAAAGGCAACAGAATTTTTTGAAACCACTTTTTCATTAAGGAACTGTAAAAGATAGTTTGGCCCACCAGCTTTAAAGCCACTTCCAGATAGTCCGACTCCTCCAAAAGGTTGTGAGCCTACTACAGCTCCAACCATATCCCTATTAATATATACATTACCAACATTTGACATTGAGCCAAAGTAATCAGCTCTTGTTTCTATCCTTGTATGGATACCCATTGTTAATCCATAGCCACTATCATTTATTTGTCCTATTAGCTCATCGATTTGATTAGACTTATATTTGAGAATATGAAGAATTGGTCCAAATTGCTCATCTTTAATATCTGAAATATTTTTTATATTTATTAAAGTTGGGCTGATATGAGTTTTTGATTTGTTAGTTTTAAACTTAAATACTTCCATTCCTTTTTCTTCGCACTTTGCTATGTAATTATTTAAATCTTTTAATGCATTGCTATTAATTATTGGTCCTATGTCTGTATCAAAATCATTTGGATCTCCTATACTTTGAGTAGAAATATTTCCTTTAATCATAGATATTAGTTCCTCATAAATTTCTTCCTGAATGCATAGAACTCTCAATGCTGAGCACCTTTGTCCTGCACTATCAAATGCAGATCTTATAACGTCATCAGTAACTTGTTCTAACAAAGCACTTGAATCAACAATCATTGCATTAATACCTCCAGTCTCAGCAATCAAGGGCACTATTTGCTTTTGATTTTCTAGAAGATTAGTTTGAATTTTTTTTGCAGTTTTAAGAGAACCTGTAAAGGCCACTCCATGAAGAGGAGTAATTTTTGTCAAAATCTCACCATAACTACCATCACCGAGAATTAATTCCAGAGCATCTTTTGGGATACCGAGTTCATGAAATTTTTTTACCACTAGATAACCAAGTATTGAGGTGTGTTCAGATGGCTTAACAATAACTTTATTTCCACATACAAGTGCAGCAGAAATTTGGCCTATAAGAATAGCAACAGGAAAGTTCCATGGGCTTATACATAAAAATCTTCCTTTTGGTGTGTATGTAATTATATTTTCTTCACCAGTTGGTCCTTCAAGATCATTTTTAGATGATATTTTTAGAATTTGATTAGAGTAATACCTTAGAAAGTCTATGGCTTCTCTAATTTCATCAATTGCATTCTGAATTGTCTTCCCGGCTTCATTTATGAGAAAGTAAATTAACTCATATGGATTTGTCTCTAGCTCGTCTGCAATCTTATTTAGAATCATTGATCGCTCTTCAGGTTTAGTACTAGACCATTGTGTTTTTGATTTTTTGTTTAGCGATTGTTTGATTTTTTCTGGATCATCAAAGATTACTGTTCCAATTTCTTTTTTTGATGAAATCGATAATACCTTTTCAATATTCTTATCATCTTTTTTTCTTCCCTCATAAATTGACATAGCTTCAATTGATTTTCCATCAAAATTCATAAGTCTTTTTTTCAGATTTTCTAAGTTTTCAATCTCCGATATATCTAAACCAGATGAGTTTTGCCTATTAGCAAATATTTGATTTGGCAATGGAATTTCTTTTTTTTCATTTTTAACACGTATATATGGATTTTCTGCTAACCACTCTGAGTCAGTCTCAGGGTCTAGCAACCTGTTAATAAAAGAGCTATTTGCTCCATTTTCAAGCAATCTTCTAACTAAATATGGCAATAAATCTTTATAGCTGCCAATTGGAGCATAAACCGAGGGGCTCTTATCAATTCCTAGAACTTCAGATGCACTTTTATATAAAAGTTCACCCATTCCATACAATCTTTGAAACTCATAATCACAACCATTACCAATATGATGTATTGAAGAAATCGTATGAGCATTGTGGGTAGCAAATCTTGGAAATATTTTTTTATTTTTTAATATCTCCTTTGCACAAGCAAGATATGCGATATCTGTTATCGATTTTTTTGAAAATACTGGATATCCTTCATATCCTGAAACCTGAGCATGTTTTATTTCATAATCCCAGTACGCGCCTTTCACTAATCTAAGATGCATAAGCTCTCTTTTAGTTAAAACTTCATTTAACCAATTAACTACATCAAATGATCTTTTCCCATATGCTTGAAGCGCAATTCCAAATCCTGGCCAATCTTTAATATTTTTTTCATTGGCAAGTTTTTCAATAATATGCAGACTTAAGGAAAGCCTGTCTTGTTCTTCAGCATCAATAGTTACTTCAACATTTTTAGAATAAGCATAGTTAACTAATTCACTTAATTTTGGTAATAATTCAGATTCTATTTGATCTATTTTTCTCATTTCATATCTTGGATGAAGTGCAGAAATTTTTATTGAAACTCCATTCGATAAATTTTTTGATGAATTTATCTTTCCAACTTCCTCTATAGCATTTTGATATGATTCAAAATAATTATTTGCTTGTTGAGGAGTTCTTGCAGCCTCACCAAGCATGTCAAAAGAAAAAATTTCTTTCTCTAAACCTGACATTTTATTTATGTCTTTAAAATTTCTACCAATAACAAATTCTTGGCTGAGTATTTGCATAGCAGCAAGTACAGCATTCCTAATTGGCATCTCACCAGATTTTGATATAAGTTCTGATAGAAAATTATTGGGATTTTCTGACCAATTTGAAGGAGTATTTACAACTTTTCCAGCAAGTAAAAGACCCCATGTAGAGGCATTTACGAATATGCTATCAGCTTGATTCAAATGATCTATCCATCTTCCTTCTGATAGTTTTTCAGAAATAATAAGGTCTCTAGTTTTTTTATCAGGAATTCTCAAGACTGATTCTGCTAGACACATTAAAGCAACACCTTCTTTATTATCAAGACCATATTCATTTAAAAACGCATCGAGCTTGGTCCTATCGACTTTGTTTTTTCTACAAAGATCAATTATTTTTTTTGCATTTTTAGATATGTCTTCATTTTCTAAGAACTTAGTTTCATCAGACAAACTTGATAAAAGTTTTTCTTCACAAATAAATTTATTTTTTGCTTTTAGCATAGAAACTATTTTAATGTTTAAGAACTAAGTAGCAACTTTGTGATTCTAATAATCTTCCAAAAATACTATGATAGTGTTATGAATGAAGAACTAAAGCTTATCAAAAGAGGCTCTGACGAAATACTTACAGAAGAAGACCTTCAAAAAAAGTTCGAATCAGGTAAACAGCTTATTGTAAAAGCTGGATTCGATCCAACAGCACCAGATCTCCATTTTGGGCATACGGTCTTACTCAATAAGCTTAGACATTTTCAAGACTTGGGACATAAAGTTATATTTTTAATAGGTGATTTTACTGGAAGAATTGGTGATCCATCAGGCACAAATAAGACTAGACCAATTCTGAATTCAGAAGATCTTGTAAAGAATGCAAAAACATATGAAAAACAAGTATTTAAAATATTAAAAAAAGAACTTACGGAAGTTAAGTTTAATTCAGAGTGGTGTGATGATTTAGGAGCTGATGGTTTGATAAAACTTGCTTCAAAATATAATGTTGCCAGAATGCTTGAAAGAGATGATTTCAATAAACGATTTACTTCAAATAAAAGCATTGCGATACATGAGTTTCTATATCCACTCGTTCAAGGATATGATTCTGTTGCCTTAAAGGCAGATGTAGAATGTGGAGGAACTGATCAAAAGTTTAATCTTCTGGTAGGAAGAGAATTGCAAAGAGACTATGATCAAGAACCTCAAGTCGTTATAACTGTTCCAATATTAGAGGGTCTTGACGGAGTAAATAAAATGTCAAAATCCCTAGAGAACTATATTGCCATTGATGAAGAACCTAATGAGATGTTTGGAAAAATTATGTCTATCTCAGACGATCTGATGTGGCGTTGGTTTGATTTACTAAGCTTTATCCCAGAGGAAGATATATCAGACTTAAAAGATGAAATGAAAAATGGAAAAAATCCAAGAGATATTAAATTTATTCTTGCTGAAGAACTTGTTGATAGATTTCATAAAGAAGGAGATGGTAAAAAATGTAAGGAAATATTTTTAAATAGATTCCAAAAAGGCAATATGCCTGATGAAATCGAATTAAAAAAATTAAGTATTAAGGAAGATTCTATTTTATTGGTAAATCTTTTAAAAGATGCAGGAATGATTTCTAGCATTTCTGAAGGAAACAGATTAATTAATCAAGGCGGCATTAAAATTAATTCAGAAAAAGTTTCGGATCCAAAATTAGAAATAGTTAAAGGAACTGAAAATATTTATCAAGTTGGAAAAAGGAAATTTTTAAAAATTAAGGTATGAATAAAATATTTTTAGCATCATGTGTTTTATTAATATTATCTGGTTGTGTTCAAGACGGCCCAAATATTAAACAGATAGAAAATCTGCAATTCTTTATCGATAATCAAGTTGACAGTAGGGTAATTGAAATTGAACCAGGACTTCAATATCTTGTATTAAAAGAGGGCAGTACGGATGGTATATCACCAAACCTTGATGAAGTTATCTCTGCACATTTTCATGGAACCTTAACGAATGGTGAGGTTTTCTGGAGTTCTCTAGATTCAGATCCTCTTACAATTGAGTTATCTAAATTAATAGTTGGATGTCAAAAAGTAATTTCAAAAATGAAGGTAGGAGACAAATGGAGGGCATTCATAGATCCCACAATGGCCTATGGCGAGGAAGGTAGGCCAGGCATACCTTCAAATTCTATTCTTATTTTTGATATTGAATTAATATCAGTTAGTTAAATTTTAATTAAAGGATTGTAAGTAATTCTATCTGGAATTTGTTCAGCACCAGGGACTCCTCTGGCAATTAGAAATGGCTTAAGTTCTTCTATAGCCTTTGGTTCATCATAATGTCCGATGTTAGGATGTAAATGATGGACAAAATGCAACTGCATTGAGTGATTGATATATCTTGGCATCCAATGCTGCCAGAATCTCGTATTTTTATATCTACCAATTTCAGTTCCAATATGTGGATAATACGAAAAGAATAGGGTTGTATAAACAACACCAATTTTTGCTGGTAACCACCATAATAGAAGTGTTTGAAGTGGAAAAAGGAAAACTACTAACATTAATACTGCTCTGTATGCTAAGAACACTTTAACGCCTTTATCAAAGGCCTTTTGGAAAGCAGCATCACTTGAAAATATTTCTTTATATTTCTCATAGTCGGTAGATGTCCCATCAAGAGACATTAAAACAACATCTTTAGCAGATTTTGCATTTGAAGTTAAAAAATCTGGATCTTTATCATCATGATTTGTATATGCATGATGCTTCATATGAGTCACTCTCAATATCTCGTATGGATAAATTAATGTTACGAGAGTAATGTGTCCAACAAGTGCATCAATCCATCTTTTCTTTGGATCACCCCTTGAGTAATTACCATGTTGTGCTTCATGAGATGGCAGGTAGGACATACACGCACAAAAGCTCGCAACTATAAATCCCATCCATAAAGGAATAATCCCATACATGACTAATGGCCACAAACTTAACCATACACAAGCCTGGCCAATGCCAATCAGAATCATTTCCCATTGAAATCTTTGGGCATATTTTCTTGCAACAGCTTTTTCTTTTTCAAATGAAAATTCTTCGGATACAGCATTTTTAATATCTATACCCATAACCACTTACCTCTTATATGCGCTACCAAACCAATGAAAAAACCAACAAGGAAACTTATTACAGAAAGATAAGGAACATCATTGAAAAATATAATTTCTTGTGTAACAGCATTTATTACACTCCCTATAAATATAAGTCCAAACCATATCTTGCTATGGTCAAGAATAGTTTCTAGAAATTTCTCCATAGCTTATTTTATCAGAACTTTTTTAAAATTTGGTGGGCCTGGGAAGACTCGAACTTCCGACCTCTCGATTATCAGTCGAACGCTCTAACCAAAACTGAGCTACAGGCCCTATTAACGAATGAGCATTCTACCTTTGAATTGAGATTTGGACAATTAATCTATTTACTTTTAATAGATTTATAAAGAGTGAAGTATATATAGCCTAATGGAATTGTCATCGCATACTCAATAAATGCATTGATAGCATTTTGAGCATAGCCTGCAGGCACAATACTATTAATAATTAAAACTGAAACGAATATTAAAAGAGCAAAAACTAAAGTAAACATAAATAATCTTGATCCATGTTCATCTGTTTTTTCCCATGAAGCACCAATCGATTCAAACACCTTGCTATCTTCAAACATTATATGAGCTGCATACAAAGAAAATCTTGCAGTTAGATAAATGCCAGGCAGTATTAATAAAAGGAAACCAAAAGCAGATGCTATTACTACTACTATATATGCACCAAAAATTGGAAAAAACTTTGAAAGACCAGCTTGAAGAGCATTAATTGGGTTTATATCTTGCTTAGAATCAATTGCCATATAGCTTACCCAAAGGCCTCCAATAAGTGAAATTTGTAAAACCAAACCTATGATGCCAATTAGTGCAACCATTAATGCATTTGATTCAAAAAAATCTACAAAATCCTCGGGTTGAGTCATTTCTCCAAGAGGCATAATTAAAAAAGCTGTCAAACTTTCTATAGCTATTAGCGGCAAACCTAAAGCTAAAAAATATCTCCAATTTGAAAATGCGAATTCCCAGGAACTTTTAAATTGATTCATATGGCAATTGTAAAGTAATATGCAATCTATGTATAAATTATGTCTGAATATATTTTTAATTTTAATAATCGTAGCTTGTTCAAACCAAAATTCATCTAGCTATCCTGAAACAAAAAAAGAAGAATTCACCGAAACTATTCATGGATATGAAATATCAGATTCATACAGATGGCTTGAAGATTTCACAAGCGATGATTCTCTTGATTGGGTTAAGAAACAAAATAAATTTACTAAAACATTTATCAGTAAAAATAAGTACAAAAAAGATATTGCAAACTACCTTAAGCAAATTTGGGAAAATGAATACATTTCTATCCCTTACAAAGAAGAAGGCAAGACTTTTTACTATTTCAATGATGGATCTTTCCAACAGAGTAAATTGATGATCAAAGATTGTGACAAGTGTGATGAGCGTGTCTTGATTGATCCAAATACTTTTTCAGATGATGGCACCATATCTTTAGGAGGCACAAGTGTAAATAACTCAGCTGATATGATTGCTTTTTCAATTTCTGATGGAGGATCAGACTGGAGAGTTTGGAAAGTGTTAGATATTGAAACTGGTGAAGTGCTTGAAGACGAAATTAAATGGGCTAAATTTTCAGGTGCATCCTGGGAGAATGATGATTCAGGTTTTTTCTACCAAAAATATGATGAACCACAGGGAGAGCTCTTAAAGGAAGTAAATGAGTCTCCAAAATTAATGTTTCATAAAATTGGTACAGATCAATCTGAAGACTATGTTGTATATGAAAACCCAGATCAACCAAGATGGAGTTGGGGCATAAATATAATAGAAGATACTAATATTAAGATTTTATCTATATCTGAAGGTACAGATGAGAAAAATAGGCTATATATACAGCTAAATACTGGTGAAAAATTCATTCCCTTAATTGATGAATTGATAGGGGCATATAGCTTTATAGACAGTAAAGATGGCATTTTATGGTTTTACACTACAGAAGGTGCTCCAAATGGAAAAATTGTTAATTTAGAAATAAAAAATGGCTCCTTTGTATGGAATGACGTTATTCAGGAATCAGAAAACTCTATTCGGTCTGTAAATGTTATAAATAATTCATTTGTTATAAATTATTTAGTCGATACTTTTTCCAGTATTAAAATTTTTGATCTGTCAGGAAGTTTTGTTCGAGATCTTGAGTTACCAAAAAATGGAACTGTAGGTGGATTTGGTGGAGAGATCGATGACACTGAAACTTATTTTTCAGTTTCAAATTACGTTACTCCAAGGGAGATATATGAAATTAATTTAGATACGTTAGATGTGAATCTTTTTTGGAAAGAAGAAATTGATGGATATGAGTCAGAGGATTACGTTTCAGAATTAAAATTTTATCCTTCAAAAGATGGAACAAAAATTCCTATACATATTAGTTACAAAAAAGGTCTAGAAATAAATAAAGATACTCCTTTGATGTTATATGGATATGGTGGGTTTAATATTTCTCTTTTACCAGGTTTTAGAAAAACTCATGCTGCTTGGAAAAATTTAGGTGGAGTATACGCAGTAGCAAATTTAAGAGGTGGTGGAGAATATGGCAGTGAATGGCATGAAGCTGGTATGTTATTAAATAAACAAAATGTTTTTGATGATTTTGCATTTGCTGCAAAATTTCTCCATGAGAATAATATTGGCTCTGAAAAAACTACTGCAATCATTGGTGGTTCAAATGGAGGACTTCTTGTTGCAGCTACCATGTTACAAAATCCAGATTTATTCAAAGTTGCTATTCCACAAGTTGGAGTTCTTGATATGTTGAGGTTTAGTAAATTTACAATTGGTTGGGCATGGGAAAGTGATTACGGATCCGTAGATAAAAAAGATGAGTTCGAAAATCTTTTAGCTTATAGTCCACTTCATAACATTGAAAAAGATAAATGTTATCCAACTACGCTGGTAACAACAGCAAATCGTGATGATCGAGTTGTTCCATCTCATTCATATAAATTTGCAGCTAAACTTCAAGAATATCAGGGTTGTGAAAATCCAATATTAATCCGAATTGAAGATAGGGCTGGACATGGAGCTGGCACTCCAAAAGATAAAATAATTAATCAGATTTCAGAGATTTATGGTTATGCTTTAAATTCCATAAATAGCTGATATGCACAAATAAAAAATAAATTTCTTTAAATTAACAAAGGTTCATATAAAATAAAGTTATGCAAAGGGGTGGCAATTTTGCCTGAGATCTTTTGAAACTCTTTGAACCTGATCAACACAATAGTTGCGGAGGAATTGCATATGTATATCAGAAAAAAATTTCTATTTTTATTGCCCTTGTTATTTTCATTTATTGTCATATCACAAGACATTGAGGAAATAATTATAAAAGGCGAGTATCGAGAAAAATCTATGAGCGAAGAAGACTCAAGCATTGTAATAATTCAATCAGAAAAAATTGAGTCACAAGCCATAAAACATTTTCAGCAACTTTCATATCTTGTACCAAATTTAAATTATGCAGCTTCAGATTCAAGAGCAAGATATTTTCAGATAAGAGGTATAGGAGAAAGATCCGGTTATCAGGGGACACCAAATTCTTCTGTTGGTTTTCTTATCGATGATATTGACTATTCTGGTCAGGGAGGCATTGCAACTTTATTTGATGTTGATCAAGTTGAGGTATTTCGTGGACCTCAAGGATCTAGGACAGGTGCAAATGCTTTGGCAGGATTGATTTATATAAAAACCAAAGATCCAACAGACAAATTTGAAGGGACTTCAGAGCTAACTCTTGGAGATTATGGAACTCAAAATATTGGTGTTGCGTTTGGAGGGCCATTAAAGAATGAAAAAATGAAATATCGTTTGGTAATGAGAACAGACTATGCCGACGGATTTAGAAAAAATATTTACTTAAATAAATCAGATACCTCAAAAAAAGATGAACTAACTTTGCGTTACAAACTTGATTGGGAAATTGATGAAACTACAAATATTAATTTTCTTGTTTCAAAAGTTGATATGGATGATCCAGCTGATATTTGGACAATTGATGGAAGTTTAAATACTTTATCAGATCGTCCAGGTATGGATTCACAAATAACGGACTCAATTGGAATAAAAATAACAAAGAATTTTAATAATTTTGATCTCCAAAGTTTAACAAGCTCAACAAAAACTGACGTTGTTTTCAGTTATGATGCAGATTGGGGTAATTCTGACTCACATTTTCCATATACTTATGATTATTTTTCTGAAACATTAAGAAAGAGAGATACTTTTAGTCAAGAAATACGTTTTTTGTCAAAAAATAAGGATTTTTCTCAAAGTAATCCATTTGAGTGGGTCTTTGGTTTTGACTTTAGTGAATTAGATGAATCAAATCTTACTAAAGATGATGGGGTTTATGGAGATCCGTCTGACCCATTTGGACCATATGTTAGTGAATCTTCAATTTCAAGAAATTATAAATCTGAAAATTTATCATTGTTTGGAAATATTGATTATTTTTTAACGAATAAAACTAAATTTGCTTTTGGTTTGAGATTAGAAAATTGGGATTCAAAATACAAAGATTCAAATAATGAATCTTTTAATCCTTCAGATAATATGAGTGGAGGAAAAATTTCACTAGTCAAAAAAACTAACAATGATTCTAATATTTATTTTTCAATAGCAAGAGGATATAAACAAGGTGGATTTAATCTGGGTCTTGATGCCACAGATAATTTAGTAAGACAATCTCTTATTTATGATCCGGAATATCTAACTAATTATGAATTTGGCATAAGCTCAAACTTAAAGGATAGAGATTTAAATTATTCATTTGTAATTTTTTTCTCTGAAAGAAAAGATCAACAAGTTTTGATTTCGAGACAAGTTGATCCGACCGATCCTAATACTTTTTCATATTTAACTCAGAATGCTGCAGAGGGAGAGAACTATGGGATTGAAATTACTTCAAATTATTTACTAAGAGATGACTTATATTTATTTGCTAATTTAGGATTTCTTAAAACAAAAATTAAGAATTGGGAATCAAGAATTGATTTAGAAGGTAGGTCACAAGCTCATGCACCTGAGCACTCATATTCGATTGGAGGAAATCTAAATCTTAAAAATAATCTTTATTTAAAATTAGACATTAACGGAAAAAGTAGTTTTTATTATTCAGATTCACATGACAATCAGTCCAAAAGCTATCAATTAACTAACTTAACTTTCGGATACTCAAATGCTAATTTTACTGCTGATCTGTGGGTAAGAAATTTATTTGATAAATACTATTCAACTAGAGGATTTTTCTTTGGCAACGAAGCGCCTAACTTTATTGATACTCTATATAGAAGACAAGGAGATCCTAAGAATATTGGCATTTCACTTAGATATAATTTTTAGTTTCCATGTTAAATTTGATTCCAGAGATTATTGCTGTTATCACAGCAATACTTTATTTAGTCTTAGCTGCTAAAGAAGACATAAAGTGCTGGTATGCGGCTATAATTAGTGCATCCCTATACTTCTTTATTATGCTTGATGCTGGCCTATTAATGGAGGCAATTTTGCAAATTTTTTACATTTCTATGGCCATTTATGGTTGGAATCAATGGAATAAAGTATCAAATGAAGAAAGTGTTGTAAGGATTAAAAAATGGGAAAATATAAAGCATGTATACGCAATAAGTTTAGTAGTGATACTTGCATTAATTTCAGGAGAAATTCTTGAAAAATATACAAATGCAGTATTTCCATTTTTAGATGCATTTACAACTTTTGGAGCTATTATCACGACATACATGGTAGCAAAAAAGATTATTGAAAATTGGATCTACTGGTTTGTTATTGATTCAATATCTATATATCTATTTTTCTCAAGAGAGTTATATCTTACCTCTTTTTTATTTTTCATATATCTAATAATTATTATTTTTGGATATCAATCTTGGAATAAAAAATTACAAGAATATTGATGAAAGAATTAGAGACAATATTAGAAAAAGAAAATTATGATTTTAAAGTCATAGAACAGATTAGTGATGGAGAGACTTCACAAATATTTTTAGGAGAATTTAATAACATAAAATCAATTTTTAAGTTATCAAAAGAAAATAAATTTAAATTAATCATTAATGAATATCTAAAAAATGGAATAATCCAAAAAATTGATACAAAAAATATTTCTCCAAAAGTTTTATTTCACGACTTACACTCAAAATTAATTATCTACGAATATTTTGAAAAGTGTTCATCAGACAAACAATTTAATAATTTTTATCAACTTGGAAAAAAATTAAAAGAGCTACATGAAATTAGATCAAATAAAAAAATAAAAACTTTTGAAGATCAATTTAATTTATATCTAAATGCATCTTCTTCAGAATTAGATAACAAATATTTTAAAGATGCCGTTGATCTATTTAATGAATTAAATGTTGGTAAAGAAAATTATGTTCTTAGTCATAATGATTTAAATTCTTCAAATGTGATGTTCAAAAATAATAAAATTGTTTTTATTGATTTTGAATATTTAAGTATCAACAGTAAGTATTCAGACTTATCTAAATTAATTGACTCATTGAATCTCACAACATTAGAAAAAGATAAATTGCTTGAAGGTTATGGTATAGATGAAATCAATGACAGCATTAATTTAAAAATTAAAAAGTGGAGCCTAATGAATATCTACACTGAATTAATTTGGGCTAATTACATAAATGAATACAAAAGAAACTATTTTGATAAAGATTATATGAATTTATTAAAGAAGAAGATTAAACAACAAAAGCAATAAATAAAGTTAATATCACAATACCGATTGGAATAAATCTATCAATATTTTCTATTAAATCTTCTTTATTGAGCTTTTTTAATGAAAAATTTAACAATTTGTTACTTTTAGTCTTTGAAGTATTCTCTAAAATACTATAATCATGAGTACTTACTGACTCTTTTTCCATGGGTACAGTGTAATTTTCGCTAGAATATTGCAAATTTTCTTCATTATTTGAAGTATTAATAGCCATTTGTTCAAGTTCTTCTAAAATTTTATCTCTTTTTTGTCTTGCGATTTGTATATCTGTTGTTTCAAGAGATTTTTTTATAAATTCTTTACCTATTATCTTCGACATGTCCTTAGATAAGCGCTTTTGTATAAAGTATATATCTTTATTTTTGCCTCTTAGAACAAGGTATTTATCGTGATTTGTACTCATAATGTACCCATATTCTTACACTATATAAAATTATTATCAATATTTTTTTTATTTTTTTAATATTGTACCCATATTTTTTGCATTGTACCCATGATTTTTACCAATTATTTGTATTTTTATTCAATTATCACTTTATTAAACTAAATATTCTATGAATAATTTTATTTAAATTAATTGTTGTGTTTAATTTATTTTGTTTTAACATTAGCGGTGTTAATTATATTTGGGGAAAAAAATGAAAATATTATGTGTACTTTATGATGATCCTAAAAATGGAATGCCTGATAAATATGCAAGGGATGATCTACCTAAACTAGATAAATATCCAGATGGAATGTCTCTTCCCACACCTAGCTCTGTTGATTTTACACCTGGTGAGTTATTAGGATGTGTGTCTGGTGAATTGGGATTAAGAAAGTTTTTAGAAGACGCTGGTCATACATTAGTAGTTACTTCTGACAAAGATGGTGAAGGATGCGAGGCTGACAAGGAGTTAGTTGATGCTGATATAGTAATATCACAACCTTTCTTTCCTTATTACCTTACAAGAGACAAGATGGAATCTGCACCAAATTTGAAAATGGCAATTACTGCTGGCATTGGTTCTGATCACGTAGATTTACAAGCAGCTATGGACAATAATGTCGATGTTGTTGAGGTAACATATTGTAATTCAAGGTCTGTAGCAGAACATATAGTTATGATGATTCTCTCAATGGTAAGAGACTATCATAACCAACACAGAATTGTTAAAGAAGGTGGTTGGAATATAGCTGATGCTGTTCAAAGATCCTATGACGTTGAAGGTATGCATGTTGGAACTGTTGCCGCAGGTAGGATTGGTATCGATATGCTAAGAAAAATGAAACCATTTGATGTTCATTTACATTATTTTGATATTCATAGACTTTCTGAAGAAGTCGAAGCTGAGTTAAACCTCACCTATCATGAATCTGTTGAATCTTTGGTTGCTGTCTGCGACGTTGTAAATATCAGCTGCCCACTTCATCCAAAAACTGAACATTTATTTAACGATGAAATGATTGGAAAAATGAAGCGTGGTGCTTATATCGTTAATACTGCAAGAGGGAAAATCTGTGATAAAGATGCAATTGCAAGAGCTCTTGAGTCAGGCCAATTGAGTGGCTATGCTGGCGATGTTTGGTTTCCGCAACCAGCTCCGAATGACCATGTATGGAGAACAATGCCCAATCATGGAATGACTCCTCATACTTCTGGTACATCACTATCTGCACAAGCAAGATATGCTGCTGGTGTAAGAGAAATTCTTGAGTGTTTCTTTGAAGATAAACCAATCAGAGAGCCATACTTGATTGTTCAAAATGGTGATCTTGCTGGAATGGGTGCACACTCATATACAAAAGGCACCGCAACTGATGGTTCTGAAGAAGCAGCTAAGTACCAGAAATAAACATTTTGTTTCGAAGAAGAGATAGGGCATAACTCTATCTCTCTCTTCTTTTATTCTTAATTGTCCTTATATATAGACTATGAAAAAAAATGTAGCAGTAATTGGTTCATCTGGTGCGATAGGCAATGCTGTATCTAAAATCCTTTTAGATGATGAATCAGTTAAATCTGTATACAATTTTTCTAGATCGACTAGTCCAAATACTTCTGATAAAGAGAACAAAATATACATTGATATTGAAAATGAAGAATCTATAAAAGATGCAGTTGAGAAAATTCCACAAGATATAAGATTTGACTTAATATTTGTTGCTACTGGAATACTTCATAATGACAATGATGTTTATCCTGAGAAAAGTATTCGTGACATTTCTTCTGAAAGATTCAAAAAAGTTCTGATGATAAATACGGTTGGACCGGCTCTAGTCGGCAAATACTTTATTCCTTTTCTGAATAAAGAAAACAAAAATGTTTTTGCTTTTCTGAGTGCTCGAGTTGGAAGCATTTCAGATAATAAAATTGGTGGCTGGTATTCATATCGCGCAAGCAAAACTGCCCTAAATCAAGTTGTAAAAAATTTTAGTATAGAAATCAAAAGATCAAATCCAAATTCAATCTTTATAGGGTTGCAACCTGGCACTGTAAAAAGTAACTTGAGCAAGCCCTTTGAGAAGAATGTACAGTCTGAAAATTTATTTACCCCAGATTATAGTGCTACAAAGCTCTTAGAGGTTATAGATGCACTAACTTCTGATGATTCTGGTAAATTGTATGCTTGGAATGGAGAAGAAATTCAACCATAAAAAAACCCAGCATGAAGCTGGGTTTTTCTGAATAAAAACTATTATTCTGAGTCGCTAACAGCAGCTACATAAATAGCTAAACCAAATGCGATTTTGTTAATGAAATCAGCATAGTTATAGATTAAGTTAGCGTTCGCCATGTCAGCATTATCTCCGACACCTACCCAATATCCTATTGGATAAATTGCCCAACCTATAGTAACAATTAATCTAATTGTTCCGAAGGCACTTTGAGCAGCGGCATTACCACTTGAAGCATTAAGTTTTCCAGCTTCACCAGAAAATACTTCATAAATGATATATAACCAAGCGATTACTCCAACGATACCAGCAGCATTTGCTGGAGCAGATCCAGTTTCTCCCATGAAACCAGCGATAAGCATTACTAATGATGCTCCAAGTAGTTTCCAGAATAGACCAGAGCTTACGTTTGTGCATACTTTAAGAATCAAGTAGAACTCGATAATTTGAAGTGGCACAGTAATTAGCCAGTCAATGTATCTGTATACAGTTGGTGATGTACCTGTATCGGCCCAAACACCTCTCATATATAGATAATGCCAAAACGCCACACCAGTAACTAAACCAGCGACTGATAATGAAGTTTTCCATTTGCCGTGTACTCTGTCTCTTTCTACAAAGAAGAATACAGTAGCAGCTAGCATAGCAGCAGTTACAATCCAGAATGACATTCCTGTCATATCGCTTGTGCTTAGATCTGAAGCAAAAGCAGGAAGCGCAACCACGCCTGCAAGTGTTAATAAAAATTTCATATATAACTCCTTATATAAGTAGTGGAGCAATAATTTACTCCCCCCATTTCATATGAACTTCTTATGATACAAAAATCTTAAAAATGTATCAAATTTGAGCTATGTAATATAAATCACTGTTATTTATAGTTATAAATTATGATATTTGTTTTTTTTTCTTCAAAAAAGATAGATTTAAATACTAAAATTAATATCAAACACTTGTGATAATATAAATTTAAAAAGATTTATGAATAAAAGTTCATCTTCAAAACCATTAAAAGGCATCAAAGTTCTAGAATTTTCTAATATGATAACTTGCTCTTTAGCAGCAATGACTATGGCTTCACAAGGGGCAGAAGTGATTAAGGTAGAACCTCCTGAGGGCGGAGATAAAATGAGGCGTTTGGGGACTCAAAAAAATGGTGTATCAGGCTTTTTTCACAATTGTAATCGAGGTAAAAGATCTCTTGCAATTGATCTCAAATCTAGCGCAGGAGTTAAAGCAGTCAAACAGTTAGCTTCTGAATCAGATATCCTAATGCATAACTATAGACCTGGCATTATGGATAAGTTAAACATAGGTTCAAATACTCTTAGAGAGCTTAATCCAAAATTGATCTTTATTGCTGTAAGTGGATTTGGCACTCAGGGACCAATGGCCAACTTGCCGGCATTTGACCATGTCATACAAGGATTTGCAGGTTTTACAGATTTGCAATCATCTGACGAAAAATCTTTTGACTACATTAAAACTTTTATTTGTGACAAGGTTACAGCATACACAGTATGTCAGGCAGCAACTGCCGCACTATATGCAAGAACTCATACTAAATCAGGGCAACATATAGATATTTCCATGTTGCATGCATGTCTCTCATTTATGTGGCCTGATGGAATGATGCATAGAACATTAAAAGATGATGATAGGATTGAAATGTCTCCAGGATCAGATTATTTTCAAACTATAAATTATAGCGATGGCGGGGTAGCTGTCGCTGCTCTTACTGATGAACATTATGAGGTTCTTCTTCCAATGTTAGGCTATCCTGAACTTGTGGGTACTCCGATATTTGCTTCAATTGCATCGAGAATGACTAATATGAAAGAGGTGATGAGAACTCACAAAGAACCAAAGAAAGATATAGGCGTTGAAAAAGCAATTGAAATCCTTACGGCTGCTGACATTCCATGCTCACCTTGCACTAAAAGAGACAATATTGAGACTGTAGAACAAATTAAGGCAATAAGTGCTCTTGAAACATATGTTACAAAAGCAATGGGTAAGTTAACTGTTACAACGCCTCCTATTCAATTCGATGGTAAATTAACATCACATCCTGAGCCAAGCCCACTTTTAGGAGAACACAGCAAAGAAATACTTCAAGAGCTTGGGTGGGAAAACTCAGAAATCACAAAATTAATCGATACAGGAAATGTTTACTTATCAAAAGTATGATTGATATTTCCAATAGCAATATAATTTAGGTATTATCTTGGTATGAGAGTTGCTATTTATCCGGGATCATTCGATCCAATTACTTTTGGACATATGGATATCATTGATAGAGCCTCAGGTCTATTTGATAAGGTTATTATTGCAATTGCAAAAAGCGAGACAAAAAGCCCTCTATTTTCTCTTGATGACAGAATTAAGTTAGCCAAAACAATATATAAAGATAATGAAAAAGTCGAAGTGATAGGTTTTCCTAGACAACTTACAGTAGATGTTGCAAAAGAACATGGTGCTTGTGCAATTATTAGGGGCCTCAGGGCTGTTTCTGACTTTGAATATGAATTCCAGTTAGCAACAATGAATAGATCATTGGCACCTGATATAGAAAGCATCTTTCTTACCCCAAAAGAAAGCCTAATTTATGTTTCATCTAGCTTGATTAAAGAAATTTGTGATCTTAAGGGGGACATATCTAAATTTGTTCATCCATCTGTGGAGCAGGCATTAAAAGCAAAACTCGGTTCTTAACTCTGGCAAATTGAACAATAAAAAGTAGCCCTTTGGCCAAGTACAATTTTTTCGATCGGTGTTTTACAATTTTTACATGGTTTTTCATTTCGACCATAAACCTTTAAATCTAAACTGAAATAACCCTCACTTCCGTCAGCAGAGTAAAAGTCTTTTAAAGTTGTTCCGCCTTTTTTTATTGCATATTTTAGAATTTTCTTTATTGCTCTTATGAGTGCATCGCATTCTTCGATTGAAATCTTTTTTGAGAGCCTTTTAGGATTAATTCTTGCAAGAAAAAGGCTTTCAGATGCATAAATATTTCCAACTCCTACCACCACATTCTGATCCATTATTAATTTCTTAATGCTAATATTTTTGGTTTTGCATATATCAAAAATATAATCTTTATTGAATTCTTTTGATAAAGGTTCGACACCAAGATTTTTGATTAGTCTATGATTTTTGTAGTCTTCTGAAAAATGAATCGAACCAAATCTTCTTGTGTCATTAAAAATTACTTTTTCTTTATCAAATATAAGCTCAACATGATCATGTTTCTTAAAAAAATTATTTTTGATGTTTTGTATTCTCAATTTTCCAGACATGCCTAGGTGAATCATTAATGATGAGTCATTAAAATTAATCAGTATGTACTTAGCTCTTCGTGTTATTTTCTTGATTAATTTGTTTTTGACGTCTTGATGAATTTTTTTATCTATTTTCCAACGAAGATTCTCATTGTGAACGACGATTTTTTGAAGAACATTATTTTCAAATTTTTTAATTGCTCTAACGGTTGTCTCAACCTCTGGCAATTCAGGCATTTTTTATTTAAGTAAATTATTTATCTCTACAATATCACCAGGACTAATAGTTCCAGCAGCAAGTGCTAGTCTTAAGTTTGCAAGAATGTAGTCATATTTTGCATTTGCAAGATTTTTTTCAGCGCTGTAGAGGTTTTTTTCTGCTTGAAGAAGATCCACAACGTTTCGTGTTCCAACTTTGTACCCAACTTGAGTTGCTTCAAGAGCACTAGTTGCAGAGACAACTGCTTGTTCTTGTGCTTCTACGTTGGCCACTAAAGTGACAACATTTGAAAATTGAGATCTTACTTCTTGAATAATTCTCCTTTCTGTAAATAGGCTATTTTCATCAGCTTCATTATATTGAGAATATGCTTGCTTTCTTCTTGAGCTTACAGCTCCTCCTTGAAATATTGGTACGCTTAATTGAATAGCATAATTTCTTCTTCCTGTTACAGCTGGGACAGGAATTCCCTGACCATTGATTTCAAATCCCTCATAGTTAAATTGGTTTGTTTCAGATTCTGAACCGGATCCAACTATATCTATTTTTGGAAGATGATTTGATGCAGCACTTCTTGCGTTGCTTTTAGCTGCATCTTTTCTTAAGTATGCAGCTTTAAGTTGGTAATTATTTTCTAGGGCTGTTTTAACCCATTCTTCTTTAGAATTGGGAAAAGGAGATGAAACGCTTAGGTTATTTCCTAATTCATCCAGTGAAAAAATTTCTCTTCCAATAAGAGCATTTAGCGCCTCTCTTGCTGAAAATAAATTTCCTTCATTGTTGATTCTTGCAGCCTTGCTTAAATCAAATGCTAACTGAGCTTCTTGAACACCAGTAATTGCTGATAAACCTACTTCGTATCTTTGCTGAGCTTGATCAAGTTGTTTTTTTATAGCTTTTTCTTCTGAAATCGCAGCATTTAAATTATCGATTGCTCTTAAAACCCCAAAATACAACTCTGCTGTTCTTAGTAAGAGATTTTGTTGCTGATATGCAAAATCTGCCTCAGCAGCATTTGTTAAAGATTTGGATCTTTTAAAATTGAACCATGTATCAAGTCTAAATAGAGGTTGTGATACTCTCGCAGATTTTGAAAATGAATTATATTCCTGTTGCAGAACATCATTTTGATAATATTCGTTCCAATTAGTTGAACCACTTAAGGTTATGCTTGGTAAAAGTGCAGCTCTGCCTTGAACTACTATCTGTTTATCAGCTAGATAAGAATATTCAGCAGCCTTATATGTTGGATCATTTTCAAGAGCTTCATTGTATATTTCTAAAATATTTTCAGCAGTAGCAAAGGAACTTATTATAAAAATAAAAGTGAATTTGAATCTTTTGGAATGCAGCATTTTATTTATTTTAACTCATTTAATTAATGTATGCAGTGTAAACATTATAAAAATTTTTACAATACTTATTACACATTATGAGTATTTATAATTATAAAAATTCAAATTAAGCGTTTTTTCTAACTGTTTAGAGTAGAATATCTAAAATTAAAAAACTTTTTTATGAAAAAAAATATTTACAAAAGTTTTTACAAATTATTTCTAAAGGCATAACAAATTGGCCAAGAATACATACGACTCAAAAGCAATTGAAGTTCTTTCTGGTCTTGATCCAGTCAAGAAACGACCCGGAATGTATACAGATACTTCATGCCCTAACCATTTGATACAGGAGGTTTTAGATAACTCTGTTGATGAGGCAATTTCTGGACACTGTAGCAACATAAAAGTAAAAATCCAAAAGGATGGATTTATTAAAGTATCTGATGACGGAAGAGGGATGCCTGTTGATATTCATCCTGAGCATAAAGTTAGCGGCGTGGAGCTAATTTTGTGTAAATTGCATGCTGGAGCAAAATTTTCAGGGGATGAATATAACTTTTCTGGTGGGCTTCATGGTGTTGGAGTTTCAGTTGTAAACGCTTTGTCAGAGTCTCTTCAAGTAAATATAAAAAGAGACGCAAAAGAACATGAGATGCAATTTTCAAATGGTGATAAAAAAAATGAATTGAAATTCGTTGGAGATGTAGGATTAAGGAATACTGGAACTTCAATAAAATTCAAACCAAATTCAGATTATTTTGAATCTGACAAAATCAAAACGGAGGAATTAAAACATTTATTAAAGGCAAAGGCTGTCCTGTGCCCTGGATTAACAATTGATTTTCATGATGAAGGAACTAAAGAAAAGACTAAATGGTATTTTGAGGATGGACTTAAAAGTTATCTAGAGGATCAATCTGATGGCATTGATTTAATACTTGATGAATCGATCGTCTCTTCAAATTCTTCAAAAGACCAAGAGGTAGAATTTATAATTAATTGGGCTTCCAAACCATACAAAAATAAACTTGATGAAACATATGTTAACTTAATTCCTACTGCGCAAGGAGGATCGCATTTAAATGGTTTTAAATCAGGTCTTTTGGATGCATTAAAAGAATTTTGTGAATACCGCAGTTTGCTGCCAAAAGGATTGAAAATAAATGCAGATGACGTAATTAATAATGCTACATTTGTAGTTTCCTCAAAGATGCAAAATCCTCAATTTGCTGGACAAACTAAAGAAAGGTTGGATTCAAAAGATCATATGACTTTTGTTTCTAGCTCTACAAAAGATATTTTGAGTATTTGGTTTAATAAACATACAGAAGAAGGTGAAAAAATAGCTGAGCTTGCAATCATATCTGCTCAAGCTAGAGCTAAAGCATCATCTACAGTTGAAAGAAAGAAAACTTTCAAAGGACCTGCATTACCTGGGAAACTCTCAGACTGTAATAGCGAGGATCTAAATGAAACAGAATTGTTTCTAGTAGAGGGAGACTCTGCTGGAGGTTCTGCAAAACAAGCTCGAGAAAGATCATTTCAAGCAATCATGCCGTTAAGAGGAAAAATTCTTAATACATGGGACTTAGAAAGTAATGAAATAATTAAGTCTCAAGAGATAAAAAATTTATCTACTGCAATTGGAGTTCTTCCAGGTAATGCAGATGTGTCTTCGTTAAGATATGGAAAGATATGTATTTTAGCTGATGCAGATTCAGATGGTTTGCATATAGCTACGCTCTTATGCGCTTTATTCTTAAGACATTTCAAGGCGCTTGTAAATGATGGAAGAATATTTATTGCAATGCCTCCATTATATCGAGTTGATTGTGGCAAAGAGGTCTTATATGCACTAGACGAATTGCAAAAAGATAAGATAGTTAAAGATTTTAAGAATAAAAAAGGTAAACCAAAAATAAATATTCAACGATTTAAGGGTTTGGGCGAGATGAATCCTTCCCAGCTTAGAGAAACTGTTATGGATCCTGAAACAAGACAACTTGTAAGGCTATCAATTTCAGCCTCAGATAACGCAAATGCAATGATGGATCTTTTGCTTTCAAAGAAAAACGCGCCAGCAAGAAAAGAATGGCTTGAAAAGAAAGGTTCACTAGTGAGGATTTAGAAATGCCAAAAGATCAATTTAATTCTATAAGTTTAAAGAAATATGCTGAGGAGTCTTATTTAAATTATGCAATGTATGTCATTCTCGATCGTGCACTTCCAAATGTTGGAGATGGTTTAAAACCTGTCCAAAGAAGAATTTTGTATGCCATGTCTGAATTAGGTTTAGATGCTGGTTCAAAATATAAAAAGTCCGCAAGAACTGTGGGAGATGTAATCGGAAAATTTCATCCTCATGGCGATAGTGCTGCATATGAAGCAATGGTTTTAATGGCTCAAAACTTCTCATTTAAATATCCTTTAGTTGATGGTCAAGGAAATTGGGGGTCTCAAGATGATCCAAAATCTTTTGCTGCAATGAGATATACGGAGTCAAAGTTGACGAACTTTGCGGATTTACTAATATCTGAACTCAAATCAGGAACTGTTGACTGGCAACCAAACTTTGATGGCTCACTACTAGAACCTGTGATTTTTCCCTCCAAGATACCAATGATTCTTTTAAATGGGACATCTGGAATAGCTGTGGGCATGGCAACAGATATACCTTCTCATAATATAAATGAAGTGATTGATGCCACTATCAAAATACTTGAGAAACCAAAATCAGACTTAAAAGATTTGTCTAAAATAATCAAAGGTCCAGATTTTTCAAATAATGCAGCTATAGTTGCCAGCCCAGAAGAATTGGAAGAGATGTACTCCTCAGGAAGAGGTGGTTTTAAGATTCAAGCTCAATGGAGGCAAGAGAAAAATCAAATAATTATCAATGCACTTCCATATCAAGCGTCTGGATCAAAAATATTAGAGCAAATCGCTGACCAAATGGTTAATAAGAAACTTCCTATGGTTGTTGATTTGGCTGATGAGGGCGACCATGAAGATCCAGTCAGATTAGTTATAACCTTAAAATCAAACAGAGTTAATGCTGAAGATGTTATGAATCATCTTTATGCATCTACAGATCTTCAAAAGACTTATAGAATGAATATGAATTTAATTTCATTGAAGGGTGGCCCAAAAGTTTTCTCACTTGTTGAACTTCTTAAAGAGTGGGTTACGTTTAGAAAGGATACTGTAAAGCGAAAGCTCGAACATCGACTTGATCAAGTAAACGATAGACTCCATATCCTCGAGGGATTATTAACCATTTTTGTTGATCTCGATAAAGTAATAAAAATTATAAGACAATCTGATGAGCCTAAAAAAGAACTTATAAAAGCATTTAAATTATCTGAAATTCAAGCAAATGCAATTTTAGAAATTAGGTTGAGACAGCTTGCAAAACTAGAACAACTAAAAATAGAAAATGAAAGAAACGAATTAGTGAGCGAGCAAGACGAGATTGAAAAAATTCTAAAATCAAAGTCTAGACTGAAAACGTTAATTAAAAACGAATTAGTTGAGATTAGAGAATTATTTGGAGAAGAAAGGAAGTCGCCTATCATTGATTCAACAAATGCAAAAGTTTTTTCTGAAGAAGATACAATTGTTACAGAACCTATTACTGTTGTTTTATCTAAGGCTGGTTGGATTAGAAGTGCAAAAGGACACGAAATTGATCCAAATACATTGTCTTACAGGGGGGACGATTCTTTACAAGATTTTGCAAGAGGAAGAAGTAATCAGCTAGCAGTTTTCCTTGACTCAAATGGAAAGGCTTACTCAGTTCCAAGTCATTCCTTACCATCTGCAAGAGGAATGGGAGAGCCAATTACTGGAAGATTAAATGCTGATTCAGGTGTTCAATTTATTTCATCAGTCATAGGAACTGAAGGCAGTAAATTTTTAATAATGAATACCGCAGGATATGGCTACATTTCTGAATACCAGAATATGATATCAAATAAAAAATCGGGTAGGGCATTCATGAAGTTACCAGATAATGCAAAAATGTTGAAAGCCATCCCTCTAAAAGATAATCATACTCACATTGCTGCGGTTTCAAATATAGGAAAGCTGTTAATTTTTAACATTGAAGAACTGCCAATTCTTGGAAAAGGAAAAGGTAACAAAATTATAAACATACCAAAAGACAAGTTAGCTGCAGGAGAGGAGTTTATGGCACATGCTCAACTTCTTGCAGATAATAGTTCTCTAAAGATAGAAGTTGGTAAGAGATCAGTGACTTTAAAACCAAAAGATTGGGCTGAGTATGTTCTTTCAAGAGCCAAAAGAGGCAAAAAAGTTGGTAAATTAATAAATATTGAAAGACTAACAGAAGTAACAAAATCTGAAGAAGATTCATAATTAATTAAAAAAGGATTTTAAAATTGGTTTCAATTGAAAAAAAAGAAAGTTCTGATTATTTAATCTCTTTAAGTCCAAATAGCTCACTAATAGGCATTTATAGAATAATATTTTTAGCAAGTATCACATTAGTCTGCGGAGGAATTGCTACTATTTTTTATTTTGTTGGTGCTTCATTAATACTTCCATTTGCTGGCTTAGAATTAACTATATTATTTATTGCATTTTATTTAAGTTTCAGATGGAGCAGCAAAAAAGAAAAGATTTATATTTCTCAAGAGATTGTTAGGATAGAAAAAGGCATTAAAAAAGCTGAATACTCATGGGAGGAGTTTAGAACTTTTACATCCTTTCAGGTTAAAAGAAGTAAAGATAAAAGTTTAAGACTGAGCTTTCGATCAAAGGGTCAAGATGTATATGTCGGCGATTTTCTTAATGAGGACGACAAGAATTTATTAAGAAATACAATAAGTGAAATTATCGAAGATTTAAATTCTTTATCTAAATTTTCCAATTAGGGAGTTTCTTTTTGACCTCTACTAGTTTCAATCTTTGGGTATGCGGTATACCATTTTTAAACTTTGGATATGCTTCTCCTTGAATTAAAGGTTGAAGATATTTAATAGCTTTTGCAGTAACATTAAAACCATCCTTTGTTATATATGAATTAGGTAATTTTTTTTCGACATTTGCAATTTTTGATAGTGAAGCCGGCATGATTTTCCAAGAATACTTTTTATTCTTTAACCTAACAATAATTGGCATCACACCATTCATACCCTTAACAGCATATTTCACTGCATGAATTCCAACAGCCTCGGCATGATGCAAATCAGTTTTAGACGCAATATGTCGAGCACTTCTCTGTAAATAATCAGAAACAGCCCAATGATTCTTTAATTTAAGTTTTTTTGAAATTAATCCAGCTAAATAAGGAGCTACTCCTCCAAGCTGAGAATGACCAAAAGCATCTTTTGTATTTGATTCGGCTAAAAATTGACCTTTACTGTTTTTAACTCCTTCTGAGGCGACTATCACACAATATCCATTATGTTGAACAACTTCCTTTACCTTATTTAGAAATTTCTTTTGATTAAAATTAATTTCTGGCAATAAAATTATGTGAGGCGCATCTTTTTTGTCAGTCCTTGCTAAGGCAGATGATGCAGCCATCCAACCAGCATGTCGTCCCATGACTTCTAAAATAAATACTTTTGTTGAGGTTTCAGACATGGATGCTACATCCAGCGATGCTTCCATTGTTGAAGTTGCTATATACTTTGCCGCAGATCCAAAACCGGGACAGCAATCTGTCAATGCCAGATCATTGTCAACAGTTTTCGGTATAGCAATACAATTTATCGGATATCCAAGCTCCTTACTAATTTGAGAAACTTTGTAAGCGGTATCAGCAGAGTCATTACCACCATTGTAAAAAAAATAACCTATATTATGAGCTTTAAAAACTTCTACTAGTCTTATGTATTCTTTTTTGTTTTCTTCAAAGCTTTTCAATTTAAATCTGCAAGATCCAAAAGCTCCTCCGGGTGTTGATTTTAGAGAATGAATTGCAGAAATGCTCTCTTTTGATGTATCAATTAGCTCTTCTTTAAGTGCACCGAGAATTCCATTTTTACCAGCGTAGACCTTACCAATTTTTGATTTATATTTTTTTGATTCAAGAATTACAGACGCAGCTGTAGCATTTATAACCGAGGTTACTCCTCCAGACTGAGCATAAAATGCATTTTTTTTCATTATTTCCCCGCTTTAGCTTTGAATAAAATCCAAGTGTCGTATTATAACTAATATGAGAATACATATCCTAGGCATTTGTGGAACCTTCATGGCCGGTCTTGCACAAATTCTAAAGGAATCTGGGCATGATGTATCTGGAGCTGACGCTCAGTTTTACTCGCCAATGTCAGATTACATAAAAAAAATTGGTATAAAAACAATAGAGGGCTACGAAAAAAAATCTCTTCCAGAGGCTGATTTGTATGTAATTGGCAATGCTTTATCGAGAGGAAATGAGTGTGTTGAAGAAATTTTAGATCAAAATCTACCATATGTTTCTGGACCTGAAATGCTTGGTAAACAATTAAAAGGAAGAAATGTTTTTGCTATTTCTGGAACTCATGGTAAGACAACTACCTCATATATGTTAGCGCATATATTTTTAGATCAAGGTATTGAAATTGGATATCTCGTTGGTGGAATTTCTGAAAATTTTGAAAATTCAGCATGTTTAGGAAAAGATTCTATTTTTGTTATTGAAGCAGATGAATATGATTCTGCTTTCTTCGATAAGCGCTCCAAATTCATTCACTATTCACCTTCAAATCTTATTATTAATAATATTGAATTTGATCATGCAGATATATTTGATGATATCGAAGATATCAAAAAACAATTTCATCATTTAATAAAGATTATTAAACCTTCCGGCAATATTATTTATTTAAATGACGATCTTAATACCACAGAAGTAATTGATAGGGGTGTTTGGTGCAATAAGATCGGCATAAATTCAGGCAACACAAAGATAAACTTTAAATCAAAAGAGCTAATTATTGATAATGAAACATTTTCATTAGCCGACTTACCCTTAATAGGAGAACATAACTTTAATAATTATGTATGTTCTATATTAGCAGCAAAACTTGAAAATATTTCAGTAACAGAATCAATAAATTCACTGAAAAAATTCAAAGGTGTCAAAAGGAGAATGGACTTTATTACAGAAATTCGAGGAGTCAGAATATATGACGATTTTGCTCATCACCCCACTGCAATAAAATTATCATGTGATGCAATTAGAAATAAATATCCAGGTAAAAAGATTCTGGGTCTTGTTGAGTTAGCCTCAAATACAATGTCCTCAGGATTCCACAAAGAAAATTTGATTAACTCTATGGATTTATTGGATGAATTTCTACTCCTTGATGTAAATAAAAATTACAAAATTAATAATTCATTTGATTCTGAAAAAAACCTTATTAAGAATATCAAAGAAATCATTTCAGAGTATGATATTATTTTGATAATGACTAATAAGGACAGTCAAAAGTTTATAAATCCAATAATTAAGATCATTGAAAAATAATAATTTACCTGTTTTCCCATTAGGTTTAGTTGCCTTACCAGGAACTATTCAAAACCTGCAAATTTTTGAACCAAGGTATGTAAGTATGGTTAAAGATTGCATGAAAAATAATCATGGCTTTGTGATAGTTTTTCAAAAACCTAGTGAAAAAATCGATGAATTTGAAATATCGAAAAAAGGATCATATGTTGAAATTATTGATTTCAACAATCTTCCAAATGGTCTGCTTGGCATCTCTGTCAAATCTATAAATAAAGTTTTAATTAGTGATTTAGTTCAACTGGAAGATGGTCTTCATATAGCAAAGGTTAATCCTTTAATTGATCCTGAGGTTGATGATCAAGCTTTGCTTGCGGAATTTCCTGAAATTAGCAACATTTTGAATCAACTAGTTAAGCATCCAGGAGTAGTAGATATGCCAATTGAAGTGGATTTTAATTCTGCTGACTCTGTTGCGTATCATCTTGCTGGGTTGATACCAATTCCATGGACACACAAACAAAGTCTTTTGGAAGCATTCGATGCTTCACAAAGATTTGCAATCCTTTCAAAGTATATTGAAGAAATTTCCTCAAGTTGATAAAGATTAAACCTTAAGTGGGTCTTGATTAGATTTTTTTCTCAACCAATTTATAGTTTTGAGCACACTCGGAATCGCTATAAATTTCCTCTCAATAGAGTATTTACCTGGATAATTACTCATCATTAGTCCAATAAATATTGTAAATAGGCCCTGTCCCGGTAGGACTAACATAAGAATTCCACCAATAATTAAAACGTAGCCAATTAAATTTTTTATTATCATTGAAACCAACCAAGTAATTGGAAATTGAGATTTAAATTTTGAAGATTTTTTATCAATAAAATAATCACTTGGTATGAGCGCTACTAACCATTTTATACTCAACAAGCTAAAAATAAATATTGCAAAAGATATAATTCCAAGCCAAAAAATATATGACTTGTAATATACAAACTGTTGACTTAGTTGTTCAAAAATAAATTCCAAAAAATTACTTACCCTTTTTAATGAATTTGATTTAGTATATCAATAAGAACATTTACAGAGAAAATCATTAGACCCAAAATTTTATTTAATCTTGTCTAAAAAAACACTTTCAGAGGTATGTAACCTTAGCTTAATTGACAGTAAGGCTGAAGACTTACTTGTCTTAGACGTAGAAAATATCTCATCATTTGCAGATAAAATTATAGTTGCGACGGCAACCTCAAATCGACATGCGCTTTCAGTTTCAGAGAAGCTTGTAGATTGCCTAAAAGAAAATAAATTTAATATTCTCGGAGTTGAAGGAGAAATAGATTCAGGTTGGATTTTGGTAGATTGCGGAGATATTGTTATTAATATAATGAGGAAAGAGCAGCGAGAATTTTACGATCTAGAAGGACTTTGGGGAGAAAACACTTTAATAACCCAAAAAAATAAATGATCATTAGGATCATCAGCATTGGAAACAAACTTAATTCATGGGAATTAGATAGTATTAACTATTACTTAAAACAACTACCAAAAAATCTGAAAATTGATTTTATTAATCTAAAGAGTCAGCAAAATCCAAATTATTCAGAGTCAGAAGTAATTAGTAAAGAATCGAAATTAATTATGTCAAAAATTCCTAAGGATGACTTTGTAGTTGCTTTTGATATTAATGGTGATCAGATGAGCAGCAAAAAATTTAGTGATCTAATATTTGATTGTTTCAAAACTAGTAAAGTATTAACTTTTATCATAGGTGGTTCATTTGGATTGTCATCAGAAATAAAAGATAATTCTAATTGGGTATTGTCTGCATCCTTGTTCACATTTCCCCACAGATTGTTTAGATTAATATTAATAGAACAAATATATAGAGCACATACTATTAAAAATAATATGCCATACCATAAATGATAGATATAAACGAAAGATATTCAGAAAAAAGAAACTTCTTTAAAAGGCTTCTTTTTGTTTATATTTTTTTTGGCATTCTCTTTCTATATTTAATTTATAAGACATTTTCTCTTCAAGTTTCAAGCTTTACGGATTATGAGTTAGCTTCTCTTGAAAATAAAACTAGAGAGTTTTTAGTTCAACCAAGAAGAGGAATCATTTATGACAGAAATGGCAAGATTATTGTAAATAATAAGCCAAGCTATAATTTGATCCTTAATCCTGAAAGAGTTGATGACATCAATAAATTGATATCTGAAATTAATAAATTCATTAATTTGTCTGATGCTGAAATTAAAAACATTAATGATAGTTTTCCAAATAAGAAAAAACTTAACAGAGAAGTTGTAGTAAAAAGAAACTTAACTCAAGAGGAAATTGCGAGATTCGAAGTAAGAAATTATAAATTTCCTAATGTTCAAATCGCAGAAAGATATACAAGAGAGAACCTTTATCCTTACCTTTTTTCTCATTCGATCGGATACGTTGGCAATCTTGATGAAGATGAGCTTAGAGAGATTTTATTGTCACAGGGTCTTAAATCTAGTGAGACAATCTTTACTTATTCAGGTGGATTTTTGAATGGAAAAACTGGAGTTGAATATATTTATGATAAGAAATTGAGAGGTTCATTTGGTAAAAAAATATATGAGGTTGACGCATCTGGAAGATTATTAGAAGAAAAACAGTTGATACCAGCTATAGATGGAGAAAATATTATTACCTCTCTTGATCTTCCAAGTCAAAAAGTAGCTTATGATAAGCTGAATTTTAGAAGAGGTGCTGTAGTTGCTGTGGATATTAACAATGGTGCAATTGTAACTTACGTAAGTTCTCCATCATTTTCTGTAAATAAAATTGCCAATGGACTCTCACAGAAGGAATTCAATGAGCTAATAAATGATGATAATAAACCTTTTTTTGATAGAGCTGCTCAAGGAAGATATTCACCAGCATCTACAATTAAACCTGCTATTGCTCTATTTGGAATTGAGGAAGATATTTTAGATTGGGATTTTACGATTCAAGATCCTGGCTTTTTTGTATTACCTGAAGATGGAAGAATATATAGGGGTTGGAAAAAAGGTGGTCATGGTGAAATAAATCTCAAGGATGCAATTATAGAAAGTTCAAATACATTCTTTTTTTCACTTGCCTATAAAACAGAAATAGAGGAGCTAAGAGACCATTTATCAAATTTTGGATTTGGTACAAATGTCTGTATTGATTGCTTTATGCCAGACGATGGATTGCTCCCAAGTCCAAGATGGAAAATGAATACTCATAATTTTGGATGGTTCAAGGGCGATACTGTAAATATGGGTGTTGGACAGGGTTATATAAATGCGACGCCACTTCAACTGGCCTATTATTCAGCTTTTTTAGCAACAAAAGGTAACTTAAATAAATTTTCTTTTGTTCAAGATAAAGACATCGATAAGAATATTTTTAATTCAAATAATATTAATGATACTGATTGGGATAATATTCATGAAAGCATGATAGGTGTAATAGAAAGCCCAAAAGGAACTGCAGGAAGACTAAAAAATCTAAAGGATTACGTTATAGCAGCAAAATCAGGAACAGTTGAATTAGTTAGTACAGAAACTAAAGAAGACTACCAAATAATTCGTGAAGTTGAGGGCAAAAGAGACCATGCAATAATAATCGCCTTTGCTCCAATGCCAAATCCTAAATATGCAGTTAGCGTTGTAATTGAAAATGGCGAAAGTGGTGGTTCAGTTGCTGGACCAGTTGCAGTTGCAGTCTTAAATAGCCTTATTGAAAATGATTAATATAAGAAATCTTCTGAGAGATAAGATTTATATTGATCAGTATTTATTTATTTCTATTACATTACTTTCAGTTATGGGGCTTATTTTTTTGTACAGCGCCTCTCAGGGGAATATTGAGACAGTAATTAAACAGTCTTTCTTCGTCATTTTTGGTTTATTTTTAATGTTTATTGTTAGTCAACCAGATCCAGATTTTTATAAAAATAATGCAGTAATATTTATAATTTTTTCGTTAATACTTGTTTTATTAACTCTATTCTTTGGTAAGGAAGTTAATGGAGCAAAAAGATGGCTTGATTTAGGAGTCTTTACATTACAAACGTCAGAGATAATTAAGGTTGCTTTACCGGTATTTCTGGCTGCATATTTATATGACAAACCGCTACCAATAAATTTATTCAATACTTTTACTACACTGGTGCTAATTCTTTTGATAGCAAATTTAGTCAGAATTCAGCCAGATTTAGGAACAAGTTTAGTAATTTTGATAGCAGGCTTATATATTTTATTTTTAGCTGGTTTAAGTTGGAGATTTATTGGAATTTCAACCGGATTTTTTATTTTATCTCTGCCATTTATTTGGAATAATTTTTTAGAGCCATTCCAAAGACAAAGAATTTTAACTTTATTTGACCCTAATGCAGATCCATTTGGATCAGGCTGGAATATTACTCAATCTAAGATAGCCATTGGTTCAGGCGGAATTCAAGGAAAAGGATATCAAATGGGATCTCAAGCCCATTTAGATTTTTTACCAGAAACTGAAACAGATTTTATTTTTTCAGTTATTGCTGAAGAATTTGGTTTTATCGGAGTATGCGTTCTTTTATCAGTTTTTTTATTTATTTTACTTAGATGTTTATTTTTAGCTTTTAATGCAAGAGATAGATTTTGTAGGCTTACCATAGGAGGGCTTAGTCTACTATTTTTGTCGACAGTATTTATAAATCTATCAATGGTGGTTGGAATTATTCCGGTTGTAGGTATGCCACTTCCATTTATAAGCAAAGGAGGCTCATCTTTGTTATCATTTTACATAGCATTTGGAATAATTATCTCTATGGCAACACATAAAAAATTAATGCAAAAATGAAAAAATTTTTATTTCTTGTTCTCGCGCTAGCAAATATCAGTTTTGCAGATTATTTTGATCATCCAGAATCTAAGCAGATTATCAATGAGTTAGTTGAAGTTCATGGATTCGATAAACAATATGTTGAAACTGTTCTGAAGGATGCAAAAAAACAACAAAAGATTATCGATTCTATTTCTAAACCTGCAGAGTTTACATGGACATGGGAAAGATATAAAAAGTTGTTTATTGAAGAAAAAAGAATTAGAAATGGAAAAAAATTTATTAAAAATAATTTAAATACTTTGCTGAGAGCAGAAAATGAGTTCGGTGTTCCTAAGGAAATCATTACTTCAATTCTTGGTATTGAAACAAGATATGGAAAAATTTTAGGAAATTATAGGGTAATTGATAGCTTAACTACTTTAGGTTTTGATTATCCAAGAAGGTCTGAATTTTTCAGCGATGAACTAATAAAATTTTTTCTATTAACAAGAGAAAATAATTTAGATATTTTTTCTGTTAAAGGTTCTTACGCCGGTGCTATGGGCTATGGACAATTTATATCTTCTAGTTATCGTGCCTACGCGATTGATTTTGATGGTGATGACAGCATTGATTTATTCAACTCTGTTGATGATGCAATTGGAAGTATCGCTAATTATTTGAAAGTTCATGGATGGAAAAAAAATGGAAAAATTGTTACAGAATCCCCGCTAAATAATGTAAGAGAAATTTATAAACCGCATGATTCGCTTTCAAAATTCATTCCTTTGAGTTTTAATGAAGATGGTAAAGACAATTATTTCATTGGAGACGACAACTTTGTTGCAATAACCAAATATAATAGAAGCCACTTTTATGCAATGGCAGTATATTATCTAGCTGAAGAGTTTAAAAAATGAAACGTATTTTATTATTAATATTATTTGTACCAAATCTTCTTATTGGGCAGAGTTTTGTTCCCAATGCTCCCGATTTAAATTTAAAAAGTTATATGTTAATAGAACCAGTAACTAATACAATTATCGCTGAGTCAAATTCAAGTGGTCTAATTGAGCCAGCAAGCATGACTAAAGTAATGACAGCTTATGTTGTTGCTGACCAGATTAAGAATGATTTAATAAGTCTCGATGATAGTGTTCTAGTAAGTGAAAAAGCATGGAGAATGGGCGGATCAAAAATGTTTATCGAAGTCGGAAAGAGAGTAAGCATACTTGATTTATTAAAAGGCATAATTATTCAATCAGGAAATGATGCGTCAGTGGCAATTGCTGAATATGTTGGCGGGACAGAAGCTGGATTCGTTGATCTAATGAACTCCTATGCTGGAGCTTTGGGGATGACTGATACTACCTTTATAAACTCAACGGGCTTACCAAACGAAGGACACTTAACATCAGCTAGGGATTTGGCAACTCTTACATCTAACTTTATGTCAAATTTCCCAGACATATATGCTCTTTTTAAAGAGAAAGAGTTTGAATATGGAGGTATTACAGGCAATAAATACAACAGAAATAAATTACTTTGGAGAGATGAGAGCTCTGATGGAGTAAAGACTGGACATACATCTACAGCTGGATATTGTCTTATCGGGTCTGCAAAAAGAGGCAGCATGCGCTTAATAACAGTTGTTGCTGGAAGTGATACTGCTAATAATAGTTTCTCTGATACTCAAAGGCTCCTTGAATATGGGTTTAGATTTTATGCAACACAAAAGTATTTTGATGCAAACAAAGAATATACGACTGCAAAAGTTTGGGGCGGTAAGACTGACAATATAAGCTTAGGTGTCGTTGAGGATATATCAATAACCTTACCACGAACAAGTTTTAAGAATGTTAAGGTAAACTTTAACGTTAAAAATAATGTTCAAGCTCCTATTAAAAGAGGCGAAAAGCTTGGAACACTTGACATTATTAGCAACGATGAAATTGTATTAACCACTGATCTGCTTGCATTGAATGACGTAGATGCAAAAGGTTTTTTTGGGAGGATCTGGTCAAAATTTGTCCTTTGGATAATGAGTTTATTTGGGTTGGCTTAGATGAAAAATGTTCATGCTGTATTCAATGGAACATTTGATAGCTTAGAAAAAATAAAAATATCTCCTCTGAGTAGAGCTTATACATTTTCAGATAGTGTCTATGAAGTCATACCCTTTCACAATGCAAAAGGTATCGCATACGAAAAACATATATCTAGGCTTCAAAATAGTTGTAACTCCCTGTCAATCTCTGCAAACATTGAAATCATTTCAAAAGAAATCACTGAACTTATAAATAAAAGTAAATTTAAGGATGGTTATGTTTACTATCAGGTTTCAAGAGGCGTAGATCAAATAAGATCACATATGTTTGATAATAATATTTCAGCTGAAACATTTGGTTATGTTTTAGAGCACAGTTTTAAATCACAATGTCTTAAAGTAATGCTTTGTGAGGACGTGAGATGGAGCAGATGTGACATTAAATCTACTTCATTATTAGGAAACATAATGAGTATGAACAGTGCTAAAAATAAAGGATGTGATGAAGTTATCATGCATAAAGATGATGCAATTACTGAGGGTGGGGCTTCAAATGTTTTTTTTGCAAGTGACGAGTGTGTTTATACACCCAGTCTATCTAAAAATATTCTTCCTGGAATTACCAGAGAGCTTTTAATTCAAGAAATCAAAGCATCAGGAATTAACATCGAAGAGGGTGATTATAAAATTGATGATCTTGTGAATGCTAAATCAATATGGTTAACAAGCTCTACAAAAGGGCTCGCACAAGTAACTGAAATAATTAATCAAAGAACAAATATAGCTATTGATCATCATCTATTTTTAGAATGTGAAAAAATATTTAAAGATAGTTTTCTTAGTTAGAGGTTAGATTAATAACCATATTATCAAGCTCTTGCCAAAACTGATCTTTAGAGATACCGCCTAGTCCTTTTGAGGCAAGATCTAATTCATATACTTTTTTCTGAAGCACAAGCATTTTTTTGAGTGGATTTTTTTTAATAAAATTTAAATAGTTAGGAATTTTATTTTTCCAAATACCAGCTTTTTCCAAACTTATATTATCTTGATGCGATCCTATGCAGGTATTAATGACTTTTCCAATTATCCAAACTAAAAGGGGTCCATAGTGATCATCATTTTTTTTAATGGATTTGGTTATTCTTAATGCATATTTAGTGTCTAGTTCTATAATCTTATCTTCTAATTGATATGGAAGAAATTCCGCATTATCAAAGCCTATTTTTTTGTCTTTATTTTCCTCACAATAAGTTAATTTAAGAATATTTATTTCATTTTGTTGAGCAATCAAGTTGCCGGAAAAAATATCAGCTATTCTTGTTGAATAATCCCTTGCATCAGATTCGTTCATAAAATTTAGTTGATTTTTAACCCAAGCTTTTTCTTCATAGGACTTTAGCTTGTTACATTCAACGATCAATCCAAGACTGTCCAGTAACTTCACCCACTTGGTGTTTTTGTTAATTTTTTCGATTGATGATTTGATAATTATTGCAATATCATTAAATTTTTTAATATCTTGCATTTCAAAAATATTAACAATTTCCTTAGGAATTTTTCCTTTCAAATGATTTATCTCAATTATTATCTTAGATCCAAATAATGATCCAGAGGCATTTTCGAGAATGGTACTTTCTATTTTTGAATAGTCACTTTCTGTAATAATTTTTTTTTCATTAAAACTTTTTTCCTTTAAGAATGAGTTAATTAAATCAACTGAATTATTTTTTAAAACGATCTCTGGACCAAAAACAAAAAATATATTTGAAGACTTATTTATATATTTACTTAACGATGTTGACTCACAAATCAATTAGATTTACCTCTAAAATTAGCTGTTCAATAACATCATTCATAATTTCTTTTTCCATAAATTTATTCATTTCATTTTCTGCCAATGGATTTAGTTCTATCGCGCTGAATCTTTTCATTGAATTTATAGTTTTTGCATTATTTGAATGATTCATTTGCATTGAATGATCCTCATGCGTTGAATGTTCCATATGCTTTGAATGGTCTGTATGCATTGAATGGTCCATTTTCATTGATCCTGAGTTATTAATGCTAAAAACTAATTTTGCTTTTAGTTCAATTTCCATTGCTCTCAAAGCAGTTCCTGAGTAAACGTTATATTTATTTATGTCAAAGCTATTTATGTTTAAATGAATTTTTTTATCATCAACTTTATCAAATTTGTTACCAAAGATTTTTTCTATTTCCGATTGAAATTCTTTTGGGACCTCGTTCTCAAATGAAAAATAGTATTTATTTTTATCAAATTGTAATTTTTGATATTCATTTAAGTTACATGAAGTAATCATAAAGCTTAACAATATTAAAAATAGTTCTCTTTTATATCTCATGATCATTTATATTAGCTTGGATGACATTGCTATTTATTTTATCTAAATTACAAAATTTATTAATTTATCTTTAACGAAGATAGTTTTTCTTATTTCATTGTCTCCTATGTTATTTTTAACATTCTCAACATCCATTGATAGATTTTTTATTGTTTCTTCATCTAAATTTTTACTTATATTTAATTTTCCTCTAACTTTCCCATTAATTTGTATTATCAACTCATACTCATTTGATTCGATAATAGTTTCATCATATTCAGGCCAAGATGTTTCGATGCAAGATCTGTCATTCATAAAACTGCTCCATAAGTATTCGCAAATATGTGGAGAAATCGGAAATAACATTTTTAGGGAAAACAGTATTGCCTCATTTAAACAATACTTTTGAGCATTAGTAGCATCATCTTTTTTGAATTCATCTGGAATAAAATTGAGCAACTCCATTATTGCTGCAATCGCAGTGTTAAAAGAAAATCTTATTTCATAATCATTTTCAACTTTTTTTAATGTAGAGTGACATTTTCTTCTCAATTCAATTTCTTCCTTTGTGAATTCAAATTCTTCATCAAATTTAATATATTTTTTTCCTTCAATAAGGCTCCAGATTCTTTTTAAAAATCTTGAAGCACCTTCAACAGATGATTCACTCCATTCTAAACTTTGTTCAGGAGGCGATGTGAACATCATATAAAGCCTGACGGTATCTGCTCCATATTTTTCAATGTATGATTGCGGGTCAACAGTATTGCCTTTAGATTTGGACATCTTTGCACCATCTTTAAGAACCATTCCTTGAGTAAGCAACTTTTTAAAAGGTTCATTGCCTTCAACTAGCCCAATATCTCGAAGAGCTTTATGAAAAAATCTTGAATATAACAAATGTAAAATAGCATGCTCTATACCACCGACATATAAATCTACTGGTAGCCAATATTTAGTATTTTCATCAAAGATTTCATTATTGTTGTTAGAAGAAGTAAATCTCGCGTAATACCAAGATGAATCCATAAAAGTATCAAATGTATCACTTTCTCTAAAAAGGTTATTGTCCAAATTTATGAAATCTTCATTTTGACTTAATGGAATTGGTGACGAATTCTTTTTTAGTTTTGGAAGTTCAACAGGCATATCATTTTCGTCAATAACTTTTGGATCACCATTTTCATAAATGACGGGTATTGGACAACCCCAATATCTTTGCCTACTTACTCCCCAATCCCTAAGCCTATATTGAATAAGCTGCTTACCAGATTTTAATTTAACTAATTCTTCGATGATTTTTTTTGATCCTTCTGCTGATGAAAGACCATTAAACTTGTCTGAATTTATTAAAATTCCATTTTCAGTTCTTGGTAATTTCTCCTCTTTATTTTCAATGACTTCTTTGATATCAAGATTATATTTTTTTGCAAATTCAAAATCTCTTGAATCGTGAGCTGGAACTCCCATTACAACACCTGTTCCATAGTCAAGTAATACAAAATTTCCAATCCATACAGGTAATTTATCTCCGGTTAATGGATGAACTACTCTAAGACCTGTATCAATACCAAGTTTCTCAGCTTTTGCCATATCTGCTTCTGCAGTTTTAGCTTCCTTACATTTATTAAGAAAGTTTGATATTTTTTTATTATCTTCAGAAATTTTTATTGCAAGTGGATGATTAGGGGATATAGCAAGAAAAGATACTCCAAAAATAGTATCAGGTCTTGTTGAAAAGGTTATTAGTGAGTCTTTACCCCCATCAATTTTATATTCAATCTCAGCACCATATGATTTTCCAATCCAATTCTTTTGCATTAACTTTACATTATCTGGCCAATCTAGATCTTCAAGTGAAGATAGAAGTTCATCTGCATAGTCAGTAATTTTTATGAACCATTGATCTATTTCTTTTATTTCTATTTGAACTCCAGAACGCCAACCTTTACCATCTATTACTTGTTCATTTGCTAAAACGGTCTTATCTTCAGGGTCCCAATTAACCATTGATTTTTTTCTATAAACGAGACCTGCATCATAAAATTTTTTAAAAATTAATTGCTCCCATTTGTAGTAACTTGAGTCGCATGTCCTAAGTTCTTTAGACCAATCATAACTAAAGCCAAGAGACTGTAATTGTGATTTCATGTTTTCAATATTCTTGTTTGTCCAATCGTTTGGACTTACTTTATTTGCAATAGCAGCATTTTCTGCAGGCAGTCCAAAAGCATCCCAGCCCATTGGCTGAAATACATTAAAGTTTTTCATTCTCTTATATCTAGAGATCACATCTCCAATCGTATAATTTCTAACGTGACCCATATGCAATTTACCAGAGGGGTAAGGAAACATTGATAGACAATAATATTTTTCTCTTTTATCTATTTTGGAAACATATCTTTTTTCTTCATTCCATTTGTTTTGAATGATTTTTTCAATTGTTTTGTGATTATAGTTTGAGCTCATTATTAGAATTTAAAAAGTTATAGAACTAATTACTAAAATTTAATTAATTTCCAGTATCGTTTTTGGGAGATTCTTCAATATCTATATTAGTAGATCCCTTAGTAATTCGAACTGATTCTTCTCCTTGACTTACTTCAATTTCTTTTAAATTTGATTCTTCTAGCATTTCAATCAATGTCTTTATTTTTCTTATATCCATAATTTATACCTTTTTATTTTTTATAGCCTCCTCTAGGGCAAGAACATAGCCTTCCGTTCCATGCCCACTAAAAACTTTTTCTGCAATATCACTAAAGTAGGATTTTTTTCTAAAATCCTCTCTAGAATTTATATCTGATATATGTACTTCATAAAATGGTATTTTTACAGCTAAAATTGCATCTCTTAAAGCTACGCTTGTGTGAGTGTAACCCGCAGGATTAAAAATTATTGAATCAGTATCATTTTCAAAAGCAGAATGAATTGCATCTATTAGCTCATGCTCGGCATTACTTTGATAAAAGTAAACTTCACATTCGTTATCATTAGCTGTTTTTTTTAATTTTGCTTCAATATCATCAAGTGTTTCTGAACCATAAATATCTTCCTCGCGCATACCGAGCATATTTAGATTTGGACCATTAAGCACTAATATCTTCATTTAAAAGATTTTAACAGAATTTAAATACATTTATATGATTTTATAAAATATTTTTATTTTGAACAGGATAGCAAAAACCTCTATCAGAGCAGCCCTGATATGCTACTTCAACAAGCATTCCTTCAATTTTTTTTTGAGATGAGATCTTCAAAATCTTTCTTACGATTTTAGTTTCACCAAAAAATTCGTCCTCATGCTCAATAATCATTCCATCACTTATATCAAACTCAACAATATCTTGATCATTTTTGATAAGAATTGAATCAAAATAAAGGTAATAACCATCTTCAATTGACCAATTTACTTTGAGAGTTCCTCCATCTTTTGAATAACTGATTATAAATACCTCGTCGGCAGGCTTTATTTCGTTATCCTTTAAATTCATAAAAGATATATCTTGACCTGCAAGTGCAATGTCAATAGATAACAAAGAGAATATTAAAAATAATGTCTTTTTCATTAACAACTAGGATAAACTTCCCAAATTATAAAGCGAAAACAAACTTTATTTATAATAAAAATATAAATGATAAGAAATTTTTTAATAAATATTTTATTTTCAATACCTATTTGGTTAATTGACCTCGTATATAAATTTAATAAAGACATCAAAAGAGGATTTATTTTCGATTCTCAATCAAGGATGTTATTTGCTCTAATGCCAAAATTTGATCTGCATAAGATTGAGGATAGCGAAATTCCCAAAATTAGAAATCTTATTAATGAGAAAAGAAAAAATCTAAGGCTTTCAAATAAAACAAAAAAGAAAGTAATTACTAAGGAACATTTCATCGATACAGAAAATAATCTAAAGTTGAGAGAGTACATCCCATATAAAACTGATAATGATAATATCATTCTTTATTTTCATGGCGGCGGCTACGTATTAAATTCAATTGATACGCATAACCTTACTGTTTCTTATTTTTCTGAAAAGTTAAGGACAAGAATATTTTCCTTAGCTTATGGTTTATCTCCTGAAAATAAATATCCTCATGCAATGAATCAGGCATTATCAGCAATAGATTGGTTGGCTAAAAATGGTAATAACATCAAAAATATTAGCCTTTGTGGCGACAGTGCTGGTGCACATCTTGCTGCCTCTGTGGCTCATTCACTATCAAATGACCAAAAGGAAAATGTGCATAGTCAATTTCTAATTTATCCAATGTGTGACCCAAGCTGTGCAAGCGAATCAATCGAGCTTTTTAAGGATAATTATTTATTAACGAAAGAGTCTATGAAATGGTTCTGGGAAAAATTTAAAAATAATGATGAAGACAACTTGAAAGATACATTTAACTTATTGCTATTTAATCCAAATAAAGACTTTCCAAAGACAATCATTGTAACTGCTGGGTTTGACCCACTCTCAGATGAAGCAGAAAAATATGCTTTTTTACTTCATGAAAGCGGTAATTATGTGAAACAATTACATTATCCTTCTTTATTTCATGGATTTGCTGCCATGACAAGATTGAAATCAGCGAACAAAGCTGTGAATGATTTTTTATTAGAATATAAGAAAATATTATGAGTAATATTGTAGAGGTCAGAAATTTAAGCATCGATTTTAAGGTAAGAGATGGAAAATTTCGTGCGGTTGATAATATAAGTTTTGATGTTCAGCAGAATAAAACTTTAGCTTTAGTTGGTGAATCTGGATCAGGTAAATCAGTCACAGCGATGTCAATTATGCAGCTCTTACCATTCCCTCAATCATCTTATACTGGTGAATCTTCAATAAAATTTAATAACAAAGAAATTATAAATGCTTCAAAAAAAGACCTTCTATCTCTAAGAGGGAACATCATTTCAATGGTTTTTCAAGAACCAATGACATCCTTAAATCCTTATCATAGAGTGGGAGAACAAATCACGGAATCAGTATTACTGCACTCTAAAGTTTCGAAAAAAGAAGCAAAAGATGAAGCTATAAATTTAATGAATTTGGTTGAGATTGATGATGTTGAGAGAAGATTTAATTCATATCCTCACGAATTATCAGGTGGGCAACGACAAAGAATAATGATAGCCATGGCTTTAGTTAATAAACCTAAGCTGTTAATTGCAGACGAGCCTACAACTGCTCTTGATGTCACCATACAAGCTCAAATCTTAGATCTTATGTCTAAATTAAAGAATGAGCTAGGCATGTCTATTCTATTTATTACTCATGATTTAGGTCTTGTAAAAGAGTTCTCTGATCAAGTTTGTGTAATGCAAAATGGAAATATTGTAGAAAGTGGAAATACAAACGATGTTTTTGATAATCCCCAACATAAGTATACTCAAAAATTACTTAATGCAGAGCCTCAACCTAAAACGATTATAAATAACGAAGAGAATCCTCTGATCAAAATTGAAAATTTAAATATTTTTTATAATATGCCAAGAACTAGTTTTTTTAAAAAAAATAGATTTCATGCCGTAAAAGATACATCTATAAATATATACAAAAATACTACAATTGGTCTGGTTGGCGAGTCAGGATCAGGTAAATCTACTCTTGGAAAGGCCATAGCAAATCTAACTCCATTTGAAGGAAAAATTTATTACGATGGAAGGGATATTGCTTCTTCTTCAAAAGAAATCAAGAAACATATTCAAATAGTATTTCAGGATCCATATGGATCTTTATCACCAAGAATGACAATTGGCGAAATAGTTGGTGAAGGATTAGGGGTGCATTTTAAACTGACAAAAAAAGAATCAGATTCAAAGATTGATAAAGTTTTATCAGATGTAGGAATCGAGCTAAATGCTAAAAATAAATATCCTCATGAATTCTCTGGCGGTCAACGTCAAAGAATAGCCATCGCTAGATCTCTAATAATGAATCCTAATTTTATGATTTTGGATGAACCCACTTCTGCTCTTGATAGGTCAATACAAATTCAAGTTATAAATCTGTTAAAAGATATTCAAGATGAGTACAAATTAACATATCTATTCATAAGTCATGATTTAAAGGTGATCCGCTCAATGTCTGATTATATTTTTGTAATGAAGGATGGAATAATAGTAGAATCAGGCCTGTCAAATGATGTTTTTGACTATCCAAAACAAAAATATACTAAAAAATTGCTCTCAGCTGCGTTAAGATACGCAACCGATTGAGAAAATGTTTACAAAATGAGCTCTAGAAAATATTCAAAGGAATTAGTTGATGGTCCGAATCAGGCCGCATCTCGTTCAATGCTTAGAGGTGTAGGGTTCACATCTGAGGACTTTACTAAGCCATTTGTTGGAATAGCATCCACAGGTGCTAAAGTCACGCCATGCAATATGCATATAAATCAATTATCAGAAGTAGTTGAAGATTCAATAAATTCCTCAGGAGGCAAGGGCGTTTTATTTAATACAATTACTGTTTCTGATGGTATTTCAATGGGAACACAAGGAATGAAATATTCACTCGTTTCGAGAGAAGTTATTGCAGACTCTATTGAAACTGTTGTAGGTTGCCTTGGATACGATGGATTAATTGCAATTGGTGGATGTGATAAGAATATGCCTGGATGTTTAATAGGTATGGCAAGACTAAATAGACCATCAATATTTATTTATGGAGGATCTATAAAACCAAGTGATGAGAATACGGATTATGTAACTGTTTCAGAAAAAGTCGGCGAGTTCTCAAAAGGCTCAATAAATGAAGATGAGTTAATTCATTATGAAAAGATTTCAGTTGAAGGACCAGGCTCTTGTGGTGGAATGTATACAGCAAATACGATGGCTTCAGCAATTGAGGCACTTGGAATGAGCTTGCCAGGTAGTAGCAGTCAAGATGCGATATCAAAATCAAAGAATATTGATTGTGTTAACGCCGGAGCAGCAATTATGAATCTGCTTGAAAAAGACATCAAGCCATCTGACATTATGACAAGAGAAGCATTCGATAATGCAATAACCGTAGTAATTGCTTTAGGAGGCTCAACAAATGCAGTTCTTCATCTATTAGCTATGGCTCATTCAATTGGAGTTGATTTATGTTTAGATGACTTCACTTCTATCGGAAAGAAAACACCTGTTTTAGCAGACTTAAAGCCATTTGGAAAACACTATATGTCTGAACTTAATGCAAACGGAGGAATCCAACCATTAATGAAAATTCTTCTTGATAAAGGACTTCTCAATGGCAAATGCATGACTGTTACAGGAAAAACTTTAGAAGACAATTTAAAAGATATAAAACCATACGAAAAAAGTGAAATCATTAAAGATTTTGATAATCCAATTAAAAAAGATAGTCATCTGAGAATCTTATACGGTAATCTTGCTAAAGATGGCGCAGTAGCAAAAATTACAGGTAAAGAGGGAACATCTTTTGAAGGAAAGGCAAAAGTATTTAACTCTGAAGAAGAGGGAGTAAAAGCAATCCTATCAAATGAGATTAATGATGGTGACGTTATAGTTATAAGGTATGAGGGTCCAAAGGGAGGCCCTGGCATGAGAGAAATGCTTAAACCTACTTCAGCAATAATGGGATTAGGTTTAGGAGATAAAATTGGATTTATTACTGATGGAAGATTCTCTGGTGGTACGCATGGATTTGTTGTTGGACACGTCTCTCCTGAAGCAGCAGAAGGAGGATTAATTGCATTGGTTGAAGATGGAGATTCTATACTTATTGATGCAGAAGGTGATCAGCTTGTTCTTAAAGTAGATGACGATGAAATTAAAAGAAGACAATCAAATTGGAAAAATCCTAACGCCGTCCCAAAAAAAGGTGTACTTGCAAAGTATGCTGAAAGTGTAAAATCTGCAAGTCTGGGGGCTATAACTGATTAAATGTCTATTAATAGAAAATATCCAAATACTCGCTTGAGAAGATTAAGAAAAAACTTAAATCTAATCGATCTTGTTTCTGAAACCAACTTAACTTCAAAGGATCTAATACAACCAATCTTCATTAAAGAAAATTTTGAAGGCATGGAAGAAATTGAATCTATGCCAAGTATACATAGATTTGGTATTGATCAAGCATTGAAAGAGATTGAGGATTTATTAAATGCAGGAATAAATGCAGTAGCAGTTTTTCCTGTAATTGAAACATCAAAGAAAGATGAAATAGGCTCAGAAGCAATAAATAAGAACAATTTTATTGCTCAATCGATTAGTAAAATTAAACAGAACTTTCCAGAATTAGTATTAATAGCAGATGTTGCATTAGATCCATACACAGATCATGGCCATGACGGCATCATAGTAAATAATGATGTTGCAAATGATGAAACCATTGAAGTTTTGATCAAACAGTCATTATTATTGGCTGATGCCGGTGCAGACATTATTGCTCCATCTGACATGATGGATGGAAGGATAGGATTAATTAGAAATTCGTTAGAAAAAGAAAACTTTAAAGAAACAATTTTGTTATCTTATGCAGCTAAATATAATTCAAAGTTCTATGGACCATTTAGAGATGCAGTTAATTCTGCCTCAAATTTAGGAAATTCTTCAAAATCAACATATCAAATGAATATTTCTAATAAGAATGAAGCTTTACAAGAGGTTGCTTTAGATATTAATGAGGGCGCAGACATAGTAATGGTAAAACCAGCAATGCCGTATCTAGATATTATTCACTCAATTAAAAATGAATTTAAAGTACCAACATTTGCTTATCAGGTAAGTGGTGAATTCAGCATGTTAAAAAATGCAATTAATCAAGGATGGCTCGATAATGAGGTTATACTAGAATCATTGATAAGCATAAAAAGAGCAGGTGCTGATGCAATTCTTTCATACGCAGCTAAAGATATTTCAAAGGAGATAAACAAAATATGAGTAATGTAGTAGTAGTTGAAAATAAGGATGATTTTCAGAAGGAAGTTATCAATACAGAGGGTCCAGTATTGGTTGATTTTTGGGCAGAATGGTGTGGTCCATGTAAACAGCTTGCTCCTCTAGTCGAAGATGCATCTGAAGAATTTAAAGATAAGATCAAAGTATGCAAGATGGATGTCGATGCAAATAGAGAGACCGCAGCTGAGTTCGGCATTAGATCAATACCTACTCTTATGATATTTGAAAACGGAGAACCCATTGGAACAGAGATAGGTGCTTTATCAAAACTGCAACTTGATGAATTCATTAGATCTAAGATCTAATTTTTATACATATATCTTTGCTTATTGCTGAAAAAGAGTTATTATTTTCAATCCAGAGTTAATAAACCTTCCATTTATACCATTTCGAATTAAAAAAAATAGTGGAATAATTATATGAATCTTAGTGAAATTAAAGATAAACCTATAAGCGAGCTAGTCGATATAGCTGCTGAATTAGGCTTGGAAGATTTAGGCCGTCTTAAAAAACAAGAAATAATTTTTAGAATCTTTAAACATAAAGCTTCTGAAGGTACAGATATCTATGGCGGCGGTGTTTTAGAGATTCTAAATGACGGTTTTGGATTTTTAAGATCACCACAGGGATCTTATTGTGCTGGCGAAGATGATATCTATGTTTCGCCAAGTCAAATCAGAAAATTTGGTCTTAGAAAGGGTGATTCAGTCGAAGGTAAAATCAGAACACCTAAGGATAAGGAAAGATATTTTGCTCTAATTCAAGTTGATACTATAAATGGAGAAGAGCCCGCGAAAACAAAAAATAAAATTCTTTTTGAAAATTTAACTCCTCTTTTCCCTACTGAAAGGTTAATGCTTGAGCAAGGAAGTGGCTCTAATGAGGATCTCTCTTCACGGATTATTGATTTAATTGCTCCAGTTGGAAAGGGTCAAAGAGGTTTAATTGTTTCACCTCCAAAAGCTGGTAAAACCCTCATGCTACAAAGTATTGCTCATTCGATTAAAAGTAATAATCCTGAAGTTGAACTTATAGTTTTATTAATAGATGAGAGACCAGAAGAGGTTACAGATATGTCTAGAACTGTTAAAGGAGAGGTTGTAGCAAGTACTTTTGATGAGCCACCAACAAGACATGTTCAAGTTGCTAATATGGTTATTGAAAAAGCAAAAAGATTAGTCGAACACAAAAAAGACGTTGTCATTTTGTTGGATTCAATAACAAGACTTGGAAGAGCTTATAATGCTGTTCAGCCTGCATCAGGCAAAATTTTAAGTGGTGGTGTTGATTCAAATGCACTTGAAAGACCAAAAAGATTTTTTGGTGCAGCGAGAAATTTAGAGGAGGGTGGAAGTCTTACCATCATAGCGACGGCCCTTGTAGAAACTGGTTCAAAAATGGATGAAGTTATTTTCGAGGAATTTAAGGGAACCGGGAACATGGAAATACATTTAGAAAGAAAGATTGCTGAAAAAAGAATTTATCCTGCAATTAATGTCAGAAGATCTGGAACTAGAAGAGAGGATCTCTTAACATCAGATGACGAATTACAAAGAATGTGGATTCTTAGAAAAATTCTTGACGAAATGGAAGACGCACAGGCAATACAATTCTTGATTGATAGAATTAAATCTCATAAAACAAACGATGAATTCTTCAATTCCATGAAAAATGGAAATGGTAAAAAAACTAAATAGTTTTTTTAATCTCATTCAATAAATCATTTGAATAATAGTTAATTGTTTTGGCTTCATAGCCTAAGTTATTAATATACTCTTCTATTCTCTCAGAAATACATAAGAAAGATATTTCACTATCGGTAATATAAATATTCTCAAAAAATATTTGAGCAGCAAAAGTACTTGAAAAGATAACAATATCAGCCTTATTAAATTTTTTACGAACTTCCTTGTATTCAAAGAATTTTTTCCTTTTGTAACAAACTATATTTTTCGCATCAGCACCATATTTGATGACGTGATTGTGCACTTCGTCTAATCCGTCTAAACCTTTTACAATAGCAAACTTTCTTTTAATTAATTTTTTTCCGAGCAGTTCATTAAGACTTGAAGATCCAGGTATTGCGGCAGTATTGGAATCTATTCCAACTTCATTAAGAGCTCTTTGAGTTGATTCACCCATAGCGAAGACATTAATTGTTTTACAAATTTCGAAATGTTTAAAATGTTTAACTGAAGCTACGCTTTGAAATACTATGTCAGTAATTAAACTATCTGAAAACTCATATTTAATTGGCTCTATTTCAAATAGAGGTATGTTTTCTATTGAATTATCAAGGCTAGAATCTTTGATATTTGTACTTGTATCAATTATGTTCATGTAATAATTTAATGCCATTTTTTTTATGAATATCTTTTAAAATTTCATTGATGTCATTTCCTGAAAAAGAAATAAAATTCTCAAGACCATATATTTCACCTTTTAGATAATCTCCTGATGCAAATAGTGAAATAGCAGAATTACAATCTGCATTTAGTTTCACTAATAGCTCTCTTTCCATATTTATTTCTTGATTAAGATTAGCCATATCTTTATATGTTTGAGATGACTCAATAATGCTCTCAGCTGAGCTGCCTTCCTTCCATTGGACTGCAAGAACACCTTGTCCAGAACATGTTGCATGATCTAACCTTGTGTAATTTTGATTTTGTATTAAAAAATCTAACCGTGATATACCTGCTTCAGCCAAAATAATACAGTCATATTGACCATCATTTAGTTTTTTTATTCTTGTATCTATGTTGCCATTTAAAGGTTCAATATTTGTCGCATTCATATGAAATTTTGCTTGCATCTTTCTTCTAAGGCTTGAAGTACCAAGTTTCATTTCACTTTTAAAATTAGGTTCTGTATCTTTTCTAAATATTAACAAGTCTTTTACTTTTCTTTCTGGATTTTCTATAAAGTAGAGATGTTTAAGCCCTTTAGTTTTTTTTGCAGGCATGTCTTTGGCTGAGTGAATGGCAACATCTACTGAATCATTTAAAATAAGTTCTTCAATATCTGAAACAAAATTACCCTTATCAAATAAAGTTTCGCCTTTAGCACTTAATTCGTCACCTTTGGTTGAAGTTTCGAAAAGATCATATTCTTTTATTAAAAAAGTTTTATTGAATTCCTCCACTTGTTTTAAGGCAAGTTTAGAAGATCTTGATGCTATTTTAAGTTTCATATCTCAGTAGGTAGGCTTTAACATCCCCCACATTTTTTTCTTTTAGTATTGTAAATGAACTTGGTATTTCTATGGATGAGAATTTACTATGCTCCAAGTAAATTTTACAAGCAGAACTAAGCGTTTTATTTGTAGCTAAAACTTCGAGCACTTTTTCCTCAATATTTTTATCAAACGGAGGATCTGCGAAGATTAGATTAAATTTTGATAAATCATTTTTTGATGCCCAACTCATAGCATCTTTAAATAAAACAGTTGTCTTTGATTCCAATTCAAGCTTTTTCAAATTCGATTTAATTAAAAGATAATTTTTTTTATTTAATTCTATAAAAAAAGAATTTTTTGCTCCTCTTGAGATTGCTTCAATTCCAAGAGCACCCGTTCCTGCAAAAAGGTCCAAACATTCAAAGTCTTCGATTTCAAACTGCAACCAGTCAAATAATATTTCTCTTAGCTTATTTGATGTAGGCCTTAATGAGCTCTTATGATCAAAAGGGATATTTTTTCCTTTTAAATAACCTCCGCTTATCCTAATGCTATTTTTCATCTAAATTAATTTTCTTTAAGTATAATTCATACTATGAGTATTAAAGATAATTTTAGATTAGCAATGAGGAGATATATTTACTCTGTGAGTATTATGTCCAACAAAGATAATGCCGATAATCCAAATGCTATAACTGTTTCGTCTGTAACATCAATTTCTATGAATCCACCTAGTTTATTAATTTGCATTAATAAGTCCTCAAGAATTCACGATACTATTGAACTAGGATCAAAATTTTGCATAAATCTTTTAAACAGCAATCAACAAAATCTTTCAAATATATGTTCTGACGAGGAAATGTATGATCAAAGATTCAAAGACAAGAATTGGAATCTAGACGATATTCCGTTTTTACAAAATGCTCAAGCAAATATATTTTGTAAAGTAGATAAGCTAACTTCCTACCATACTCATACTATTGTTGTAGGTCTTGTTGAAGAAGCAAACTACGCAGATGAAATATCTACATTAACCTATGTTGATGGTGAGTATAAGTAACTAATTTTTTATTATTCCAGTCACAACTTTATCTAAATGATCATCTAGGTTGCTAGCAATTAAAATAGCAGAAGACATGGGGCCCTCTTCAGGATTCATCATGGGTCCATCTTCAATCACTTGAACCTTTCTTAATATTCCTACAAGACCATGGACCATGGACCACAAAGTAAGACATTTAAAAGCTATAACTTCATCACTGTCATTTGCTAGTTTAGAAAAACTTGATCTGAAATTATCATAGCTTGAATTAGCTGATTCAAGTAATTCAGGATAAGCAGAAAAGTTGCCAACAGCAGTACCAAACATAAGATCGTAGGTATTTGCATTTTTGAGACCAAATTCAATATATTTAATTGCCATTTCAACAAGTTGTTTTTTGGTAACTTTTTTACCAGAATCGACATGCATTGCCTTTGAAAGTTTATTAAAACCATTTGTTGCAACTGCAGCATATAAATCTTGTTTTGTTTTGAAGTGTCTATAGGGTGCAGTTTGAGATACATTACTTTCCTTGGCCAAGGATCTAATGCTTAATTTCGTGTATCCGTCCCTTTCACACATAACACAGGCACAACTTATAAGTTCTTCCTTTAGGTTGCCGTGATGATAATTTTTCATAGGCCTAATTTAATGTTGACACTGCTAACATAATCCATTAATGTTTACACTGCTCACATTAGTTTTTTTAAATAATAATGTCAAATTTTAGATTTAACAAAATTTTTTTATTTATTGGATTAGTTTTAAGTTCTTATATTTTTTCTATCGAAGTACTCGAAGTCAAAATGTTAGACTCTTATTCCATCACAAAGAAGTTTCCAGGAAAACTATTACCAATAGAGCAATCTAAATTAGCATTCGAAATACCAGGAAAAATTAACAATATATTTGTTGATGTTGGTGACTCAGTAAAAAAAGGTGATGTATTGGCGAAACTGGATAATAGAGAAGCTTTAGCTCAACTTAATCAAGCAAAAGCAGCCTATGAATTATCAGAACAAATTCTTGAGAGATTTATAAATTTAAGACAACAAGGGCATATATCTATTCAGGATTTAGATAAAGCAAGATCAGATTACATTATTGCAAAATCTCAATTTGAATTTTTTGATGTCAAGTTGCAGCAAACAAATCTCTTAGCTCCCTTTAATGGAGTTATACAAAGTAGATTCTTGGATACTGGCACTGTTATTAATTCAGGAATCCCTATACTTGAGATAATTGACTCAAATTACGTAGAGGCGCATATCTCTGTACCTGTTATCTACTTAAAGGATATGGAAATTGGAAAAGAATACAACTTTGAATTCGATGGAAAAATAACAAAAGCAGTTTTTTCAAAACTTGCACCAATGTCACCTGGTGGATCTGATAGTAGACTTGCAATCTTTAAATTTAATGAGTTTTTTAATCCTGGATCAATAGCAAACCTTGAGATTAAAATTACTGAAAATTTAAGAGGGACCTGGGTGCCACTTAAATCTTTATCTCAGTCAGATCAGGGTCTATGGTCTGTTTACACCATTGAAAACAATATTGTTGTAAAGGATTTAATCGAAATTATCTATTTTGAAGATGATTATGCATATGTAAGAGGAACCTTAAAAAATAATGACTTAGTTGTTTTAGGTGGAGCGTCAAAAATCATTGAAGGTAAAAGAATTAATTAATACAAATGAAATTTATTAGTATATTTCTTGATAGACCTAGAATTCTTTTTTTAACTTTAGCTTTTATTCTATTATCAGGAATATCTTCAATATTTACTCTTCCAATCCAAGAAAATCCTGAGTTAGCTCAAAGATGGGCATCAGTTACGATTGACTACCCAGGAGCCACACCAGAAAGAATAGAAACACAAGTTATAAATGATCTTGAAGCTAAGTTGCGTGAAATTGTAGAAATTGATGTGCTTGAATCAACAATTACTCAGGGATTTTCAAATACATTAGTTGAGTTAGAACAAAGCGTTCCCCCAAGACTTATAGAAGAAACATGGTCAAGGATTCAAGGAAAAATTGATCAAGTAATAATTCCCGAAGAATCAAATATTTTACTTAGGAGGTCTTCTGGTCCACCAATAACTGTTGAGTACGTAATAGATTGGAAAGGTGAGGGTGAACCACCTATTATAATGATGTCTCGATTGGCTCAACAACTTGAAAGGAAGTTAAGCTCGATACCTGCAACTGAAAAAACAGCTATCTATGGTGAGGCAGAAGAAGAGATAGTTGTTGAGGTTGATTCAGCAAAAATGTCTTCTTTAGGACTTTCGTATCAAGATATAAGTTTTGCAATTAGCTCATATGATAATAAGAAGCCTGCTGGTATTGTTTCAGATCAATATTCTGAATTTCTTATAAGGCTTACAGATAATATTATAAGCCCAAGACAAATTGGCGAGATTCCAATTAGAGTAATTAATCAATCAGAAATAATTAGACTTGAAGATATAGCAAAGATATCTAAACAACCTGCTAGTCCAGTAGAGGATATATTTTTATTTAATGGCAAAAGAGTAATATCAGTATCTGCAACTGGTTCTATGTCACAAAGAGTTTTTAGTTATGTAGATAATGCTGAAAATACTGTTGCCGAAATGCGACAAAACTTACCCGAGGAATTTTCAATAGAAAGAATTTACGACGAATCAAAATATGTTTCGGATAAATTTAATGAATTAATAAAAAGTTTCTCCATCGCATCTTTTTTTGTTTTAAGTCTTAGCTTCTTTTTCTTAGGTATAAGGCCCGGCATTATTGTCACAGCAATCTTACCTTTTTCAGTTTCACTAGTATTTTTAGGATGCAGGCTGATTGATCTGCCTCTGCATCAAACTTCAATCACAGGAATAATAATTGCCCTGGGATTGTTGATTGATAATGGAATTATTGTTGTGGAAGATTATAAATATAGAAGATCAACTGGTTTATCAATAAAAGAATCCATTAATGAAACATTAGTAAATATCACTAGTCCCTTAGCAGCTGCAACAGCTACAACTGTTTTTGCCTTTATGCCAATAGTCACAGGAGAAGGATCAAGTGTTGAGTTTGTTGGAGGATTGGCTTTGACAGTAATAATGTCTATAGCATCTTCATTAATTTTAGCCTTGATTATGGTTCCAGTTTTAATGAGTTATATGGAACGAATTCCTTTTTTTGCAAACATCAATATTCATGAAGAAGGATATAGAAATGAAAAAATTCTAAAAAGATATAGAAATTTTTTAATATGGAGCTTTGATGTTCCAAGAAGAGCAATACTAATTTCTCTTGCATTACCTATGCTTGGATTCTTGTTATTTGGAACAATACCAAAAGACTTTTTTCCAGCAAATGACAGAGAGATGTTCAGAATTCATATTGAGTTACCTACAAACTCTTCTTCCATAAAAACTATGGAAAGATCCAAGTTAGTTAGGCAACAAGTAATAGACAGTAATCTTATTGAGATAGAAAAGGATTACTGGTTTGTTGGCAGAAGAATGCCTAGAGTTTTAATGAATATTGTGGGTGGCGACGACAAAGAGGGATCAAATAATGACGCTCAAGCAGTTTTCTACGCAAAGGATTATTATGAAATGATTGAAAATCTTCCTAAGTTATCAAAAAATTTATCCTTGAATAATCCTGATCTAGTAATTTTTGTAGATAGCTTCCAATCTGGTCCACCGGTTTTTGCAGATGTGAGTTATCGAATTATTGGTGATGATGTTAATGTTCTTAGACAGCTTGGTTCAAAGCTAGAGTTAATAATTAATAATGCTCCTGATGTAAGTCATACAAAATCAGAGGCTGCATATTCAAATACAAATATTGAGTTTGAATTTGATAGTTCTAATATTTCTCTTGCTGGAAAAAATACTGAATCATTAGTGAATGAATTATTTGCTGAAAATAATGGAATTATTGTTAGTTCAATGCTCGATTCTAATAAAGAAATTCCAATAAGAGTAAAGGGGATAAGAGAATCACAAAACATTATTGGAGATGCAAGCTCTCTTTCTTTATCATCAGGAGATGGAATAGATTTTATAGGTAATTTTGGTGCCTCAAGAATAAATAAGACTACTTCATATGTCACAAGAAGAAATAGTCAAAGAATAAATAATGTTGAAGGTTGGATATGGACAGGAACCTTGCCTTATGGGACTGAACAGTATGTTCAAAAAGAAGTTGAAGAATTTGAGAGAAGCTTACCGCCTGGATATTCAATGCTTGTTGGTGGAGAGGCTGAATCAAGAGGCGAGTCACAATCACAAATATATTCATCAGCCATAATTTACATTTTGCTTATAACCATTGGTCTAGTGTTTGCTTTGAATTCATTTAGGCAAACAGCATTAATATTATCTGTTGCTATATTCTCAATTGGACTTTCTTTTCTGGGCCTAAAAATAGGCCAACAAAATTATGGTTTTATTGCAACAATTGGAGCACTTGGCTTAATTGGATTATCAATTAATGACTCAATAATTGTTCTTTCACACATAAAAGAGAAAGCAAGTAAGACAGCTATAACAAAGTCAGAATTAATTGAGGTTGTTATAAGGTCTACCAGACATATTATTACAACTTCTTTAACAACTTTAGGCGGCTTTGTACCGTTAATATTTGCAAGTATCTTTTTTAGACCACTAGCATGGGGTATGAGTATTGGTGTTATAGGAGCAACTTTAACCGCTTTACTATATATACCTGCAATGTTTATTTGGATGAATAAAGTTAAGAATTAGAACATTCTTCAGAGCAATATTGTTTCTGATATTTTCTTATTATTAAGTCTTCATGAACATATGTTCCACAAGTGAAGCATGAAATCATTTCATTTGACTTTGGTTTAGGTTTATTAAATATTTTCGAAATTAAATATGATCTAGCCAATCTTATAAATATAAAAATTATTATTGGAACAATTAAGGGTATTATTTTAAATATCACTTAATTTTTTTCAGGCCTATCAAGTAAATTCCAAGACCATTCTCTTTCTCTTGATGATTTACCAGATTCATTATTAGGATAATTTGTTTTAAGCAGTGCTTTCACATCCTCAAGAAGCTCTGTGTAACCCAATGCTTCATAACTTTCTTCAAGAATTTTTAATGCTCTGTAATTTTCACTAGAGTTTGGTATATTTTCAATGACATAATTTGCTCTTCTTATAGCGCCAACATGTGCATCAATTTCAAGATAATAATCAGCAGCACTCAGCTCACTTTTTGCAATTAAATTTCTTAGGTAGATATTTCTTTGTTTTGCATATGAAACATATTGGCTGTCTGGAAATCTTGTAATAAATTCTGTTAACTCAGCAAATGACTGTTTTGCTCCAGAAACGTCTCTATTAGATATATCAGTATTAGTAAATCGTATAAGCAGGTCCCTATCTCTAGTATAGCTAGAAAGTCCTTTCATGAAATATGCATAATCAATATTAGGATGTCTTGGATGTAATCTGATGAATTTTTCAGCAGCAGAGTGAGCAGCTTCTGTTTCCGTATTCATGAAATGAGCATAAATTAATTCTATTTGAGCTTGTTCGGCGAATTTACCAAATGGATATCTTGTATCTATGGCTTCAAGTGATTCAATCGCCCCGAAGTAATTTCCTGATGACATTCTTGCTTGTGCTTGGTCATAATATATTTTTTCTGGCTGTTCAATTTCCTCACCATCAGATTTACATCCAGCAATTATGGTTGTAAAAAAAATACTGAAGATAATGATTTTGATATTTTTTCTATAGTTTTTCATAGTTATTGAGCTAATTTTACCTTCATAATTACATTTTGGATTATAAAAACATAAAATTAGAACAATTATTTTTGAATTAGTTCAAATGGAAGTTACAAAAAAAATCACTGAAGACCTCTCTAGAGAGAGATTTGATAAAGCATGTGCAATAATTTTTCAAGATTATTCTAGATCTCAATTAAAAAAGTGGATTATTGAAGGCAGGGTTTTACTTAATAATGAAATTGCTTCGCCAAAAGAAACTGTGACCATAGATGATGAAATTAGTTTGAATCCAGTTTCAGAAAAAAAAATTGAATGGGAGCCACAAAATATTCATTTCGAAGTTATATATCAGAATGAGGACTATTTAATAATTAATAAGCCAAGCAATTTAGTTATTCATCCAGGCTCGGGATGTCATGATGGAACCTTAGCGAATGGATTGCTTTTTAAGTTTCCTGAGTTAAACACTATACCAAGAGCTGGAATTGTTCATAGATTAGATAAAGATACATCCGGTATCTTGTTAATTGCGAGGACGGAAAAGTTCAGGAATTATTTTGTTAACCTTCTTCAAGAAAGAAAAGTAAAAAAAATTTATAAAGCAATAATTGTTGGAAAAATAATAGGTAGTTTTGAAATTAACGAACCAATTGGAAGAGACAAAACTAATAGGATTAAAATGTCTATAAGACCAGATGGTAAGGAAGCAATCTCATTCATAAAGCCTTGTGAGAATTTAGGCAATTATTCAATGGTGGATGTATTAATTGAAACAGGAAGAACTCATCAAATAAGAGTACATTTGGCAAGCAAAAAACTACCTATTATTGGTGATAAAACCTATAACTCAGCAGGCAACATAGCAAAAGATACATCTCAAGAATTAATTGATTCAATAAGATCTTTTCCAAGGCAAGCGCTTCACTCTTTTAATCTAGCTTTCAAAGATATGTATTCTGATAAAATTATCTCTTTTGAGTCAGATATACCAAATGATATGAAAACTTTGGTAAATACAATAAAAAAACATATTTAAAAATTATTAAAAAACTTGTTTTTATAAGTAAGATTAATGTATAAACCTCCTTCTTAGGTAAATATTATGAAATTGGCGGGTAATGACATGTTGATTCAGTCTCTCATAGAGGAGGGAGTTGAATATATCTTTGGCTATCCAGGTGGCGCGGCCCTTCATATTTATGATTCTATATTCAAACAAAAAGAAATGGAGCATATTCTTGTAAGACATGAACAGGGCGCTACTCATGCAGCTGATGGTTATGCTAGAGCAACAGGAAAGCCTGGAGTTGTTTTGGTTACCTCAGGTCCTGGAGCAACAAATGCTATAACGGGAATTGCTACCGCATTTATGGATTCTATCCCAATGATTGTAATATCAGGACAAGTTGCAAAACATCTTATAGGTACAGATGCTTTTCAAGAGACTGACATGATCGGTGTTTCACGTCCCATCGTAAAACATAGTTTTACTGTTGATAGTGCTGAAAATATTCCCGAAATTGTTAAGCAAGCCTTTTATATTGCCACTTCCGGTAGGCCTGGGCCTGTTGTAATAGACGTTCCAAAAGATACAACAGCACCTGATAAATTGTTTGAATTTAAATATCCTAATAAAGTAGATATTAGATCCTATAAACCTCCAATTGAGCCTGACCCAAAACAAATTGAAAGAGCTGTCGATGCAATTATTGAATCCAAAAAACCAGTTATTTATGCTGGAGGCGGTGCTATAAATAGTAATGCTTCAGAAGAACTGAGGCGTTTAAATGAGATATTGGATTTTCCAGTTACTAACACGCTTATGGGTCTTGGTGTTTATCCTGCAACTCATGAAAGATTTTTAGGAATGCTTGGCATGCATGGAACATACCAAGCAAATATGTCTATGCATAATGCTGACCTTATAATAGCAATCGGAGCTAGATTTGATGACAGAATTACCAACACACCAAAACTTTTTGCACCTAATGCAAAAATTATTCATTTAGATGTTGACTATTCATCAGTCTCTAAAATTATTGAGGCAAATATAGCTGTATTTGGACAAGTTAAGAACTCACTAAAAGAAATGATTAAATTGTTGGAAGCTAAAAAAGAATTAATTGACTCAAAAAAAATCATCCCCTGGAAAAAACAAATATCTGATTGGAAATCACAACATGGCTTAAATCACGAGATGCATTTATGTGAGACTGATGAGCAACCAATCATGCCGCAAGCAGTTGTCCAACATATATATAACATCACAAAAGGTAAAGCATTTATAACCTCTGATGTAGGACAGCATCAAATGTTTGCAGCTCAATATTATCATTTCGATGAACCAAGAAAATGGATTAATTCTGGTGGCTTGGGAACAATGGGTTTCGGTTTGCCTGCAGCTATGGGAGCAAAACTAGCATATCCTGATGATGAAGTAATTTGCATTACAGGTGAGGGAAGTATTCAGATGTGCATACAAGAATTATCCACTTGCACTCAATACAACCTACCCATAAAAATTATTAATATCAATAATGAGGCTCTTGGAATGGTTAAGCAATGGCAGGATATGAATTATGGTGGTCGTCACTCAGCAAGCACATATCAAAGTTCTTTGCCAAACTTTGTTGAACTTGCAGAATCGTATGGTCATGTAGGAATAAAAATTGAAAAAAACTCTGAATTAAAAAGCGGACTTGAAAAGGCACTCTCTATAAAAGACCGATTAGTATTTGTAGACGTTTATGTTGATCCTAACGAGCATGTCTATCCTATGCTTGTTGCGCCAAACGGCAGCTTAAAAGATATGTGGTTAGATAAAGAGACAAAAACATGATTCAAAGGAAATTATCAGTAATCCTTGAGAATAAACCTGGAGCTCTTGTTAGAGTAGTTGGTTTATTTCACCAAAGAGGATACAACATTGAAAGTCTTCATGTTGATCCCGTTGAAGATTTAAATGAGTATAGATTTGTTGAAGAAAAACTTAATATCAATTTAAAAGAGGGAGAAGTATCACATTTGATAATTGCTACAACTGTGAATGATAATTTACTTAGACAAATCTTAAGACAGATAAATAAATTAATTGATGTGCTAATGGCAGAGGAAATCAAATGAACATTTTTTATGATGATGATGCTGATATTGAAATAATTCAAAATTTAAAAGTAACTATCGTGGGCTATGGTTCTCAAGGACATGCTCATGCAAATAATTTAAGTGACTCTGGAGTTGATGTTACTGTTGCTTTAAGAGAAAGCTCTTCCTCTTGGGACAAAGCTATAGAAGCTGGCTTAAAAGTAAAACAAGTTGATGAAGCGACACAAAACTCAGATCTTGTAATGATTCTTGCTCCCGATGAGTTTCAGAAGGGAATTTATGAAAAGAGTATAAAACCAAATTTAAAAAGCGATGCTATTTTAGCTTTTGCTCATGGTTTTAATATTCATTTTAAAAAAATTGTTCCCGATGAAACAAATAGTGTGATTATGATTGCTCCAAAAGGACCAGGTCACACAGTAAGAAGTACATATTTAAAAGGTGGAGGAGTTCCATCATTAATTGCAATATATCAAGATTCAACGAAGACAGACGAATCAAGTGCGAAACAAATTGCTCTTTCTTATGCTAAAGCTAATGGTGGGACAAGAGCAGGAGTTTTAGAGACAACATTTAAGGAAGAAACCGAAACAGATTTATTTGGTGAGCAAGCTGTATTATGTGGGGGCATGACAGCACTTATTAAGGCTGGATATGAGACTTTAGTTGAAGCTGGCTATAGCCCAGAAATGGCCTATTTTGAATGTCTTCATGAAACAAAATTAATTACAGATTTGATTCAAGAGGGCGGAATTGCAAATATGCATTATTCAATTTCAAATACAGCCGAGTATGGTGATTATTTAAGTGGTCCTAAAATCATTACTGAAAAAACTAAGGAAGCAATGAAAGAGATTTTGGATAACATACAATCTGGAAATTTTGCAGATGAATTTCTGGATGATTGTAGGCAAAGTAATGATGGTTCTGGAGGACCATTTATGAAATCTAATAGAGAATCAACCAAAAATCATCCTATTGAAAAAGTTGGAAAAGAGCTCAGATCTAAGATGAAATTCTTAAATTCTGAGAAACTAGTTGATAAAGAAAAAAATTAGTAAAAAAAGGCTTTCTTCTTACATCTAAGTCCGTTAGAATACGCTTCCCGACCTTCGAGTCGGATAGTTCTTTAAAATATTTGGTTACTCGTGTGGGTGTTCAAAATACGAGATAAAATTTAGATTTTTATTTAAAAATCAACAAACATGATATTAATTGAAGAGTTTGATCATGGCTCAGATTGAACGCTGGCGGTAGGCTTAACACATGCAAGTCGAGCGAGAAAGTATCTTCGGATATGAGTAGAGCGGCGGACGGGTGAGTAACGCGTAGGAATCTACCTAGTAGAAGGGGATAGCCCGGGGAAACTCGGATTAATACCGTATACCTCCTAAGGGAGAAAGAGGGCCTCTCTTGAAGCTCTCGCTATTAGATGAGCCTGCGTAAGATTAGCTTGTTGGTAAGGTAATGGCTTACCAAGGCTACGATCTTTAGCTGGTCTGAGAGGACGATCAGCCACATTGGGACTGAGACACGGCCCAGACTCCTACGGGAGGCAGCAGTGGGGAATATTGGACAATGGGCGCAAGCCTGATCCAGCCATACCGCGTGTGTGAAGAAGGCCTTCGGGTTGTAAAGCACTTTAAGCAGGGAGAAAAAGCAATAAGTTAATACCTTATTGCCGTGATGTTACCTGCAGAATAAGCACCGGCTAATTCCGTGCCAGCAGCCGCGGTAATACGGAAGGTGCAAGCGTTAATCGGAATTACTGGGCGTAAAGCGCGCGTAGGTGGTTTGTTAAGTTGGATGTGAAAGCCCTGGGCTCAACCTAGGAACTGCATCCAAAACTAACTCACTAGAGTACGATAGAGGGAGGTAGAATTCATAGTGTAGCGGTGGAATGCGTAGATATTATGAAGAATACCAGTGGCGAAGGCGGCCTCCTGGATCTGTACTGACACTAAGGTGCGAAAGCGTGGGTAGCGAACAGGATTAGATACCCTGGTAGTCCACGCCGTAAACGATGACAACTAGCTGTTGGGAGACAATGTCTTTCAGTGGCGCAGCTAACGTTTTAAGTTGTCCGCCTGGGGAGTACGGCCGCAAGGCTAAAACTCAAATGAATTGACGGGGACCCGCACAAGCGGTGGAGCATGTGGTTTAATTCGATGCAACGCGAAAAACCTTACCTACTCTTGACATACTTGGAAGCTCTTGTAATGAGAGTGTGCCTTTTGGAACCAAGATACAGGTGCTGCATGGCTGTCGTCAGCTCGTGTCGTGAGATGTTCCGTTAAGTCGGATAACGAGCGCAACCCTTACCCTTATTTGCCAGCGATTCGGTCGGGAACTATAAGGGGACTGCCGGTGATAAACCGGAGGAAGGTGAGGACGACGTCAAGTCATCATGGCCCTTACGAGTAGGGCTACACACGTGCTACAATGGGGAATACAGACGGACGCTAAGCCGCGAGGTGGTGCTAATCCTATAAAGTTCTTCGTAGTCCGGATTGGAGTCTGCAACTCGACTCCATGAAGTCGGAATCGCTAGTAATCGCGAATCAGCATGTCGCGGTGAATACGTTCTCGGGTCTTGTACACACCGCCCGTCACACCATGGAAGTGGATTGCACCAGAAGTAGATAGTCTAACCTTCGGGAGGGCGTTTACCACGGTGTGCTTCATGACTGGGGTGAAGTCGTAACAAGGTAGCCGTAGGGGAACCTGTGGCTGGATCACCTCCTTAACGAAAAATGTGTTTTAAACGCCCACACGAGTAACCAAATATTAAAGTCTTATGTTATGTAAAATAAATGGTATGTAATTTTCTAGTGTATACAATTTGTATACATGAGATCACTGCAAATTAAAAAGTAGTTAATATTTTATTAAGTACTCTCAAAATGTTAAATAACCTTTTTAAGGTTATATGATCAAGTAAAGGAAGAGCACAAGGCGGATGCCTTGGCAGCATAAGGCGATGAAGGACGTGGTAACCTGCGATAAGCCTCGGGAAGTTGGTAAACAAATTTTGATCCGAGGATTTCCGAATGGGAAAACCCAATATACATAAGTATATTATCTTGTACTGAATACATAGGTACATGAAGCAAACCTAGGGAACTGAAACATCTAAGTACCTAGAGGAAAAGAAATCAATTGAGATTCCGGCAGTAGCGGCGAGCGAAATCGGAAAAGCCCTTAAGCTTATTTTAGTCCAGCAAAATATTCTGGAAAGTTTAGCCATAGTAGGTGATAGCCCTGTATGTGAAAGACTAATTTAAGTGAAATCGAGTAGGTCGGGACACGTGAAATCTTGACTGAATATGGGGGGACCATCCTCCAAGGCTAAATACTCTATGCTGACCGATAGTGAACCAGTACCGTGAGGGAAAGGCGAAAAGAACCCCGGCGAGGGGAGTGAAATAGAACCTGAAATCTTGTGCTTACAAGCAGTCGGAGCAGACTTGTTCTGTGACGGCGTACCTTTTGTATAATGGGTCAACGACTTAATTTCAGTAGCAAGCTTAACCAATTAGGGTAGGCGTAGGGAAACCGAGTCTTAATAGGGCGTTTAGTTGCTGGGATTAGACCCGAAACCGGGTGATCTATCCATGGCCAGTGTGAAGGTCGAGTAACATCGACTGGAGGCGCGAACCCACTTATGTTGAAAAATGAGGGGATGAGCTGTGGATAGGAGTGAAAGGCTAATCAAACCCGGAGATAGCTGGTTCTCTTCGAAAACTATTTAGGTAGTGCCTCGTGTATTACCATAGGGGGTAGAGCACTGTTTCGGCTAGGGGGTCATCCCGACTTACCAAACCGATGCAAACTCCGAATACCTATGAGTATGAGCACGGGAGACAGACTGCGGGTGCTAACGTCCGTAGTCGAGAGGGAAACAACCCAGACTGTCAGCTAAGGTCCCTAATTATGATTAAGTGGGAAACAATGTGGGAAGGCACAAACAGCTAGGAGGTTGGCTTAGAAGCAGCCACCCTTTAAAGAAAGCGTAATAGCTCACTAGTCGAGTCGGCCTGCGTGGAAGATATAACGGGGCTAAATCATAAACCGAAGCTACAGATCTTTTTAAGATGGTAGAAGAGCGTTCTGTAAGCCGTTGAAGGCAAGCTGTGAGGCGAGCTGGAGGTATCAGAAGTGCGAATGTTGACATGAGTAACGATCAAAGAGGTGAAAAACCTCTTCGCCGAAAAACCAAGGGTTCCTGTCCAACGCTAATCGAGGCAGGGTGAGTCGGCCCCTAAGGCGAGGGCGAAAGCCGTAGTCGATGGGAAACAGGTTAATATTCCTGTACTTTTTGCAATTGCGATGGGGTGACGGAGAAGGTTAAGTCAGCACGGCGACGGTTGTCCGTGTTTAAGATTGTAGGCTGATATTTTAGGTAAATCCGGAATATTAAGGCTGAGAATTGATGACGACCACTTTAAAGTGGGAAGTGGCTGATACCATGCTTCCAGGAAAAACCTCTAAGCTTAAATTGCAAGAAACCGTACCCTAAACCGACACAGGTGGTTAGGTCGAGTAGACCAAGGTGTTTGAGAGAACTATGGTGAAGGAACTAGGCAAAATAGCACCGTAACTTCGGGAGAAGGTGCGCCGCGATTGGTGATAAGACTTGCTCTTTGAGCTGAACGTGGTCGAAGATACCAGGTGGCTGCGACTGTTTATTAAAAACATAGCACTCTGCAAACTCGTAAGAGGACGTATAGGGTGTGACGCCTGCCCGGTGCCGGAAGGTTAATTGATGGGGTTAGCTTATGCGAAGCTCTTGATCGAAGCCCCGGTAAACGGCGGCCGTAACTATAACGGTCCTAAGGTAGCGAAATTCCTTGTCGGGTAAGTTCCGACCTGCACGAATGGCGTAACGATGGCCACACTGTCTCCACCATAGACTCAGTGAAATTGAATTCGCTGTTAAGATGCAGTGTACCCGCAGCTAGACGGAAAGACCCCGTGCACCTTTACTACAGGTTCACACTGGACTTTGACTTTATTTGTGTAGGATAGGTGGGAGACTTTGAAGCTGGGACGCTAGTCCTAGTGGAGTCGTCCTTGAAATACCACCCTTGTAAAATTGAAGTTCTAACCTAGGTCCATTATCTGGATCAGGGACAGTGTGTGCTGGGTAGTTTGACTGGGGCGGTCTCCTCCCAAAGAGTAACGGAGGAGTACGAAGGTATCCTCAGCACGGTCGGACATCGTGCACAGAGTATAAAGGCAGAAGGATGCTTGACTGCGAGATCGACGGATCGAGCAGGTAGGAAACTAGGTCTTAGTGATCCGGTGGTTCTGTATGGAAGGGCCATCGCTCAACGGATAAAAGGTACGCCGGGGATAACAGGCTGATACCGCCCAAGAGTTCATATCGACGGCGGTGTTTGGCACCTCGATGTCGGCTCATCACATCCTGGGGCTGGAGCAGGTCCCAAGGGTATGGCTGTTCGCCATTTAAAGTGGTACGCGAGCTGGGTTTAGAACGTCGTGAGACAGTTCGGTCCCTATCTGCTGTGGGCGTTTGGAGATTTGAGGGAAGCTGATCCTAGTACGAGAGGACCGGATTGGACGAACCTCTGGTGTTCCGGTTGTCACGCCAGTGGCATTGCCGGGTAGCTATGTTCGGAAAGGATAACCGCTGAAAGCATATAAGCGGGAAGCCTCTCCCAAGATGATATCTCCCAGAGACTTTATGTCTCCTAAAGAGTCGTCATAGACTATGACGTTGATAGGCAAGATGTGTAAGCGTTGTGAGGCGTTGAGCTAACTTGTACTAATAACTCGTGAGGCTTGATCATGTAACCTTAAGAGGGTTTATATGAAGTTCATAAATTTACAGTGATTGTAAAAATTACATACCAGTTTGCCTGATGACAATAGCAACTTGGTACCACCTGATCCCATTTCGAACTCAGAAGTGAAACGAGTTAACGCCAATGGTAGTGCAGGGTCTCCCTGTGTGAGAGTAGGAAATCGTCAGGCTTTTTTTATTTTAGGCTCTTAGTAATTACTGAGAGCCTTTTTTTATGTCTAGGTCTATAATTAAATAATGATTGTTGGTCTTACTGGTGGAATTGGCTCAGGAAAATCTGTTGTTGGTAATTTCTTTACTGAACTAGGTATTGATGTAATAGATGCAGACCATGTTTCAAAAAATATTCTTGACGAAAATAAAAGTGCTAAAAAACTTTTTGTAGAGCATTTTGGAGATAAATTTATTGATAAAAATAATAATATTGATAGGGCTCTTCTCAGAGATGAAATTTTTAAAGATGAAAATAAAAAAGAAGCGCTCGAATCAATAATTCATCCGTTAGTCCGCGAAGAAATTTTTAATTTCATAAAAAACTCTCAAAGTATTTATAAAATTGTAATGGTACCTTTAATTTATGAGACAAATTCTCAAGACTTTTATGACAAAATTTTGGTAGTTGAATGTTCAGAGGAAAATCAAATTAATAGAGCAAGCAAAAGAGATAATAAAACAAACGATGACATTATGAACATTATTAAAAATCAGGCTACTAGCGAGCAAAGAAAATCCATTGCAGATGAAGTTATTAATAATGATTCTTCATTAAATGAGCTAAAAAATCAGGTGATAAAAATTCATCAAAAATTTCTAGGTATTGATATCAATGATTAAATGCCCACGATGTGAGCAGCCATGCTCCAATAGCAAGCAAAACGAACACAGGCCATTTTGTTCTGAAAAGTGTAAATTGATTGATTTTGGATCCTGGGCAAATGAAGAAAATATTATTTCAAGGCCTGTAAAGTCTGAAGATTTTTATGAGGACTAAAAAGCTTTAGGAAATTCTCCATTCACCTGAGTCAATTAAAGGCTTTGCCTTTTTATATTTCATTTCTTTAGTTTCAGTACCATTTGTGATTGAAATAATTTCGTTTCTTCCAACTTTTACACCCTCTCTGATAATGGGTTCAGCATTATTATTTTGATTATTAACATCATCATGCTCTAAAGGGACTTCTGCTTTTTCTAAAACCATTTCTGCATCTTCTTTTTCTTTCTTTTTAATAGCTTCAAGTTGATCCTTTGAAACAATATCTATTGAGAATAATGCTCTTACTGTTTCAGAATCAATAGCATCTAACATAGACTCAAACATTGAATAAGCTTCTTGTTTAAATTCATTTTTTGGATTTTTTTGAGCATATGCCCTTAAACCAATACTTCCTCTAAGATGATCTATTTCTGCAAGATGTTCTTTCCAATGAGCATCTAATACTTGCAACATTACTTGTTTTTCGAGCAGAAGTCTTGTTTCTCCAAAGGAATCATATTTTGATTTATAAACTTGAAATGAATTATTAATTATAAGATCAGCAATAGTTTCTGGCACTAACTTCTTATCATTTTGAACTCTTTCATGAATATCATTTTCAATTCCATAGTTAACTAACAGCGCTTCTTGAAGTTCTTCAGTTCTCCATTGGGATTCTATAGATTCTTCAGGGACATAAAGATTTGATAATCTTTTAAACTCGGACTTTATTAGTTCATCTATAGTTTTACTAATATTTTCTTCTTCTAATAGTTGATTACGTAATGAATATACAGCTTGTCTTTGATCATTAGATACATCATCGTATTCAAGAAGATTTTTTCTTGCATCAAAATTTCTATTCTCAATTCTTTTTTGTGCGTTTTCTATTCCTCTAGAGAGCATTTTATGTTCAATATGATCATCACCCATTCCAATTCTCTCAAAAAGCGCTCTTCTGTTGTCAGATATAAATAACCTCAATAGGTCATCCTCTAAAGATAAAAAGAATCTCGAATAACCTGGATCGCCCTGTCTTCCTGATCTACCTCTTAACTGGTTATCGATCCTTCTAGATTCATGCCTTTCCGTACCTAAAATATGCAAACCGCCTGCGTTTAGAACAATTTCATTATTTTTTTTCCAATCTTCCTCAGATTGATCATCTTTTCTTCCACCTAAGACAATATCTGTTCCTCTTCCAGCCATATTTGTAGCAATAGTAACCATTCCAGGTTTGCCGGCATTTGCAATTACTTCAGCCTCTCTTTCATGTTGCTTAGCATTTAAAATTTGATGAGAGATATTTTTTTCTTTTAAGAACTTTGATACTTGTTCTGATGATTCAACCGAAACTGTTCCAACTAAAATTGGAGCAGATTTTTCTCTAAGTGACTCAATTTCTTCAATCAATGCCATATATTTTGCTTTTTTTGTAAGAAATACCAAGTCATTTAGATCATCTCTAATCATAGGAACATTAGTTGGAATGATTACAACATCTAGACCATAAATTTGCTTAAACTCAACAGCTTCAGTATCTGCAGTACCAGTCATCCCTGATAAGTTATTAAATAATCTGAAAAAGTTTTGAAATGTTGTTGATGCTAATGTTTGTGATTCTCTTTGAATTGGAACATTTTCTTTACACTCAAGAGCTTGATGAACGCCATCACTCATTCTTCTACCTGGCATTGTTCTTCCGGTATGTTCATCAATTAAAAGAACTTCATTATTTCTCACAAGATAATGAACATTCTTTTGAAACAAGAAATTTGCTCTAAGCGTAGCCTGAACAAATTTCATAATTTTTAGATTTGACGCTGAATAGAGACCATCTGATTCTCCAAGCATATTAGCTTCTTCTAATAAATCTTCTACTAAAATATAACCATCATCAGTAAGCTCGATACTTCTGTTTTTTTCATCGATTAAATAATGACCACGCTCCTCATCTAGAAGAGGTTCTTCTTCTGTTCCTTCTCTATCTTGCTTTTTTAAGTTAGGAATAAACTTCCTAATTTGTCGATAATAGTCTGAGGTTTCTGCAGTAGGCCCAGAAATTATCAAAGGCGTTCTTGCTTCATCAATTAAGATAGAATCAACTTCATCAACGATTGCAAAATCGAGCGAGCATTGAACTCTCTCCTCAGTTGATCTAGCCATGTTATCTCTCAAATAATCAAAACCAAGTTCATTATTTGTTGCATAAATTACATCTGACTTGTATGCATAAATTTTTTCTTTTACTTGCTGATTTGAATTAACTATTCCAACCTTAAGTCCTAAAAACTCATACACAGGCCTCATCCATTCTGCATCTCTTCTTGCTAAATAATCATTGACTGTGACAATTACAGCTTTATTCTCCATTACGTAATTAAGATAAACTGGAAGAGTGGCTACCAAGGTCTTTCCTTCACCAGTTTTCATTTCTGCAATATTACCCTCTGCTAAAGAAATTCCACCTAACATTTGAGAATCAAAATGTCTTAGACCAAGAGTTCTTTTACTTGCTTCCCTCACCGCCGCAAAAGCATGCGGCAGAATTGAATACATATCATTATTTTCTCTGTATTCTTTCAACAGCTGATCTTTAAGATCTAAAAAATACGAATCAGGTTTTTCAGCTAATTCCTGTTCCAGATTATTAGCTGAGTTGACCAATGACATCATTCTTTTAAGAATTCTGTCATTTTTCGAACCGAAAATATTAGAAAAGAAATTTAACATTTTTATATGTTGCGCTAATTTAAGTCAAAGCTACTCTATATCCCCAAATGGTGGCCTTACATAAGAGATTGGGGCATTTTCAGAATTTTCAAATTCAACAGTTTCATAAGCATCATCATCTTCTATTATTTTTCTTAAAAGTTTGTTATTTAGTTCGTGTCCTGATTTATATCCTGAGAACTCGCCAATCAGGTTTCCACCTAACAAATATAAGTCACCAATTGCATCTAATGTTTTATGCTTAACTATTTCATCATTAAATCTAAGACCTTCATCATTTAGAATTTCATCATCACCAAAAACAATTGCATTTGAAACACTTGCTCCTAATGCAAGATTTCTAGATTTCAGCATTTCTGCTTCACTCATCAATCCAAATGTTCTTGCTCTACACACCTCTTTAACAAAAGATGTTGATGAGAAATCAATAACTGACTCTGATGGCAATGTTTTATGTACTGGATGATCAAAATCTACCTTGAATGAAACTTTAAAACCATCAAAAGGTTTTATTTTTGCAAAGGCATCATCTCTGGTCACAGATACTTCCTTTTTTACTTTTATAAATTTTTTTAATGCGTCTTGATCTTCAAGTCCAGCTGATTGAATCAAAAAAACGAATGGACTTGAGCTTCCATCCATAATAGGAACTTCAGGCCCATCAACTTTAATAAGGCAATTATCTACTCCAAGACCTGCAATTGCAGATAATAAATGCTCAATGGTTGAAATCTTTACACCATCTTTCACTAATGCTGTAGATAAGCTGGTATCACCAACGTTCTCGGCAATAGCTGGAATAACAAGCTCTTTATCAACATCAGTTCTAATAAAATTTATTCCAGAGTTGATATCCGATGGAATGAGTTCTAAATTAATGTTCTTGCCAGTGTGAAGACCTATGCCCACAGCTTTAATGGAGTTTCTAAGTGTTCTTTGTTTTAGCATTTTCTTTGTCGCGCAATTTCAGACAATATTATCCCAGTTGCGACAGAAACATTAAAGCTTTTAAAATTTTTATTATTGCTAAGCCTTATCATTGAATCACAACTTTCTTGTGTTTTTTTTCTTATACCATCCTCTTCAGATCCCATTATAACAGCAGTATTTTCAGTAAAATCTGCCTGATCATAATCTATTTTGGAATGCTCACTTAATCCAAAAATACTAATATTTAAATCTTTTAGGTACTTAATGCAGTTCACAAGATTTGATACAAAGAATATCCTCACATATTCAGCACCACCTGATGACACTGAATGAGCAACATCATTTAATGGTGCACAGTGATGTTTATTAATAATTAAGGCATCTACATCAGCTACTGCAGCTGACCTTATACATGCACCAAGATTTCTTGGATCAATAATATTATCAAGAATTAATATATTTAATTTCTTGTTATTTTTTTCCTCTAAGAATATTTTTAAATCCTGAAAGCTTAAATTATGTTCATTTGTTATTTCTGCTTCGGGTTCCTGTTTAAGTTTTTTTGAAACTTGATACTTAATTCCATTTTTTTCAGCAAGGGCTATCAAATTATTGATTCTTTTATCATCCCTTGATTGAGGTATAAATAATTTTTTAATTTTATGCGGACTATTTTTGATAATACTCTCAATGCTATGAAAACCAACCCTTTTATTATCAATTTTTTTATTCATTGCTATTTCGGTATAAGAACAATTTTTCTTTCTTCAGGTATGACATTAGCAAGTTGAACCCTTATTTTTTGTCCGATTCTAAAAGTTCTCCCCGTTCTTTTACCTTTTAGTATATTTGCTTCTTTATCAAAAATATATCTATCACGACTTAAATCAGATACATGTACTAGGCCTGATATGAAGTAGTTTTCAATCTCGCAAAAAAGTCCAAATTCAGCAATTCCAACAACTATTGAAGAAAATTCACCTCCAATAGACCCTTCGAGGTGATGACATATAAGTTGTTGAATCACTTGTCTTGATGATCTTTCAGCCCTTTGCTCAAGCTCTGACAGATCATTAAGTATAATTTCAAGATCATCTTGGTTTATAGTAAGTTTTTTTTGATTTAGAACATTTTTTATAAGCCTATGAGATATTAAATCAGGGTATCGTCTTATTGGAGAAGTAAAATGAGAATATTCTTTTAATTGAAGACCAAAGTGACCAATATCTTTAGTTGAATAGCATGCTCTCTTCAAAGATTGAAGAATTAAAACATTCATTATTTTATTTTTTTCATCTTTATTAACATGCTTAATGAATCTATTAATCATTTCTAAGGGATTTGAAAAAGATTTTGCTGACAATCCTTTTAAAGAAAAGAACTTTTTCAAGTTTTCAAGTTTTAAGTGCTCAGGCTCTTCATGAATTCTATAAATACCAAAACCTAGATACTTTTTTATGAATTTAGTAGCACAGATATTTGCAGATATCATTGCTTCCTCAATCATTTGATGTGCAAATAATCTTTTTGGAATAAATATTTCTGAAATATTGCCTTCATTTCCAAAAGAAAGAGTTGGTTCAGAAGATTCTATTTCAAGCGCATACCTTTTTGATCTATTAAGAAGAAGTTGTTTTGTTAGCTTCTCAAGGGCATTTATTGAATGAAGAATTTGTTCGCTAAGATTGATATCTTTATTTTGCTTTATAAATTCCACCTCATTGTAAGTAAATCTTTTATGTGAGTTTATTACAGCCTCAGAGAATTCATATGAATTAATTTCTCCCTCTTTACTAAAATTAATTTTACATACCAAAACATTTCTATCCTTGTTTGGAATTAATGAGCATAAGTTATTTGAAATCTCTTCAGGCAGCATTGGAATTACTTTTTTCGGGAAGTAAATAGAAGTTCCTCTTAATAGGGCTTCTTTGTCAATAGATGAATTAGCTTCAACAATCTCAGCTACATCGGCTATAGCTACTTGAAGAACAAAGCCATCGTTATTGGCTTCGCAAAAAACTGCATCGTCAAAATCCTTTGCATCTTTACCATCGATAGTCACAAATGGAATTTTTCTTAAATCACTTCTATTGTTATTTTTTACTTCGATGTTTTTTAACTCAGAAAGTACTTCCTTTGGCCATTCATGTGGCAAAGCATTTTCTTGAACTACTTGATCAATAGAATTAGTAAGGTTATCCATATTTTTAAATTTTTAAAGATCAGAAATTATACTCAACATTAAATCCTAGAATTCTTCCCCTAGGATCATGCAATCTCGTATCAAAACTAAAATCAGGTGCATCATATAGTCTTGGAGCAGATTTATCGAATATATTTGAAAGATATAATCTTAAATCTAGATCACCGCTCGAGATGAAAAGTTTTTTGTTCAGCGATATATCATGAACAAGGAAAGATTTAACTTGATTAGAGTATCCATAAGTTAGCCCCAATCCAGTAATGGGTCTTTCATTAACATATCCATCTAAATATCTTGAGTTTAAGTTTATGCTTAAGTCTTTGAAGTTCCAGCTTATAAAGAAATTAATTCTTTTCTTTGGTAAAGAAAAAGTATGAGTATCAAAATTAAACTTTCCAACACGATTAATCATTAAGTTTTGATTTGTAAGGCTTGGAGTTTTAAAGTCTGACAAGTTTGTGCCCATCAAATTTATAGATAGGTCGCTCTGCTTCAAATTTATGAGATATTGTATTTGCAAATCAGTTCCCTTTACCAAAGTATTATCTTCATTGAAGTAGGTGGTAGTGACCCCTATAAGATCACCAAATTCATTTCTTGTAATACTTGGCCCAAATGGATTTGAAGATAATATTGCTTGAGCACTCTCGACCTCAACTCTGTCTTCATATTCTATCTTCCAAAAATCTAGGCTAATTCTTAGATCATTTCTTTGAAATATCATTCCAATATTTGAATTTGTTGAGGTAGCAGGTTTCAAATTTGGATTACCTGTTGAAGCTTGTCTTACAAAAACTGAATCATTAATGTCTCTTACGCTTCCAAGATTAATTTCACTTGAGTACATTTGCGCCATTGATGGTGCAGAAAAAGCAGTTCCTTTTGAAAATCGTATTGTTAGATCATCAGCTACCATATATTTCAACGAAATCTTTGGATCGAATGATGATTCATTCTTCATAGATTCATATCTTGCTGCAATTCTTAAATCTAAAACGTCTTGAATGCTCTTTTCTATTTCAAAAAATAAAGCATTGCTAGTCCGTGATTTGGATAAATTAATTCCTCCTCCCAGAAAGAAAAGGTCAGCTGTTTTTATTAACTTTCCATCCTTATCAAACGCAGCTCTACTAACTTCATCATAATAAATATCTAAACTTTCTTTATTTAGTTGAAACCCATAAGCTAAATTAAGATTTTTTAATTTCCTATTAAATATTCCATCTAAAGAAATAAGGTCAGCCACTTTTGACGAATCTTCTGCGCCTCTAACATAATCAATTAGAGATCTTGTATTTTGAGTTGAATCAAATATATTCCAAGTGAGATTTCCATCAGGGCCACCATTTCCTTTTATTGCAGCAAGAAATCTTGAATCAATAATATCAGGCCTATAATGGTTGTTAGAGTGCTCACTTACACTTATTGATATCTCAGCATTAGTTAATTGATTGACCATAAAAGAAAGACTGTAATTGATATTAAATTGATCAATATCTTTTGGTGAGAAGGGTGATTTGAATTCTGAACCAAGCGGTCTGCCATACCAAATAACTGGAACATTAAAAGGACTCCCACCTTCACCAGGCTCAATGTTTCTTGATAAAAAAGGAAGAGCAGGGTAAGAAGGAGATTGAGGATTATCGTTTACGTCAACTTTAGATGATATGAAATGGAAATTATGTTTTAAAACCTCTGTGTCTTTTGAAAAATTCAAATAAATTTTTTGATGACTCTCATCATTTACAATATTGAATCTTTCTCCATACAAAAATCTACAAAAACTTCCATCAAGAACTCCACCATTTTCTTCACAATTTGGATCTGGAACAAATTGACTTACTTTTGGATAAACTCCAGCATAAAGTCCAGACGAGACAGTGTCTGGACCAAGGACCTTAAAGGTTTTACCAAGACCACTTAGTCCCAATTCAGCAATTCCATTAATTTCACTTGCAGATAGAGCAGACCTCTCAAGTGCATTGAAGCCAATAACAAGTTTTCCATCTAGGACTTTTGTTCCAAACAAGATACCAAAATTATCATCATCTTGATTGTAGTTTATAGTGCTCTGTTTACCGGCTTTGACCCTGAATCCTTCAAATTCCTTAAATGTAAGAAAATTAATAACTCCAGCAATCGCATCTGAGCCATATATTGATGTTGCGCCTTCCTTTAGAATTTCTATTTTTTCAATAGCAATTTCGGGAACAATGTTTGCATCTATATAACTATTTCCGTTATTGGATGGCGTTCCTGAAAAAGTATGTCTTTTAGAATTTAATAGTAATAAAGTTGCGGAAGCATCTAAGCCTCTAAGGGTAATTGATGACATGCCTTGATCTTCTCCCTCAAGTGCATTTGTTTGAAATCTAGATCCTGAACTGACGTTCAAATATTTACTTATTTCACCAATATTTGTGATGTTAAAATTCTTAAGATCTCTCTCTTTAATTTCTTGAATCGGAGATAAATCGTTCTCAGCATTCTTTATTAAAGAACCAGTAACAACTGTTTCTTCAAAATCATCTGCAAAACTAAAAAAAGAGAAAAATATTAGATATAAAAATATTTTTCTACTGAACATAAAAAGGATTATAGAGTTTTATTTGAAAAGATAACAAAGATTTTTATGTCTATAAAAAACACTGGCCCTTGAAGGGCCAGTGAAATTTTTTACCTAAAAATTAATCAAAAAGTTAATTGAAATTTAACTCCAAGATTTTTACCTGGAAGGGGGACTTCATCTTTAACAAAAGAAGAATGATTTCTCGCAACCTCATCAAGTAAGTTTCTTCCAAAAAGTGAAATTCTCAATTCGCTATCATCAGCAAGGCTATATGTTTTAGTGACTCTGAAATCTAACATTTTATATGCATCAGTTTCAGTTTCGCCCTCACCAATCTCTTTTTGTTTATCCACATCTTTTAGTTGCAGCTTAAAAATCAAGTCATTCGTACTATAAGACATTGAGTAAATGTTTCTTGATGGATTGATTCTTGGAACATAATGTCCATCTGAGAATTCTGCATTTACAACATCTCTTCCAAAAGAAAGATCTAAAATGCCTGAATTCATTTCAAAAGCTTTACCAAACTCGAACTCATAGCCATCAAATTCGGCATCTTCTTGGACATAATTAGCGTGAATTAGATTTCCATAACCATGCTCATGTTCATCATGATCATCTTCATCATGATGTTCATCTTCACCCTCATGATGATCTTCCTCGTCTTCATGATGCTCATCTTCATCCATGTGATGATCTTCTTCTTCGTCGATGAGAGCAATGTAGTTATCAACATCAGTAATAAAGAAACTAGCATATGCATAAAACCCATCATTCTCATAATTTAAGCTTATATCAAAGTTTTTTGAGGTTTCGCTATTCAAGTTAGGATCACCAACTTCAAATCTCCCTGTCGCCATGTGAGGACCATTCATAAATAATTCTATAACTGAGGGCAATCTCTCAACACTTGCGAAGCCAACGTTAAGATTTAGATTATCGTTTAAATTACGACCAATACTTAATGCAAAGCTATTAGTTGAATCATCAATATTGTATTGATCTACATCGCCATGATCTTCGTCAGTTACACTTCCTGTTCGTTCAATTTGATCAACTCTTATTCCCATATCCATATTGAATGAACCAAAATCTTTACTTGCGTAGTATCCGATTGTAAATTCTTCACTATTAGCTGGATTCATAAAAGCTTCTTCACCAACAATTGAGTTGTCTTCATCAACAAAATTTATAGCAACTTTTTGTGATAGATTTTCATTAGAAATATCAAAAATTGCTCCGTATTCAATCGCTTCATTAGCGAATACTGTTGGAGCATGTTCCTCTTCTTCATCTCCATGATCATCATGACCTTCTTCTTCTTCATGAGCTTCAGTAAGGGTGTAATCAGAATTACGGAAGGTAAAGTCTATGTTATTAACAATGTTTCCATTTACATTATATGAACCTTTTATTGTTGTACTCTCAGAATCAGTAGTTGAGAAAATTCTTTCATCACCATGTTCTTCATGTTCCTCTTCATCCTCATGATCCTCATGATCATCACCATGCTCATCTCCATGCTCGTCGCCGTGAAAAGGGATGCCATAGACACTTTCTAAATTATCAACTGAAATACCAACATAACCCCAATCTCCAACTTTGGAAATTCCAAATTTTGTAGCTTCAATAGCATAATCAGAATTATTAATAAATCCCATATCTTCTTCATGATGCTCATCCTCTTCATGTCCATCATGCTCATCATGCTCATCGTGATCTTCATCATGTAATATTGCTCCAAATGGAACATCGTAATTTCCAAAATCTATTTTGTTGTGTCCAAAATTAATGTTGAATCCACCGATATTACTTTTGTAATTAATATTCTTAGAATCTCCATCATTGACTGACTGAGTCTCGTAACCAACTTTAAGTTCAGGTAATTCATAGTTAATAGCTGATATACATTCATCGACAACATTTATGATTCCTCCAATAGTTCCATTGGCATATAGCATAGAAGAGGGACCTTTAACAATTTCTAATTGACTTATATCATTTAAATCAACATCATTTAAGTGATCTACGCCAAGTCCTGAAACGTCACGATTTACCATACCGTTTTTAAGGATTTTTACTCTTGGACCTGACATTCCTCTAATAATAGGCTGACCTACAGCAGCACCGTAATCAGCAATCGAAACACCAAGATAACTATCTATGGCATCTCCTAAGCTAGTTGTTGCATCATCTGCTATATCCTGCCCATCAATAACATATAGAGGATTCGTAATTTGTGATGTATCAATTAATGCTGATGTAACAACAACGGTTTCCTCTACCTCTTGAGATATTAAACTGTTCGAATGGAATGCAATTAATACAATAATTACATTTAAAAATTTTTTCATGTTTCCTCCTTTATGAAAAATTAGTTAAAAAATTTATTAATTAACTAATTTAAAGGTGGAGCTCTTGATAAATTTGATTTATGTTTTTGACTTACAAATCTATTGATTAGATTTGTTTTGGGGGATTCTTTTAGGAAATTGCTTTTATTTTTTGTTGAAGCAATTTTAATTTCAACATTTTCCTCACAAGCCTGACATTCAGTTAGGTGCTCTTCTTGCAAGCTATAGTGATCATGATGATCTGCAAAGCTGTGCATTGACAGACTTGCTATAAATAGAAATGAATATAGTAGATATTTTTTATTCATGATCATGAGTAAGGCATACTAGACCATTAATTTTTCCATTTTTCAAGTCATTTAAAGTTTTATTAGCTTCAGAAACATTTCTTTTTTCAACATCTATATGATCGATTTTGTTGTTTTTTACGAGATCCATTAATTCACTCATTTCTTGAAGACTACCAACATAAACTCCTCTAATAGTTCTTGCTGTTAAAGTAATCATTGGAAGTTGCTGATTTGTTTCTCCTCCAATCAAACCGACTATTACATATGTGCCACCTCTTTTCATACCAAACATCCCAGATGCAAGTTCATAAGTTTCAGATGCTCCAACAAAATCGATAACACTTGTAGCACCACCATTTGTATGTTCAGCAATTTTTTCATGCAAGTTTTCATCTCTTGAATTAATAACTTCAGAAGCACCAGCTTGTTTTGCAAGTTTAAGCTTTTCATCATCTATATCTACAACAATAGGATTTATAGAATATGCTGCTTGAATAATTTTAAGTGCTAGCAATCCAAGTCCTCCTGCACTAATGATGACAACTGAGTTTCGACCTTCAATTAAATCTGCTTTCTTAAGTGCGCTGTATGCAGTTAAACCTCTGCATGCATAGCTTCCAGCTACTTCGTCTGGAGTATCTCCGGCATCAAATAAATATTTTGATTCTGGCACAAGAACATATTCGGCATAACCACCATCTACATTTATCCCTAAATTTTTTGTTGTTAGGGGTGAGCAATAATGCTCTCTATCATTAGCACACTCGTCGCAATTTCCACATCCTATCCAAGGATAAGCAACATATTTTTTTCCAACCTCAACATCTGAGACATCTTCACCTAACTCAACCACTTCACCATATATTTCATGACCCATTGCAAGAGCATCGGTCATAAGTGGTACCGGGAGTTTTTGTTCTTCGCCTAAACTGAAAAATCCTTCATGTATATGCACATCTGAATGGCAGACGCCACATGCAAGTGTTTTTATAAGAATTTCTTTTCCAGTTGGAGTAGGTTTTTCTATCTCTCTTTTTTCAAGAGGTTTGCCGTTTTCTACAACTTGATATGCTTTCATATATTTTTGTATTTTATTTATTATAGATTATATTATTCATTGTATGACCAAGCTAATAAAATACTGCTTTTTAATCTTCGTATGTCTTATCGAAGCGAAGCCATTTGAATCAACTTATGAGCCCTTACCGTCAGAAAACATTTTAATTAAAAATGCAAATATTTATGATGGAGAGGGAAATGAATTTCAAGCAACAGATCTCTTAATTCAAAATAGAAAGATTGTTGCCATTGGCAAGGATTTACCAGCTGGTAGTGAATTTTTAATTATTGATGCGTCAGGTAAATGGGTAACTCCTGGAATAATAGATATTCACTCTCATATGGGCGTTTATCCTGCACCCGGAGTAAGTACAAGTTCCGATGGAAATGAAGCAACTAGTCCTGTTACAGCTGATGTATGGGCTGAGCATTCAATTTGGGTTCAAGATCCTCAATATGCTCTTGCATTAAAAGGAGGAGTAACTGCTTTTCATATTTTGCCGGGATCAGCTAATTTGATTGGCGGCAGAGGAGTAACTGTCAAAAATTTACAAAGAAACACCATAAATTCTATGAAATTTCCTGATGCACCTCATTCATTAAAAATGGCATGTGGAGAAAATCCAAAAAGAGTTTATGGCAACAGACAACAAGCTCCATCAACAAGAATGGGTAATGCAGCAGGCTATAGAAAATCTTGGATTAAAGCTGAAGCTTATTTAAGTCGGTTAAATGAATATGAAGCCAAGTCAGATGAAGCCAAAGAAATGGGATATAAACCTCAAAGAGATCTTGAAATGGAAACTCTCGCAGGTGTACTTCGAGGAGAAATATTAGTTCACAATCACTGCTACAGAGCTGAAGAAATGGCAACAATGATAAATATTGCTAATGAATTTAATTATAAAATTACAGCCTTCCATCATGGTGTTGAAGCATACAAAATTGCAGATTTATTAGCAGAAAATAATATATGTGGAGCATTATGGGCAGATTGGTGGGGCTTTAAACATGAGGCATACGATATGGTTCAAGCTAATATAGCAATTGTTGATCAGGCTCTTGGTGGAAAAGGATGTGCAATTGTTCACTCTGATGATGCAATAGGAATTCAACATCTTAACCAAGAGGCATCAAAAGCATTAGCTGCTGGTTTAAGAGCTGGTTTTGATATATCAAAAGCAAGAGCAATGAATTGGATCACTTCTAATCCTGCAAAGGCAGCAGGTATTTATGATAAAACAGGATCTTTAAAAGTTGGCAAAAATGCTGATGTGGTTATTTGGTCAAAAAATCCTTTTAGTGTGTATGCTCTTGTTGAGCAAGTTTTTATTGATGGAGCTACAGCCTATGACAGAGAAAGTAATTTTCAACCTGCAAGCGATTTCGATGTTGGAATAATTAGTCCAGAAAAAAACAGGATAGAAGAATGATTAGCCAATCAAAAAAAGTTCTTGTCATATTCATTATTTTATTTAATGCAACTATAAATTCTGAAAGTATCCTTATTAAAAACGTAACAATTTATGACGGAAAAAATAATAATCCTTTTGTGGGAAATGTTTTGCTTGATGGAAACAAAATATCTCGAGTCTCAACATCCAATCTCCGAGGAGACAAGGTAATAGATGCAACAGGAAAAATATTAACTCCAGGAATAATATCTACTGACTCTGAAATTGGAATTGTTGAAATAGGTGCATTAAGTGTTACCAGAGATGATTCATCAGATATATATGAGATTGGGTTTAGCATCTATGATGCTTTTAATCCAAATTCAGTTTTAATTCCGTGGAATAGGTCAAACGGCATTACGTCAACCATAACCCTCCCTCAAAATACAAATAGTCCGATAGGAGGGCTTGGATCATTTTTTGTTCTTGATAGCAATCTTGAAATTACAGGCATTAAAGATAATGTAATGATTGGTCGAGTTGGAGGATCGGGAGGAGAATCAAGAGCTGAAACTTTTTCAATTATGGAAGACTTATTAGAATTTGCATCATCCATTGATTCTAAAGATATGGAGTCATATAGAAATTTATCTGACTTAATTGTTGATTCTCCTATTGCAGAAACAATGGAACTCCACCCAAGAGATTTGAAAGCACTTCATAGATTGATTAATGATGATCTACCCCTAATAATGAAAGCAAATAGGGCTTCAGACATATTAAAACTTATCGAGATAAAAGAAAAATATGATCTAAACTTAATTATTATGGGAGCACAAGAAGCAGGCTTGGTTGCAAACAAGATTGCAGAAAGTGATGTACCTTTAATTATAAATCCCATTAATAATATCCCTGGATCTTTTGACGAGCTAGCTGCTAATATTGAGTTAGCTAGTAATTTAGAGACCTTTGGAATTACTCTGATGTTTAATGCTCCAAGAAGTCATAACTATCATCTTATTAGACAGGGAGCTGGTGTCGCTGTTGCAAATGGCATGTCATACGAAGGTGCTTTAAAAGCAATTACTCTCTCTCCAGTAGAAATTTTTAAGTTAGGTAAAAGAGGACAAATTGCTCAAGGAAATATAGCCGATTTAATTATTTGGGATGCTGATCCTTTAGAACCATCTTCTATGCCTGAAAAAGTATTTATTAACGGCAAGGATATTGATTTAACTACTAGAATGTCGAGATTAACTGATAGATATACAAAAGAGAAAGACAAGCCTAACGGGTATAGAAACTAATTATCCTTGTTCATAACAACCCAATACAAGGCACCAATTAAAATTACATTACCAATTATATAGGTAGTCAAATCCATAAATTTAACTATAAAAAACTATCAAACATATTACTAAAATAAGGTATATGCCTGCATAAATATACTGACCAGTTCTAAAATCTTTTTTTAGACTTTCACCTTTTTGATCGGTATTTTGATTATTTGAATTTTCCATATGAGTAATAATATCATCATATGGAGCCACCTGTCAGATTCGAACTGACGACCTGATGATTACAAATCAACTGCTCTAGCCAACTGAGCTAAGGTGGCAACGAGTTGTATTATATACAAATTATTCTTTTGGGAAAGAGCATCCAGTCCCACCAATGCCACAATACCCGTTGGGATTTTTAGCTAGATATTGTTGATGATACTCTTCTGCTAAATAATAATTTTTAACAGATTCTATTTCAGTGGTAATGCTTTTAGGATTATCAGTTTTAAAATTATTTTTAACTAGTTCTTTTTGATATGTATCTTTTGATTCCAATGCAACTTTAAGATCATCGTCATTGTTTGTATAGATTACTGATCTATATTGAGTTCCAACATCATTGCCTTGTCTCATGCCTTGAGTAGGGTCATGACATTCCCAAAAAATTTTTAATAATTCCATTAACTCTATAACATTTGAGTCATAAGTAATTTTTACTACCTCAGCATGATTTGTATTTCTATAACACACGTCTTCATATGATGGATTTTCTGTATCACCACCTGAATATCCAACAGAGGTTAAAAAAACACCTGGCAAATCCCAAAATTTTCTTTCAACTCCCCAAAAACATCCAGCACCAAATACTATCTCTTTATAATTTTCAGGAACATTCTCATCAATGGGAATATTTTTAACAAAATGAATCATATTTAATAAACTCCTTTTATGCTTATTTGACCAGTTGCAATAATTTCTTCACCTTCTTTGGATTCAATTACTGCATTTCCTTGAGTATTTATATCTTTAAAGATGGCTTTTTTTTGAAGATGTTCTCCATTATATATTTCTATTTCTTTGTTCATATGGATGCAACTTTTTTTCCAATCATAAAGCCAATTATCATAAGAATTATCAAAAATATTTAAAAATTCTTTCAAAATTAAATTGATAAGCTCATTTCTTCTTGTTTCAAGAGAAAATTTAGATAAATCACCCCACCATGATTCTTCTTTGTTTATGTTCAGGTTAATGCCAATTCCTATGATAGTTTTAACATTTTCCTTATTTATCTCAGTCTCAACCAAAATTCCTCCAATTTTTTTTTCATTAAACAGAATATCATTTGGCCATTTGAGCATTATTAAAGGTTTTTTTATTAATTTATCAATAGCTATTTTGCAGACAAGACCCAAAATTAAGCTGATTGGGCTTATTTGTGAGGTATTTTGAATAGTGCATATTGTCATGTATATGTTGCCAGAATTGGGGCTAGACCACTTTTTACCATGCCTTCCTCTTCCTTTTGTTTGTTTTTCTGCAACGAAAATTTGAAAGTCTTCTATGCCTTCAATTCTTTTGGCTTCGTCGTTAGTAGAGTCAATTTCATCATAAATATGAAGATTAAACCTATTTAATGGCAAATCCATTAAAATTATATCTTTATTTAACTTGCTCAATGTAAGAAATTAGTTGACTTAAAGTCATTCTAGAACAAAAATAGCTACCTTTAAATGGAGAGGTGGGTGAGTGGTTAATACCAGCAGACTGTAAATCTGCCGCTTCGGCTACGTAGGTTCGAATCCTACCCTCTCCACCATTGATTTTTATAAGAAAAATTGTGCTTAAAATATCTTTTAAAAAAGGTTGAGTTTATAGCCTTTTAGGGGGATAATACGCCACCAAAAATAGGATGCTTATGAACGGGCTCATATAGCTCAGCGGTAGAGCACTTGCTTGGTAAGTAAGAGGTCACCGGTTCAAGTCCGGTTATGAGCTCCAATTTATAACAATTTTAGAGAGGCATAAAAATGGCTAGAGAAAAATTCGAGAGAACCTTACCCCACGTAAATGTGGGTACTGTTGGTCACGTTGACCATGGTAAAACTACTCTTACTGCTGCTTTAACTAAAGTAGCTGCAGAGGTTTATGGTGGTGATGCAGTTGATTTTGCTAATATCGATAATGCTCCAGAAGAAAGAGAGAGAGGGATAACAATCGCTACTTCTCACGTAGAGTATGTATCAACAGCAAGACACTATGCTCACGTTGACTGTCCGGGTCACGCTGATTATGTTAAAAACATGATTACTGGTGCCGCACAGATGGACGGCGCAATACTTGTTGTAAGTGCTGCTGATGGACCAATGCCTCAAACAAGAGAACACATTCTTCTTGCAAGACAGGTTGGTGTGCCATATATCGTTGTCTACATGAACAAAGCTGATCAAAATGACGATGCAGAAATGATTGAATTAGTTGAAATGGAAATTAGAGAGCTGCTTAATGAATATGATTTCCCTGGAGATGATACTCCAATCATTGTTGGTAGTGCTTTAAAAGCACTAGAAGGAGATACCTCAGACATTGGCGTTCCTTCAGTACAAAAATTAATTGAGACTTTAGATACATACGTACCTGAGCCTGAAAGACCAGTTGATGGTAATTTCTTGATGCCTATTGAGGACGTTTTCACTATCTCTGGTAGAGGTACTGTAGTAACAGGAAGAATTGAAACTGGAATTGTTAATACTGGAGATCCTCTCGAGATCGTTGGTATTAAAGAAACAACTGATACAACTTGTACTGGTGTTGAAATGTTCAGAAAATCACTCGACGAAGGAAGAGCCGGTGAGAATTGCGGTATTCTTTTAAGAGGCGTCGAAAGAGATGCAGTTGAGAGAGGACAAGTTTTAGCTAAACCTAAATCAATTTCACCTCATACAAAATTTGAAGCTGAAATATATGTTTTAAGCAAAGATGAGGGCGGAAGACATACACCATTTATGAATAATTACAGACCTCAGTTCTATTTCAGAACAACTGATGTAACAGGTGCTTGTGAATTACCTGAAGGTACTGAAATGGTTATGCCTGGAGATAACATCAAAATGGTTGTTTCATTAATTGCTCCAATTGCAATGGACGAAGGTTTGAAATTTGCGATTAGAGAAGGTGGAAGAACTGTTGGTGCTGGCGTAGTATCAAAAATAGTAGAGTAACATAAGACTTTTTGGCCGAGGCTTTATGCCTCGGCCTGTTTGTCTTTGAGTAAAATGAAAAATTATAGGCCAGTGGCTCAATTGGTAGAGCATCGGTCTCCAAAACCGGGGGTTGGGGGTTCGAGTCCCTCCTGGCCTGCCATGAGGAACGAGCTGGTAGAGAGTTGAATTATGAATAAAGGGTCTACTTCAAAAACTCTTGATAACCTTAAATGGTTATTAGCAATGGTTGTATTTGCTGCAGCTGTTGTTGGTAATAGCTATTTTGTAGAGGTTGCATTCTTATACAGAGTTCTTGGTGTATTATTTCTTTTTATCATCGGACTTGGAATAATTGCTATTACAAGTTTTGGCACCAATGCTATCAAGCTAATGAGAGAATCTAGAACAGAAATAAGAAAGGTTGTTTGGCCAACAAGAATGGAAACAACACAAACTTTCATGATCGTTTTTGGTGCTATTGTAGTGTTGTGCCTATTCTTTTGGGGACTTGAATCTCTATTAAGTTTTTTAACAGGTTTAGTTTTAGGATAATAAATGGATTGGTATGTGATACAAGCTTATTCAGGCTATGAGCAAAAAGTAAAAGCTGCTCTTGAAGAGAGAATTGCGTTAAATAATTTATCCGAAAAGTTTGGAGAAATCCTAATACCAACTGAGCAAATTGTTGAGTTAAAGGGTGGTGCAAAAAAAACAACTGAAAGAAAGTTTTTTCCAGGCTATATATTAGTTCAGATGAATTTAGAAGATGATTCATGGCAGTTAGTTCAATCTACTCCCCGTGTTTCAGGTTTTGTTGGTGGCACCAGAGACAAACCACTTCCTATATCTGAGGAAGACGTTAATAACATCATTAATAGAATAGAAGTTGGTGAAGATGCTCCTGCGCCAAAAACAATTTATGAGCCCGGTGAGGTTATAAGAGTTTGTGATGGACCTTTTAATGATTTTAATGGAGTTGTTGAAAACGTCGATTATGAGAGAAACATGGTAAAAGTTTCTGTCCAAATACTTGGAAGAGCAACTCCAGTTGAGTTAGATTTTATGCAAATTGAGAAGACATAATGGCAAAAAAAGTAGTTAATGTATTAAAGTTACAAATTCCAGCTGGAGGAGCAAATCCGAGTCCGCCAGTAGGTCCTGCCCTAGGCCAAGTCGGCCTTAATATTATGGACTTTTGTAATGCCTTTAATTCAGCAACACAAGAGTCTGAAAAAGGTATTCCGCTTCCAGTGGTTATTAATGTATATGAAGATAAATCGTTTGACTTTGTTGTGAAAACTCCACCAGCAGCAGTTTTAATTAGAAAAGCTTTAAATATTCAAAAAGGAAGTGGAGAACCAAATAGAGAAAAAGTTGGGAAATTAACAAGAGCTCAACTAGAGGATATAGCAAAAGCCAAAGAACCAGATTTAAATGCAAATGATATGGATGCAGCAGTAAAAATTATTGCTGGAACAGCAAGAAGTATGGGCGTTGAAACAGATTTATGACTAGCATAACTAAAAAACAAAAAATTATTCAGGAAAAACTTGATCCTGAAAAAACTTATTCTGTAACTGAAGCAATGGAAATTATTCAATCAGTAAAGTCTGAAAAGTTTGATGAATCGATTGATATATCTGTCAAACTTGGAGTGGATCCAAATAAATCTGATCAAAATGTCAGAGGAGCCGTAACTTTACCTAATAGCCTTGGAAAAGAAGTAAAAGTTGCAGTATTTGCAGATGGTGATCATGCCAGTCAAGCTGAAAAAGCTGGAGCCGATTATATTGGTATGGATGATTTAGCAGAGAAGTTCCAAAAAGAAGAAATTAATGTAGATGTTGTAATTTCATCAAATGCAGCAATGAAAGTTGTAGGCAAATTGGGTCAGGTACTTGGTCCAAAAGGACTTATGCCGAATCCAAAAACTGGCACTGTTTCTGATGATGTTGAAACTGCTATTAAAAATGTAAAAGCTGGGCAAGTAAGATTTAGAACGGATAAGAATGGAATTATTCATGGAAGTATAGGAAAAGTATCTTTTGATGGAGATAAAATAAAGGCCAATGCTTCAGCTTTATTAGAAGAATTAAAAAAATTAAAACCAGCATCAGCTAAAGGTGTTTACATTGGGAATATTGCTTTAAGTAGCACCATGGGACCAGGTATAAAAATAAACCCTGGTGAGTTGGGATAAGTTTTAGTTTTGCAGAAATGCAAAACTAGATAGTTGCGTTTTACGCAGCCGTCGAAGACCGTAGGTGTCGAAAGACTTAATTGCCTACGTAGGGGGTGTTCAAATTGTAATTTTTGCAATTTGTCGCCAAATAGCCGAAAGGCTTTAATTGGAGAATTGCTGTGGCATTATCTAAGAGTGAAAAAGAAAAAATAGTTCAGGATGTCAAAGAAGTTGCATCAAATGCATCTTCACTTGTTATTTCTGATGCTAGAGGCTTAAAAGTATCTGAACTTTCTGAGATCAGGACTAAAGCAAATCAGTCAGGTATTCATATCCAAGTGATTAAGAATTCGCTGGCTAAATTGGCTTTTGAAGGAACTGATTTTGGATGCTCTGACGAAGTTCTTTTTGGACCTTCACTGTTTGCTTTTTCTTTCGAGGAACCAGGTGCAGCTGCTAAATTGCTCAAGACTTACGCCAAAAACTTTGATGAACTCGAAATTAAGGCTTTAGTAGTTGAGGGGCAATTATTAGATGGAAGTCAAATCGATATTTTGGCAAAACTTCCATCTAAAGAAGAGGCATATGGACTTATTGCCAACGTATTACAGGCTCCAGTAGGTAAGTTTGCAACTTTGTTGAATGAAGTTCCAAGCAAGCTTGCAAGAGTTCTAACAGCAGTTCGAGACAACAAAGAGGCGTCAGCCTAAATTATAAGGAGAATAAAATGGCAACTAATAAAGATGATATCTTAAAAGCAATAGAGGAAATGTCAGTTATGGATCTAGTAGATCTTATTTCAGCTATTGAAGAAAAGTTTGGTGTTACAGCAGCAGCAGCTGTTGCAGCAGCACCAGCAGCAGCAGGTGGAGATGGTGACGCTCCAGCAGCTGAGGAAAAAGATGCATTTGATGTTGTTTTAGCAGCAGCAGGTGATCAAAAAGTTCAAGTTATTAAAGCTGTAAGAGCTATAACTGGACTTGGTTTAAAAGAAGCAAAAGATATGGTTGATGGAGCACCTAGTACTTTAAAAGAGGGTGTTAAAAAAGAAGAAGCCGAAGAGATGTTAGCTAAGCTTACTGAAGCTGGAGCTACAGGTGAACTTAAGTAAAACAATTATATTAAATTAATAAGGAAGCATTTATGCCATATAGCTATACAGAAAAGAAAAGAATAAGAAAGAATTTTGGAACCTTCGCTCAAGTGATGGATCTGCCAAACTTGATTGAAACTCAAACTAACTCTTATGCTGAATTTTTGCAAGCTGATGTGGCGCCTGAATCAAGAAAAAAACAAGGACTTGAGGATGTTTTTCAATCCCTATTTCCGATTAAAAGTGTTTCAGGTAATGCTGCCTTAGAATATGTTTCTTATGAACTTGGTAAAAATACTTATGATGTTCAAGAATGTTTAATACAAGGATTGACATACTCAGCACCGCTCAGAATAAAAGTTAAATTAGTTTTATTTGATAGAGATTCAAATTTTGAAGAAGTAAAAGACATTAAAGAAGGCGAAGTATTTATGGGAGAAGTCCCATTAATGACTGACGATGCTTCCTTTATTATCAATGGAACTGAAAGGGTTGTGGTATCTCAATTACATAGATCTCCTGGTGTATTTTATGATCATGACAAGGGTAAAACGCATTCTTCAGGAAAAGTTTTATATTCTGCAAGAATTATTCCTTACAGAGGTTCATGGTTAGATTTTGAATTTGATCCAAAAGATATTTTATTTAGCAGAATAGATAGAAGAAGAAAAATTCCAGCCACAATTATGCTCAGAGCTCTTGATATGGGTACCGAAGAAATATTATCTGAGTTTTACGAAGAAGATCTTTTTACTCTTGATAAAGACAATGTGAAGGTGGCACTAGTGCCTGAGAGACTTCGTGGTGAAACTTTATCTGTAGATATTAAAGTTAAAAGCAAGGTTTATGTAGAGGCCGGCAAGAGAATAACAGCGCGACACATTAAAGAGCTTACAGGCTCGAAAGCATCTGAAATATCATTAGCTCAAGAATTTCTTTACGGAAAAGTTCTTTCAAAAGATATCTTTAATAAAGAAACTGGCGAAGTTTTATTTGCTGCAAATACCGAAATTGATGAAACTGTTTTAGAAGAGATCAAGAAAAATGATATTAACCAAATAAAGTGCTTATATATCAATGAATTAGATAAAGGTCCTTATATTTCAAATACATTAAGAGCTGACCCTACAACTAACAAATTAGAAGCTTTGGTAGAAATATACAGAATGATGAGACCTGGAGAACCACCAACAAAGGACTCTGCGGAAACACTATTCAATAATTTGTTCTTTAATGAAGAAAGATATGATTTGTCTGAAGTCGGTAGGATGAAATTTGATAGAAGACTTAAGCTTGACGTAAAAAAAGATAATCCTCATGTTTTAGATAAGCAGGACATAATCGAGGTTATGAAAGGTATCGTGAACATCCGTGATGGTCATGATATTGTTGATGATATCGATCATCTTGGAAATAGAAGAGTTAGATCTGTTGGTGAAATGACTGCTAATCAGTTTAGAGTTGGTCTAATCAGGGTTGAAAGAGCAGTAAGAGAAAGATTGAGTATGGCTGAGGCTGACGAGCTGGGACCACAAGACTTAATAAATGCAAAACCTGTTACGGCTGCAATTAAAGAATTCTTTGGTTCAAGTCAATTATCACAATTTATGGATCAAAATAATCCATTATCAGAAATTACTCATAAAAGAAGGGTTTCTGCACTTGGGCCTGGTGGGCTCACTAGAGAAAGAGCTGGATTTGAAGTTAGGGACGTACATCCAACCCACTACGGAAGAGTTTGTCCAATTGAAACTCCTGAAGGACCAAATATTGGGCTAATAAATTCTTTTGCATCATACTCGAGAACTAATCAATATGGGTTTATTGAAACCCCATATAGAAAAGTATCAAAGGGTAAAGTAACAGATGAAATTATTTATCTGTCAGCTATTGATGAAGCTGAACATGTTATTGCACAGGCAAATGTAATGTTAGACAAAAATAATAAATTTGTAGACGATTTAGTTGCGGTAAGACATGCAAATGAGTTTGAGTTAATGTCTCCTGACAGAATTGATTTAATGGATGTATCGCCACAGCAGGTTGTTTCAATTGCTGCATCATTAATACCTTTTCTTGAGCACGACGATGCCAACAGAGCTTTAATGGGCTCCAATATGCAAAGACAAGCGGTACCTGTTTTGAGGGCAGAAAAGCCTCTAGTTGGAACTGGTTTAGAAACGGTTGTGGCAAGAGACTCAGGTGTATGCATAGTTGCTAAAAACTCAGGAGTTGTTGAAAGTGTTGATGCTTCAAGAATAGTTGTTCGTGTAACTGATAAGAAGTCTAAAACAGCTTCAGATGTTTATAACTTAATTAAATATACGAGGTCTAACCAAAATACTTGTATAAATCAACGTCCTATTGTTAAAGCAGGTGATGTTGTTAAAAAAGACGACATTCTTGCTGATGGTCCATCTGTTGATAATGGCGAGTTAGCGCTTGGACAGAACATTAGAATTGCTTTCATGCCATGGAATGGATACAACTTTGAGGATTCTATTTTAATTTCTGAAAAAGTTGCCAGAGAAGATAGGTTTACTTCAATTCATATTCAAGAAATAGTTTGTATTGCAAGAGATACAAAGCTTGGTTCAGAGGAAATTACGGCGGACATTCCTAATGTTGGAGAGGGTTCATTAAACAAGTTAGACGAATGCGGAATAGTATACGTTGGTGCTGAAGTGGAGCCTGGAGATATACTTGTTGGAAAAATAACTCCAAAAGGTGAGACCCAATTATCACCAGAAGAAAAGTTATTGAGAGCAATATTTGGAGAAAAAGCATCAGATGTAAAAGACACTTCACAAAGATCAAGTTCAAAAGGAACTGTTATTGGTGTGGAGGTTTTTACAAGAGACGGAGTTGAGAAAGATGAAAGAACTCAAGCTATTGAGCAGGACCATCTTGATCAATCAAAAAAAGATGCTGATGATGAGGCTGGGGTTGTTGAACAAGCTACTAAAACTAGATTATGCGAGTTATTAAAATCTAAAAAAGTCGTAAAAGGAAATGGTGTTAAAAAAGGTGAAGTTCTAACTTCTGAAAAATTAGAGTCCTTTAAATTAAATGATATTTTCTCAATTAGAACCAAAGAAGATTCTATTAATAATGTTATTGAAGAGACTGAAGTTTCATACAAACAATATATCAAGGATATCAAGTCTAGATATGAAGAAAAAGTTGCAAAAATATCTAGAGGTCATGATTTAGCTCCTGGAGTGATAAAAATTGTTAAAGTCTTTTTAGCAATTAAAAGAAGAATCCAGCCTGGAGATAAGATGGCAGGAAGACATGGTAATAAAGGGGTCATATCTGAAATCATGCCTGTTGAAGATATGCCATATGATGAAAATGGAAATCCAGTAGATATTGTTTTAAACCCATTGGGAGTTCCATCTAGAATGAATGTAGGTCAGATACTTGAAACACATATGGGTTCTGCAGCAAAGGGTATAGGAAGTAAGATTGATGAAATGGTTAGAGAAAATGCAAAACCCGCAGAACTTAAGACCTATTTAGATAAACTATATAACCAAAATGCTGCAAATAAGGAAGACATCCAATCACTAAATAATTCTGAAATTAATGAGCTCGCTGAAAACTTAAGAAATGGGTTGCCTATTGCTACTCCTGTTTTTGATGGTGCAAAAGAAAGTGAAATCAAAGATCTTCTGAAACTTGCTGATCTTCCAGAGTCTGGTCAGATTGATTTATATGATGGAAGGACAGGTTCAAAATTTGATAGGCCCGTTACTGTTGGATACATGTATATGATTAAATTGAATCATTTAGTCGATGATAAAATGCATGCCAGATCAACTGGATCATATAGTTTGGTAACTCAGCAACCATTGGGTGGTAAAGCTCAATTTGGAGGTCAAAGATTTGGTGAAATGGAAGTTTGGGCACTTGAAGCTTATGGTGCTTCTTATACTCTTCAAGAAATGCTCACTGTTAAATCTGATGATGTTTCTGGAAGAACAAAAATGTACAAAAATATCGTAGACGGAAGTTACGAAATGGATGCTAATGTCCCTGAATCATTTAATGTCTTAAGCAAAGAAATCAAATCTTTAGGAATTAACATCGAGTTAGATCTAGAAAATTAGGAGAATAAATTGAAAGACTTATTAAATTCTTTAAAAACTGGCCAAGAGGACTTTACTACAATTTCAGCAGGCCTAGCCTCTCCTCAAGTAATTAAATCTTGGTCCTTTGGTGAGGTCAAGAAGCCTGAAACTATTAATTACAGAACATTTAAACCAGAGAGAGATGGTCTTTTTTGCTCTAAAATTTTTGGACCTGTTAAAGACTACGAATGCATCTGTGGCAAATACAAGAGAATGAAACATAGAGGTGTTGTATGCGAAAAATGTGGTGTTGAAGTAACTTTAGCAAAAGTTAGAAGAGAAAGAATGGGACACATAGATCTCGCTGCGCCTGTTGCGCACATATGGTTCCTTAAATCGTTACCATCAAGAATTGGATTGCTTTTAAATGTAACTCTAAGGGAAATAGAAAGAGTTTTGTATTTCGAAAGCTATATAGTAACTGATCCTGGACTAACTGAATTAGAAAAAGGACAAATCCTTACCGAAGAGGAATGGGTTGAAAAATATGAAGAATTTGGAGATGAGTTCTCAGCTGGAATGGGTGCTGAAGCAGTTCAAATTTTATTAGAAGAGCTTGATATAGATGATGAAATAAGAATTATTAGAGAAGAAATTCCTCAGACAAATTCAGAAACTAAACTTAAGAAGTTCTCAAAAAGATTAAAGTTATTAGAAGCATTCAATAATTCTGGTAATAAGCCTGAATGGATGATAATGAATGTTCTTCCTGTTTTACCTCCAGATCTAAGACCCTTAGTACCTCTTGAAGGTGGAAGATTTGCTACTTCTGATTTAAATGATTTGTACAGAAGAGTTATAAATAGAAACAATAGATTAAAAAGACTGCTTGAGTTGAATGCACCTGAAATTATAGTAAGGAATGAAAAAAGAATGTTGCAAGAATCTGTTGACGCACTTCTTGACAATGGAAGGCGTGGCAGAGTTATAACAGGTACAAATAAAAGACCTTTAAAATCTCTTGCTGATATGATCAAAGGTAAGGGCGGAAGATTTAGACAAAACTTGCTTGGAAAGAGAGTTGATTATTCAGGAAGGTCTGTGATTGTTGCTGGCCCTAATTTGAAATTACATCAGTGCGGACTTCCAAAAAAGATGGCACTAGAATTATTTAAACCCTTTGTTTATGGAAAATTAGAAAATAGAGAACTTGCAACCACAATTAAAGCTGCTAAGAAGCTTGTTGAGAGAGAAACTCCAGAAGTTTGGGAGGTGCTTGAAGAGGTAATTAGAGAGCATCCAGTCTTACTTAATAGAGCACCAACTCTTCATAGACTTGGTCTACAAGCTTTTGAACCAAAATTAATTGAAGGTAAGGCAATTCAGCTACATCCTTTAGTATGTGTTGCTTTTAATGCTGACTTTGATGGTGATCAGATGGCTGTCCATGTTCCATTAACATTAGAAGCACAACTTGAAGCCAGAGCATTGATGATGTCAACAAACAATATTCTTTCTCCTGCTGATGGGTCTCCAATTATTAACCCCACTCAAGATGTAGTTCTTGGGCTTTATTACATGACTAGAGACAATGCCAACGCAACTGGTGGCGGAAGAACATTTAGTAATCCTGATGAAGTTCTAAGGGCATATGAAACAGAGAGTTTAGAGATTCACTCACCAGTTAAAGTAAGAATTACTCACGAAAGTGGCGAAACGACTATTGAAGAAACTACTGTTGGACGTGTTCTTATTTGGAGAATAACACCTGCTGAAGTCGGCTTCAAAAATATAAATACTGTCTTAAATAAGAAGACGGTTTCAAAATTAGTTGACACTTCCTATAGAAAAGCTGGCCTCAAGAAAACAGTTATTTTTGCTGATCAGTTAATGTACCTTGGCTTCGATTTTTCAACAAGATCAGGGTCATCAATTGGTGTAAACGATTTTGTTATACCGGAAGAGAAGGCAAGTATTATTGATTCATCTGAAAAAGAAGTTAAAGCAATTGAAAAACAATTTGATTCAGGATTGGTAACAAGAGGTGAGAGATATAACAAGGTTATCGATATTTGGTCTAGAGCAAATGAGCAGGTAGCAAAGGCAATGATGGAAAAAATAAGTTCAGAAACTGTCAAAAATCCAGATGGTGACAATGTAGATCAATCTTCATTTAATTCTGTATACATCTATGCAGATTCTGGAGCCAGAGGTTCACCAGCACAAATTAGACAACTTTCAGGTATGAGGGGACTTATGTCAAAACCTGATGGCTCGATTATCGAAACTCCTATAACTGCAAACTTTAGAGAAGGTTTGTCTGTTCTTCAATATTTCATATCAACACATGGAGCTAGAAAAGGATTAGCAGATACTGCTTTGAAAACAGCTAACTCCGGATACTTAACTAGAAGGTTGTGTGATGTTTCAATGGATTCTGTAATTAATATCGATGATTGTGGAACAGCTGATTCAATAACAGTAACATCAATTATTGATGGCGGGGAAATTATTCAGCCCCTAACTGACAGGATATTAGGACGAGTTATTGCAGAACCTATAGTCGATTCTGATGGTAAAGAGATTTTTGCAATAGATACAATGTTAGATGAGGATGCTCTTGATGTTATAGATGAGCTAAATCTGTCAAGTTTGAAAATTAGATCTCCAATGACATGCGATGCTTCTATAGGTGTATGTGCAAAGTGCTATGGAAGAGATTTAGCAAGAGGACACTTAGTTCACCGAGGGGAGGCTGTAGGTGTTGTTGCAGCTCAGTCTATTGGAGAACCGGGAACTCAATTAACTATGAGAACTTTCCATATAGGAGGTGCCGCCTCAAGCTCATCTGAAGAAAACGCTATTTTTAATAAAAACTCTGGAGTTGTAACTTTTTCAGATGACATTAAAACAGTAACTAACAAAGATAAACTTGAAGTTGTTGTCTCAAGGAATGCTATGTGTTCAATATCCGATGCAAACGGAAAGATTATTGAACAATATAAAGTTCCTTACGGTGCTGTCTTAGAGGTTGCTAACTCAAATGATCTTGAAGAAGGAGTCAGAATTGCTTCATGGGATCCATATACCAGGCCAATAATTTCTGAAACATCTGGAAAGGTAAAATTTACAGACATACAAGATGGCATTACTGTTAGAGAGCAACTTGACGAATTAACTGGTTTATCAAGTGTTGAAATTATTGAAGTCGCTGATAGAACCTCGGCGGGTAGAGATATGAGTCCAACAATTGAAATTGTTGACTCAAAAGGGAAACCAGTTTTAATTGGTGAATTTAAACAACCTGCTGTGTATCCATTACCTGCAGGCGGACTTGTTAATCTTGTTAATGGTCAAAAAATTACTGCCGGTGAGGTCATTGCTAGAATGCCTTTGGTTGCTTCAAAGACTAAAGACATTACAGGTGGACTGCCTAGAGTTGCTGATTTATTTGAAGCTAGAACTCCAAAAGATGCTGCAGTTCTTGCTGAAGAATCTGGAGTTGTATCTTTTGGTAAAGAAACAAAAGGTAAAGTTAGACTTGTGATTACACCTGAAGGAGCGACAAAAAAGAGTCAAAACAAAGAAATGCTTATTCCAAAACATAGAACTTTGAATGTTTTTGAGGGTGAAAGAGTTAACAAAGGTGACGTAATTTCGGAAGGACCTCTAAGTCCACATGATATTTTAAGGCTTAAAGGAATACCTGAATTAACAAACTTTATTGTTAACGAAATTCAAGATGTGTATAGGCTTCAAGGTGTATCAATCAATGATAAGCATATTGAAACTATATTAAGACAAATGTTAAGAAAGGCCTTAGTGATTGACGGGGGTGACACTAAGTTTATCCAAGGAGATCAGGTAAGTTATGCAGAGCTGAAAGAAGAAAATTCTAAAGTTGAAGCGGATGGTAAGAATCCAGCTGAGTATGAAAGAGTTTTACTTGGTATAACAAAGGCATCCTTGGCAACAGATTCATTTATATCTGCTGCCTCTTTCCAAGAAACTACTAGAGTTTTAACTGAAGCTGCTGTAACAGGGAAAAAGGATCATTTAAGAGGGCTTAAAGAAAATGTTGTTGTTGGGAGACTTATACCTGCTGGAACTGGTATGGAATTCCATGACAAGCTGAGAGATAAAAAACAAGGTGATTTTGATGACAGCACATTATCAGATGAAGATATTGAAGCGGCATTAAGACAAGAGCTTCAAGAAAATGATGAAGAATAATGTTGACCATTAACCTCATGCTCTATAAAATCGCGGCGTATAAAGGAAATTAATATGGCAACAGTTAATCAGTTAATAAAAAAATCTAGAAAACCAAAGGTTAAGAAAACTGATGTGCCTGCATTAAATTCATGTCCTCAAAGACGGGGAGTTTGTACAAGGGTTTATACAACAACTCCTAAAAAACCTAATTCAGCTTTAAGGAAAGTATGTAGGGTTCGTCTAACCAGCGGCTATGAAGTTACATCTTATATAGGTGGAGAAGGGCACAATCTTCAAGAACACTCCTTAGTGTTAATAAGAGGTGGAAGAGTAAAAGATTTACCCGGTGTCCGATACCATACAATAAGGGGTACCCTAGATACATCTGGTGTTGCAAGCAGAAAACAGAGACGCTCAAAATACGGAGCTAAAAAGGGTAAATAATGCCAAGAAGACGAAGTCCAGAGAAAAGAAAAGTTCTCCCAGATCCAAAGTATAAGGATGTAGTTCTTGCAAAATTCATGAATAATCTCATGAAAGACGGTAAAAAATCTGTAGCAGAAAAAATTGTTTATGGAGCATTTGACGAAATAAATAAAAATTCTAAAGAAGATCCATTAGAAGTTTTTATGAAAGCCTTAGAAGAGGTTAGTCCAGTTGTTGAAGTTAAGTCTAGAAGAGTAGGTGGGGCTAATTATCAGGTGCCTGTTGAAATAAGACCTTCAAGAAGACAAGCTCTAGCAATGAGATGGATTGTTGAGGCAGCTAGAAGCAGAAACGAAAAATCAATGGATTTGAGATTAGCCGGAGAACTTCAAGACGCCTCTCAAAAAAAGGGTTCAGCCTACAGAAAAAGAGAAGATGTTCATAAGATGGCTGAAGCAAACAAAGCATTTTCACATTTTAGATTCTAATTAAAGATAATTATGGCTAGAGATACTGTTTTAAACAAATATAGAAATGTTGGAATTTGCGCTCACGTAGACGCAGGTAAAACAACTACTACTGAAAGAGTATTATTTTACACAGGACTTTCTCATAAAATTGGTGAAGTACATGATGGTGCTGCTGTTATGGACTGGATGGAACAGGAGCAGGAGAGAGGAATAACAATTACTTCTGCAGCCACCACTTGTTTTTGGAGTGGAATGGAGCAGCAATATCCTCAACATAGAATCAACATCATTGATACTCCTGGTCACGTAGATTTCACTATTGAGGTAGAAAGGTCCTTAAGAGTCCTTGATGGCGCTGTTGTAGTTTTTTGTGGAACTTCCGGAGTCGAACCTCAATCAGAAACAGTATGGAGACAAGCTAATAGATATGAGGTTCCAAGAATTGTTTTTGTTAACAAGATGGATAGAGCAGGTGCTGACTTTGAGAGAGTAGTTGATCAAATTAAAGATAGATTGCAAGCAAATATAATTCCAATTCAATATAACATTGGAGCTGAGGATGATTTTAAAGGTGTTGTTGACCTTATAAACATGAGAGCTATTTATTGGAACGAAGATGATCAAGGACTTACATTCGATTCACAGGAAATCCCTGATGATTTAATGGATAAATGCTCTAAATTAAGAGAAGAAATGCTAGAAGCTGCAGCAGAAGCTAGTGAAGATCTTATGGATGCATATTTAGAGTCTGGAGATTTAACTGCTGATCAAATAAAAGAAGGATTAAGAATAAGATCTCTTGCTAACGAAGTAATATTAGCGCTATGTGGCTCTGCATTTAAAAACAAAGGCGTTCAAGCTGTTCTAGATGCAGTAATTGACTTTCTACCAGCGCCTGATGAGGTTAAAGCTATTGAGGGCGTTATTCCAAACAATTCAGACGAAGATGATGAAGTTGACTCAAGATCTTCTTCAGACGATGAGCCTTTTTCTGCATTAGCATTTAAGATCGCAACTGATCCATTTGTGGGAACTCTTACTTTTATTAGAGTATATTCTGGTGTTCTGAATGTTGGTGATGGCGTTATGAATACAACTAAGTCTAAAAAAGAACGTGTTGGAAGAATGGTACAGATGCATTCGAATAATAGAGAAGAGATCAAAGAGGTAAGGGCTGGAGACATTGCTGCATGTATTGGACTAAAAGATATCACAACTGGAGATACTTTATCTGATGCAAATAAACCTATTATTCTTGAAAAAATGGATTTTCCAGAGCCAGTTATCTCAGTTGCTGTAGAACCAAAATCAAAACAAGACCAAGAAAAAATGTCGTTGGCTCTTGGTAAGCTTGCTCAAGAGGATCCTTCATTCCGGGTTGCTAGTGACGAGGAGTCTGGGCAAACAATTATTTCAGGAATGGGTGAGCTTCACTTAGATGTTCTTGTTGATAGAATGAAAAGAGAATTTTCAGTAGAAGCAAATATAGGAAAACCTCAAGTAGCTTATAGAGAAACTATAAAAGAAACTGTGGAAATCGAAGGTAAATTTGTCAGACAAAGTGGTGGTAAAGGTCAGTATGGTCATGTATGGCTGAAGTTGGAGCCGTTAGGATTAGATGACGAGTACGAATTTGTTGATAAAATCGTTGGTGGAGTTATTCCAAAAGAATATATACCTGCAGTCAATAAAGGAATTCAAGAACAAATGCAAAATGGTGTAATTGCTGGATATCCTTTATTAGCCTTGAGGGCAACCTTATATGATGGTTCCTTTCATGATGTCGACTCAAACGAAATGGCATTTAAAATTGCTGGTTCTATGGCTCTAAAAGATGGAGCTTCAAAAGCTAAACCATCTTTACTTGAACCAATAATGAAAGTTGTAGTTGTTACACCTGAAGAACACATGGGTGATGTTGTAGGTGATTTAAATAGAAGAAGAGGAATAATTCTTGGTATGGATGATATTACTTCTGGTAAAGAAGTTTCCTCTGAGGTGCCTCTTGCTGAAATGTTTGGATATGCGACTGATTTGAGATCACAGACTCAAGGCAGAGCAACTTTTACCATGGAATTTACAAAATATGGCGAAGTTCCAAATAATATTGCTGAGCAGCTAAAAACATCCTAAAAACATTATAAATAAAACTGTTCAATAAAGTTGACAGTACTGCTCTTAGGAGCTTAGAATACGCCACATTTTGCGATTTGTAAGATGTTTAGGTTTTTAAAAAAAAGGTATAAAAATAGGGTAAATGGAGAATCAATCAATAAGAATTAGGCTAAAAGCCTTTGATTACAGATTAATTGATGCTTCAGCAAAACTAATTGTTGAAACTGTAAAAAAAACAGGTGCAGTAATTAACGGACCTATCCCATTACCAGTTAAAAAAGAGAGAACAACAGTATTGATATCTCCTCATAAAGATAAAGATGCGAGAGATCAATATGAAATTGTTACATATAAAAGATTGATGGACATTGTCAAACCAACTGATAAAACAGTTGATGCTTTAATGAAACTTGATCTATCTTCCGGGGTAGATGTTCAAATAAGCTTAGGACAATAAATTTTAACGCGAATGCGGCCATAGAGGGTTTATAGCCCCGTAAAAGGAGAAGAAATTGAGCATAGGCTTAATAGGAAAAAAATCTGGTATGTCACGTCTTTTTCTTGAAGACGGCGAATCAGTTCCTGTAACTGCAGTTTCTGTGTGTGGAAATTTTGTAGCAGGCAAAAAGACTGCTGACAAAAATGGTTACAACGCACTTCTAGTATCTAAAACAACACAATCAAATAATTTATCAAAATCACAATCTGAGTTTTTTAAAAAAATTAACATCAATCCAGGTAATCTTACTGAATTCAAGTCAGATGATATTGAAAATTATGAAATAGGAACTCATCTTACAGCTGATATGTTTGAAGTTGGCCAGTATGTTGATGTTACTGGAACTTCCAAGGGTAAAGGTTATGCAGGTGTTATCAAACGACATAATTTTTCTATGCAAGACGCCACCCATGGAAATTCATTAGCGCATAGAGCTCATGGTTCTATTGGACAATGTCAAACTCCAGGGCGAGTTTGGAAAGGAAAGAAAATGTCAGGTCATATGGGTAATGTGCAAAAAACTGTGCAAAGTTTAAAGATAGTTGATATGGATGTTGAGAATAATGTTATCTATATTAAAGGAGCTGTCCCCGGATTTAACGGTTCTGAATTAAAAATTAAACCATCCAATAAGAAATCATGAAAATAGAACTCCTTTCAAATACAAAAAATAAAGATATTTCAATATCTAATGATGTTTTTAGTAAAGAGTTTAATGAATCTTTAATTCATCAAGCTGTCGTGAGTTTTATGGCATCTTCTAGACAAGGTAGCGCTAAGCAAAAAAATAGATCTGAAGTAAGAGGTGGTGGAAAAAAACCATATAGGCAAAAGGGTACTGGAAGAGCAAGAGCCGGTACTATTAGAAGTCCATTATGGAGAGGCGGGGGCGTAACATTTGCTTCGAGACCAAGGGATTTTAGTAAAAAAATCAACAAGAAAATGTATCGTGCTGCAATTAAATCTATATTTTCTGAATTGGTTAGACAAAATAGATTGGTTGCTATTGAAAAACCAACACTTAAGAAACCTAAAACTAAGGAAGTAGCTAATTTTTTAAATGAATTTTCTCTAAGCAAAGTTCTAATTATCACCGATGAACTTGATATGAATTTATATCTTTCAGCAAGAAATATACCTAATGTAGATGTAATTACTGTAAGAGAAATAAATCCAATCAATCTTTTAAAACCGCAGAAAGTTGCAGTGACCGGAGAGGCTTTAAAGCAAATAGAGGAGTGGATTAATGGCTAAAGAAAAATTATATACATTAATTAAATCCCCAATAATTACAGAACAAACAGCTCAGCTTGGAGAAAAAATGAAGCAGGTTGTTTTCAGGGTCGATCTTTCAGCAAATAAAAGAGAGATAAAACAAGCTGTTGAAGAATTATTCAAAGTAGAAGTCTTAAATGTGACGACATCTATTATGAAAGGAAAAACAAAAAGAAATAGATTTGGTATGTATAAAAAATCAGATTATAAGAAAGCTTTCGTATCTATAAGTGAAGATTCTGATATTCAATTTGAGGGTATTAACTAATGGCAATTGTTAAGTCAAAACCAACTAGCCCAGGCAGAAGAGGTCTTATCTATGTAAAGTCTGATCTATATAAAGGTAAACCTCACAAATCGTTGATTCAACCTAAGTCTAAAAATGGTGGAAGAAACAATAATGGAAGAATTACAGTGCGGCATCAAGGTGGAGGCCATAAGCAACACTACAGAGTGATTGACTTTAAACGAAATAAATTTGATATACCTGCAATTGTTGAGAGGATTGAATACGACCCCAACAGATCAGCTCATATAGCTCTATTAAAATATCTAGATGGAGAAAGAAGATACATAATCGCTCCCTCAAAGTTAAAAATTGGTGATGAAATAATATCTGCAGATAATTGTGAGATAAAAGTTGGTAATTCAATGAAGTTAAAAGATATCCCATTAGGCACAAATGTTCACTGTGTCGAATTAAAGCCAATGAAGGGAGCTCAAATTGCAAGAAGCGCAGGAACATCTGCAAGATTAGTTGCTAAAGAGGGTATATACGCAACCTTAAGATTACAATCCGGGGAAACAAGAAAAGTTTTATGGGAATGCAGAGCAACTCTTGGAACAGTTTCTAATCAAGAAAATAATCTGAAGTCTCTTGGGAAAGCAGGCGCTAAAAGATGGAGAGGTGTCAGACCTACTGTAAGAGGCGTTGCTATGAATCCTGTTGATCATCCACACGGTGGAGGTGAAGGAAGAACTTCTGGAGGAAGACATCCATCAACACCATGGGGAGTGCCAACAAAAGGTTATAAGACAAGGAAAAATCAACGAACAAATGACTTAATTATTAGAAGAAGAGGTAAGAAATAAGATGCCAAGATCGCTAAAAAAAGGACCTTTTGTCGATTTATCTCTTTCAAAGAAAGTTGATGAAGCTAATGCAAATAATGATAAAAAGCCAATTAAAACATGGTCAAGACGATCAATGATCATTCCATCCATGGTTGGACTAACAATATCTGTTCATAACGGTAGACAGCATGTACCTGTTTTTATTAATGAAGATATGGTTGGGCATAAGTTAGGCGAATTTGCAATGACAAGAACTTTTAAAATGCATTCAGGAGATAGGAAGGCTTAATTATGGAAACTAGAGCTTATTTAAAAGGAACAAGACTTTCTCCACAAAAGGCAGCACTAGTCGCAGACCAAATAAGAGGTAAGAGTGTTGATGAGGCTATGGACTTTCTAGTTTTTAACAAACAAAAAGGTTCAGCAGTAATGAAAAAACTGCTGGAGTCAGCAATTGCTAATGCTGAGAATAACAACAATTCTGATATTGATAAGTTATCAGTTAAATCGGTAATAGTTAATCAGGGTATGAGACTAAAGAGAATGAAAGCAAGAGCAAGAGGAAGAGCTGACAGAATTATTAAACCAACATGTCATATTGAGATTATATTGGTGGAGGAAAGCAACTAATGGGACAGAAAGTCAACCCTAATGGATTTAGATTAGGCATTTCAAAGAAACAAAACGCTAATTGGTATGCCAAAGGCAAAGATTTTTCTAATAATTTAATCCAAGATCTTAAAGTAAGAGATCATTTAAGCAGAAAGCTTAAAAATTCTTCTATTAGTAAGATTGAGCTAGAAAGAACTGCCGACACTTTTATAGTGAATATTCATACTGCTAGACCAGGAATAATTATAGGAAAACGTGGAGAGGAAATAGAAAATCTCAAAAAAGCAGTCGAAAAAATAGTCAAAGGCCCCTCCCAAATAAATATCAAAGAAGTAAAAAAACCAGATTTAGATGCTCAGATTCTAGCTGAGGGGGTAGCTCAGCAACTTGAAAAAAGAGTTATGTTTAGAAGAGCAATGAAAAGAACTGTTCAAAGTGCATTAAGGCAAAGTGCGAAAGGTGTTCGAATTGAGGTATCTGGCAGACTTAATGGTGCTGAAATTGCCAGAACTGAATGGTATAGAGAAGGAAGAGTTCCTCTTCATACACTCAGAGCTGATATAGATTATGGAACAGCTGAAGCTTTAACAACTTATGGAATTATAGGCGTCAAGGTTTGGGTTTACAGAGGCGAAATTACTGAAGATCCATATAAAAATAATCAAGGAGCTAGTTAGGTAAAATGCTACAGCCAAAGCAAACAAAATTTCGAAAGATGCACAAAGGTCGTAATCGTGGACTTGCGCAAAATGGAAATTCTATTGCGTTTGGTAGATTTGGTTTGGTTGCCTCTGGTAGAGGAAGAATAACTGCAAGACAAATTGAAGCTGCAAGAAGAGCTATGACTAGATATATCAAAAGAGGTGGAAATATATGGATTAGAATTTTCCCAGACAAACCAATTACAAAAAAACCTCTTGAAGTAAGAATGGGAAAAGGCAAAGGAAACGTTGAATATTGGGTAGCACTAGTCCAGCCTGGAAAAATAATGTTTGAAATGGCTGGTGTTGAGGAAGAATTAGCTAGAGAAGCTTTCAGACTTGCATCAGCGAAATTACCTGTAAAAACTCATTTCATAAAAAAGGACCTATAAATGAATAAAGAATTAGCAGACTTAAGAAAGAAAAATATTGAACAGCTTAACGCTGAGCTTATTTCTGCAAGAGAAACTCAATTTGGACTGAGAATAAAACACAAAACTGGCCAACTTAATGAAGTTAGTGATTTAGTTAAAGTAAGAAAAAAAATTGCTGTTATTAAAACACTTATCAATGAAATGAAATCAAAGGATAAAGAATAATGAAAACAACTAATCCAAGAATTTTGACAGGAGTGGTTACCAGCGATAAAGCTGATAAAACTATTACTGTAAAAATTGAAAGAAAAGTAAAACATCCTTTGTACGGAAAAGTCGTTAAAAGAGCTAGCAAGGTTCATGCTCACGATGAAAACAATACCGCATCAATTGGTGACATTGTCTCAGTGAAAGAGTGTAGACCAATTTCAAAAACAAAAACATGGGTACTTGTATCTGACGACTCTACAACTGCCGAGGAGGATCAATAATGATTCAAATGCAATCACTTTTAAAAATTGCAGATAACAGTGGTGCAAGAAGTGTTATGTGTATTAAAGTACTTGGCGGTTCAAAGAGAAGATATGCAAATATCGGAGACATCATAAAAGTAGCTGTTCGAGAAGCAATTCCTACCGGAAAAGTTAAGAAAGGACAGGTCGTAGATGCTCTTATTGTTAGATCAAAAAAAGGTGTAAGAAGGCGTGACGGCTCTCTTATAAAATTTGATGAAAACGCTGCTGTTCTCATTAATGCTCAGAAGGCTCCTATTGGAACCAGGGTATTTGGACCTGTGACTAGAGAGTTAAGAGATGGTAAGCATATGAAGATATTATCGCTTGCACCTGAGGTTTTGTAACATGAGTAAGAATTTAATTCCAACAAAATTAAGATCAGGAGATGAAGTGATTGTAATTGCTGGTAAAGATATAGGTAAAAAAGGGACGCTCAGAGAAATTGTCAGAACCAAAAATAAAGCAATAGTAACTGGTATAAACATGGTTAAGAAGCATACAAAACCAAATCCTGAAATGGGCGTTACTGGCGGTGTAGTTGAACAAGAAGCTGCAATATCTTTATCAAATTTAGCAATATGGAATCCAAAGACTAAAGCAAAGGACAAAATTTCATACTCTACCAATAAAGATGGCAAGAAAATAAGACTTTTTAAGTCAGACGGAGCTGAGATTAAATAATGGCTAACTTAAAAGAAAGATATAACAAAGATTTGAGACCAGCTCTAAAAGATGAGCTTGGACTTGATAACATCATGGCCGTACCAAAGCTCACGAAAGTTGTAATCAACATGGGAGTTGGAGAAGCAGCGAATGATAAAAAACATCTTGAATCTGCCTTAGAAAACCTCACTGTAATTGCAGGACAAAAACCAGTTGTAACTAAAGCAAGACAATCTGTAGCAAGTTTTAAAATCAGGGAAGGTTGGCCTCTTGGATGCAAAGTAACTTTAAGAGGTAATAAAATGTATGACTTTGTTGAAAGGTTGATTAACATAGCGATACCAAGGGAAAGAGATTTTAGAGGCTTGAATCCAAAATCTTTTGACCAGCAAGGAAATTATAGTTTCGGTATAAAAGAGCAAATTATTTTCCCAGAAATAAATTATGACAATATAGATAACATAAGAGGTATGGATGTTTGTATCAATACTTCTGCAAAATCAACTGAGCATGCTAAGGCACTATTAAAAGCTCTTGATTTTCCTTTTAAACAATAGGTAATAAATATGGCAAAAAAATCAATGATAGCAAGAGAAGTCAAAAGAATTAAAACGGTTGAAAGATTTGCTGAAAAGAGAGCTTTTTTGAAGAAAACTATGAATGATCAATCCTTAACAAGCGAGGAGAGATATGAAGCAAGAATTAAATTTCAAAAGCTTCCAAGGAATGCAAGTCCTTCAAGAGTAGTAAGAAGATGCCAAGTTACAGGGAGGCCTCATGCTGTGTATAGAAAGTTTGGCCTAAGTCGAATTAAATTAAGAGAAGCTGCTATGAGAGGTGATATACCTGGATTAGTAAAATCAAGTTGGTAATATTATGAGTTTTCAAGATCCAATATCAGATTGTTTAACGAGAATTAGAAATGGTCTTATGCGCGGCAAAGATCAAGTATTCATTCCCTATTCAAAACTAAAATTTGATTTAGTAAATGTCTTAGTTAATGAGGGGTACTTAAAATCTTGCAGTAAATCTGAAGAAAATAGCAAACCTGTCATAGAGGTAGGACTTAAATACTTTAATGAATCGCCTGTGATTAAAGAACTCAAAAGGGTGAGCAAGCCAAGTCTAAGAAAATATTCAAGTGCCTCAGACCTTGACTCAGTAAAAGGCGGATTAGGTTCATTTATATTGTCAACAAACCAAGGCTTGATGACCGATAGGGACGCTAAGGCTAAAAATGTTGGCGGTGAAATTTTGTGTGAGGTTTTTTAATGTCTAGAGTAGCAAAAAGTCCAATTAATATACCTGAAAATGTTGAATTCAGCATGAATGAAAATATTGTTAAGGTAAAAGGAAATAAAGGCGAGCTCGAGTTTAGTTTACCTGCAACTGTGTCATTAGAGGTACAGGAGAATGAAGTAAATGTTAAATATGATGAAGCCAATCAACAATCAGTAGCATTAGCTGGAACAACTAGATCTCTTGTAAATAATATGATCATTGGTGTCTCAGAGGGATTTGAAAAGAAGCTAGAACTAAAAGGTGTTGGATATAGAGCAAAGGCCTCAGGAAAATTATTAGAATTAACACTAGGTTTTTCTCATCCAATAAAGTATCAACTTCCTGAAGAAGTAGATGTTGATACTCCTTCTCAAACAGAGGTAGTTTTAAAAAGCCATAATAAACAAATTTTAGGTCAAGCTGCTGCTGAAATAAGGGCATTTAGACCCCCAGAGCCATACAAAGGAAAGGGTGTTAGATATGCTGATGAGCAGGTTAAGAGAAAAGAAGCTAAGAAAGCTGCAGGTGCAGGAGCTGCGTAATGAGTATTAAAAATACATCAAGATTAAGAAGAGCAAAGAAAACTAGAGCTAATATCAAGAATCAAGAGTCTCCTAGGTTAACTGTCTATAGATCTTCAAAACATTTTTATGCTCAAGTGTTTGATAATCTTGGATCTAAAGTTATTGCATCGGCTTCAACTATTGAGAAAGATGTAGATGCAAAATCTAATAATCTTGATGCAGCAGTTGCTGTTGGTAAAAAAGTAGCAGAAAGAGCTATTGAGAATGGAATTAAAAAGGTTGTTTTTGATAGATCGGGATATAAATATCATGGTCGTATCAAAGCATTAGCAGACTCTGCAAGAGAAGCAGGATTGGAGTTTTAGTAAATGAATCAAGAAAATGCAATGAATACTCAGCAAGTGGATACTCTTGAAGAAAAGTTAGTTCAAGTAAATAGAGTTGCTAAGGTGGTAAAAGGTGGAAGAATTTTTGGATTTACTGCTTTAACTGTAGTCGGTGACGGTAACGGACGAGTTGGATTTGGCAGAGGTAAGGCCAAAGAGGTTCCAATTGCAATTCAAAAAGCAATGGAAAATGCTAGAAGAAGCATGGTTGAGGTTGAACTAAATAACACAACATTATGGTATCCAGTAAAAGCAAAACATGGCTCTGCTAATGTTTATATGCAGCCTGCGTCTGAAGGTACTGGTATTATTGCAGGCGGAGCTATGAGAGCTGTTCTTGAATTAGCTGGTGTTCAAAATGTATTAGCTAAATGTTATGGATCTACGAATCCAGTAAATGTTGTTAGAGCAACTATTAATGCATTGAGTGCCATGGAATCTCCAGAGACTGTAGCAGCTCGAAGAGGAAAAAAAGTTGAAGAAATATCATGAGTAAAGATAAGACTATAAACATCAAATTAGTGAAAAGTGGTATTGGAAGGATGAAGAACCACAAATTATGTATTAAAGGCTTAGGATTTAAGAAGCTAAACCAAACTGTAACAGTTATAGATACACCTAGTAACAGAGGTATGATCAATAAAATTTCAGATATGTTAGAGATAACGGAAAATTAAGATGACCAAAGAAACAAAAATTTCAATGACATTAAATTCGCTTTCAAGTGACGGCACATCTAAAAACAGAAAGAGGGTTGGAAGAGGTATTGGCTCAGGCACTGGTAAAACTTCTGGTAGAGGTCATAAGGGTCAAAAATCAAGATCCGGAGGCAATATAAGACAAGGTTTTGAAGGTGGGCAAATGCCACTTCAAATGAGACTTCCAAAGTTTGGCTTTTCTTCAAGAGTTAACAACAATTTTCAAGAAGTTAATATTAAAAATTTAAATGGCATGAAAATTGTTAATTTAGAGACTCTGAAAGAAAAAAAACTTATCACTAAGTCTATTAAGAAAGTAAAAATATTTGGCAATACAGAAGTTAATTCAAAAATTACTGTTGAAGGAATTCCTCTTACTAAAGGAGCTAAACAAGCGATTGAAAATGCAGGCGGCAAAGTAGTTGATAAAGAAAAAGAAAGTAACTTAGATACTAAAGATACATCAAAAAATGAGGAAAAAGATTAATAATGGCTGATCAAGGTAACATGAGCGATCTTTGGAAAAGATTACGATTTGTTTTCTTTGCAATTCTTGTTTATAGAATTGGATCTCATATCCCTATACCTGGTATTGATCCAGATAGATTGGCATCACTTTTTCAACAAAATCAAGGAACAATAATTGAAATGTTTAATTTGTTCTCAGGTGGTGCTTTAGAGAGAATGAGTATATTTGCCCTAAATGTTGTTCCCTATATTTCTTCAGCGATTATCATGCAACTTTTTTCGAACTCTATCCCATATTTAATAGAGCTTAAAAAAGATGGACAGGCAGGTAGAAACAAAATTACCCAATATACTAGATATGGAACAGCTGTGTTAGCTCTTATACAGGCATCTGCGCTTGCAGTTACTCTATCAGCAAGTGGTCTTGCATATGTTCCAGGAACAGCATTTTTTGTTTCTGCTGTTTTCTCAGTTGTAGCAGGAACTATGTTTTTAATGTGGTTAGGAGAACAGGTTTCTGAGAGAGGTATAGGAAATGGGATTTCTATAATAATTGCTACAAGCATTTTGACTGGGATACCTGGAGCTATCGGACAAGCCTTAGAGCAATCAAGACAAGGAGATCTAAGTATTCTTCTCTTAATTGGTATTGGTTTACTATCAATGGCAGTTATTGCTGTAGTCGTTTTTATCGAGAGAGGACAAAGAAGAATAACTGTTAACTATGCTCAAAGACAACAAGGCAGAAGACTTATGCAAGCTCAAGCAAGTCATTTGCCATTTAAGGTAAATATGGCCGGTGTTATACCCGCAATTTTTGCGAGCACCTTTTTACTTTTCCCTGCTTCTTTATCAACATGGTTTGGTGAATATGAATCATTAGGTTTTCTTCAAAGTTTTTCGTTAGCCCTCAATCCGGGTCAACCCTTATATATTTTAGTCTTCGCAGGTTTAATAATCAGCTTTTGTTTTATATGGCTTGCTCTAACATTTAATACTAAAGATGTTTCAGACAATTTAAAGCGTTCTGGCGCTTATATAGCTGGAATTAGGCCCGGTGAACAAACAGCAAGTTATATTGATTCTGTTTTAGCAAGATTGACGGTTTTTGGAGCCATTTATCTAACGTTAATATGTCTATTACCATTAGCTTTAATTAATTTTGCAGGTATATCACCAACAATTTCGATAGGCGGCACTTCAGTATTAATTATTGTTGTTGTATTAATGGATTTTATGTCACAAGTTCAGTCACACATGATGTCGTCTCAATATGCTTCATTAATGAAAAAAGCTAATTTAAAAAATTATAGAAGGTAGTATGAAAGTTAAAGCATCAGTTAAAAAAATATGTCGAAATTGCAAAATAGTAAGAAGAAATGGTGTCTTATATGTAATTTGTAAGACAGATCAAAAACATAAACAGAGGCAAGGATAATTATGGCTAGGATTGCAGGAGTCAACGTACCAGAAAATAAACATGTTGAGATTTCTCTGACTCATATTTTTGGTATTGGAAGAAAAACAGCTCAAAATATTTGTGTTGATCTAAAGATTGATTACACAAGAAAGATTTCAGATCTAACTGAGGAAGAAATTGAAAATATAAGGAACGCAATTGGAAATTATGTTGTTGAGGGAGACCTCCGAAGAAACATAAGCACAAACATTAAGAGATTACAGGATTTAGCAAGTTACAGAGGTATTAGGCACAGAAGAAAGCTTCCTACCAGAGGACAGAATACAAAAAATAATGCAAGAACAAGAAAAGGGCCTAAGAAGCCAATGAGAGGATAACTATGGCAGCAAAAGGAAAAAAGAATAAGAAAGTTGTTACTGACGGAGTGGCTCATATTCACTCCTCATTCAACAACACAATTGTAACTATTACTGATAAACAAGGTAATACAATTTGTTGGGCAACATCAGGAGGATCAGGTTTTAAGGGTTCAAGAAAGAGTACTCCTTTTGCTGCACAGATTGCTGCAGATAAAGCTGGCAACGCTGCTAAAGAGTTTGGAATGATAAATTTGGATGTAAAAGTAAAAGGTCCAGGCGGTGGAAGAGAATCCGCCATAAGATCACTTAATGCATGCGGTTTGAAAATTAAAAGCATAACTGATGTAACACCTCTTCCTCATAATGGATGCAGACCATCTAAAAAAAGAAGAGTTTAACGGAGATATAAATGGCAAGATATAGAGGACCATCATTAAGACTTTCTCGAAGAGAAGGCACTGACCTACTACTAAAAAGTGGGGTCAGAGCAATTGAGTCAAAGTGCAATATGGATACACTTCCTGGAGTTCATGGTGCTAGGAGAGGAAGGTTATCTGATTACGGACTTCAACTAAGAGAAAAACAGAAGGTTAGAAGAATGTATGGAATTTTAGAAAAACAATTCAGAAATTACTATAAAAAAGCTGCTTCATCAAAAGGAAATACTGGAGAAAATCTCTTATCACTATTAGAGAAAAGATTAGATAACGTTGTCTATAGAATGGGATTTGGCTCAACAAGAGCTGAAGCACGTCAAATGGTATCTCATAAAGCATTCATGGTTAATGGTAAGGTTGTGAACATACCCTCCTATCAGGTTCAAGCTGGAGATGAAATTGAAGTAAGAGAATCAAAAAGAGGGCATTTGAGAATTGCAGCAGCACTAAAGATTGCCGCTACAAGAGAAGAATGTGATTGGATAGAGGTAGATGAAAAGAATTTTAAGGGTGTTTTTAAATCTGTTCCTGATAGAACAGATTTAAGTACAGAAATTAACGAAAATCTTATTGTTGAGCTTTACTCAAAATAAAAGTATAAAGGCGGAGAAAATTATGCAAACATCAGTAATAGATCTATTAGTACCAACCGAAATTCAGGTTGATGATGTCTCACCTACGTTATCCAAGGTAACACTTGAGCCGTTGGAAAGAGGTTTTGGACATACATTAGGAAATGCTTTGAGAAGAATATTACTTTCTTCAATGCCGGGTGCTGCTGTGACAGACGTCGCTATTGATGGAATATCTCATGAATATAGCACTATAGAAGGAGTAAGAGAGGACGTAATAGATATTCTTTTAAACATTAAAGATATGCCTATAAATCTTATTGAAGGAGATTCGGCTGAAGTAACATTGGATGTTAAAGGACCATGTGATGTTTTAGCTTCATCTTTCGATGTTCCTGGAAATGTTGAGCTAGTTAATCAAGACTTTCACATTGCTACTATAGTAGACAAAGTAAATCTTAAAATGACTTTAACTGTAAGAAATGGAAGAGGATATGAACCTGCTGATTTAAGGGAAGACGAAGATAGGGTTGTTGGAGCTCTTAAAGTAGATGCATCATATAGTCCTGTAAGAAGAGTTTCTTATACCGTTGATAATGCGAGATCTGGTAAAAGAACTGACTTGGATAAATTGGTCATAGAACTTGAAACAGATGGCACATTAGATCCAAAAATGGCAATTGAGCATTCTGCAACAATACTGCAACAACAACTTGGTGCATTTGTTGATCTAGATGCTATAGCCGAACAAGAGGCTAAGAAAGATCAAAATGACTTTGATCCAATTCTATTAAGATCAATAGAAGAATTGGAGCTTACTGTAAGATCAACAAACTGTCTCAAAGCAGAAAGTATTTTTCTTATAGGTGATCTAATTCATAGATCTGAATTTGATTTATTAAAAACTCCAAATTTAGGGAAAAAATCTTTAAATGAAATAAAAGATGTTTTAGCTTCTAAAGATTTGTCACTTGGTATGAATGTTGAAAACTGGCCTCCAGTAGGATAAAAAATGAGACACAAAAAATCTGGAAGAAAACTTAATAGAAATTCAGCTCACAGAAAAGCTTTATTTAAAAATTTGGCTATTTCTTTAATTGAGAGAGATATTATTAAGACTACTCTTCCAAAAGCAAAAGAACTAAGAAGGTTTATCGAGCCTTTAATTACTATTGGCAAGGATGATACTGTTGCAAATAGAAGACATGTATTCAGTAAGCTTAGATCTGATTCTGCTGTTGCAAAGCTTTTCACTGAAGTTTCAGTAAATGCTAAAGATCGTAAAGGCGGCTATACAAGAATAATTAAAGCTGGATTTAGAGCAGGGGATAAAGCTGATATGGCTTTTATCGAGCTTGTTGATAGAAAACTTGATGATCAAGATTCAACAGAGCCAGAGTTAAAAGAAGAAGAAACTGCAGCTTAACTTAAAATATCTTTAAGAAAATTCCCGGTAAAAGATTTTTTGATTTTAGCAACATCTTCTGGTGTGCCTTCTGCAACAATTTCACCTCCATCAGAACCTCCTTCTGGACCAAGATCAATTACCCAGTCAGCAGTTTTGATGACGTCAAGATTATGCTCAATAACCACTACAGTATTTCCTTGATTTTTAAGTCTTTCTAGTACCCCTAAAAGCAACTCTATGTCAGCAAAATGTAATCCTGTTGTCGGCTCATCGAGAATAAATAAGGTTTTTCCAGTACTTCTTTTGGATAGTTCTTTTGCTAATTTGATTCTTTGTGCTTCACCTCCAGATAAAGTTAAGGCTGATTGACCAAGTGTTATGTATCCTAGACCAACGTCATTTAAAGTTATCAATTTTTTCTTTATTGATGGATGTGCTTCAAAAAATTCCAAAGCATCTTCGACAGTCATATTAAGAATGTCACTAATATTTTTATCTTTATATTTTATTTCTAAGGTTTGTTCGTTATATCTGTTACCTTCACACACATCACATTTTACGTAAACATCTGCAAGGAAATGCATCTCTACTTTAATCATTCCATCTCCTTGGCAAGCTTCACATCTTCCACCCTTCACATTAAAGCTAAATCTTCCTGGCTTGTAGCCCCGAGACCTTGCCTCAACTGTTTGTGACAAAAGATCTCTTATATGTGAAAAAAGTCCGGTATACGTTGCTGGATTAGATCTTGGAGTTCTCCCAATTGGAGATTGATCAATATTTATTACTTTATCTAAGTGATCTAAACCCTCAATTTTTTCACAATTTATTTCTTTAGTTAATTTAGATTTATTTAAAACGAATGAGCTAATAGGCATTAATGTTTGATTAATTAATGATGATTTTCCTGACCCAGACACCCCTGTTACACATGTAAATAGTCCAACTGGAATATCAACTGAAACTTCTTTGAGATTATTTTCGCAGGCATTCACAATTTTGATTGTTTCTTTTTTAATTTTTGTTCTTTTGCCAGGAATATCAATTTTTTTCTTGCCCGAAAGATATTTTGCAGTAATTGAATCCTTGTTTTTTAAAATTGAGTTTAAATCGCCTTGCGCACAAATTTCTCCGCCATGTTTTCCTGCGCCAGGGCCAATATCGATTATGTGATCTGCAGACCTAATAGCCTCTTCGTCATGTTCAACGACGATAACAGTATTTCCAAGACTTTTAAGATTATTCAAGGTTTTGATAAGTTTTGCGTTATCTCTCTGATGAAGACCAATCGATGGTTCATCTAAAACATAAGTCACTCCAACTAAACCTGAACCAATTTGACTTGCTAGCCTTATCCTTTGTGCTTCTCCCCCGGATAGTGTTTCCGCACTCCTATCCAAAGTTAAATAACTTAAACCAACATCTTCTAGAAACGTTAACCTATCTCTAATTTCTTTAAGAATTTTTTCAGCAATCTTTTTCTTAGATCCTTTCAAATTCATGTTTTTAATAAAATCCAGGGAATCATTTATTCTCATGCTCGTAATTTTGTGAATTTGTGTATTATTAACAAAGACATTTCTTGAATGAGTATTTAATCGAGATCCTTGACATTCATCACACTCGCTCTCAGACATTAATTTTGCAAGCTCGTTTCGAATATATTCTGAATCAGTCTCTTTGAATCTTCTCTCAGTTGATGGAATAACTCCTTCAAATCTGTGTTTTCTTATAATTCTGCTTCCGCTTCTGAACCTATGCGAGAAATCAATCTTTTCTTTAGTTCCCCATAAAATAATATCCTTAATTTTTTGAGGATAATCTTTCCACTTTGAGGTTAATGAAAAGTCAAAATGATTACTTAAACATCTGAGCTGGTAGTAATAAAATCTATTTCGTCTTGTCCATCCTTTTATAGCTCCATTAGCAATTGAAACCTCTTCATCTTGTATCAATCTTTTCTCGTTAAAGAACTGAATCACGCCCAGACCATCACACCTCGAACACGCTCCATAAGGATTATTAAAAGAAAACATTCTTGGCTCCAACTCCGGAATTGCATAACCACATTGAGAGCATGAAAAATTTGAAGAAAATAAGTCAATATTTTTTGATTCGATATCTTCAATCTCAACCAAACCATCCGATAGAAGCAATGATGTTTCTACTGATTCAGAAATTCTTGATCTAATCTCATCATCTTTTTTTATCACCAATCTATCAATAACTGCAGATATGTCATGCTTCTTATTTTTTTCTAAACTTGGAAATTCCTCAATTGGATAAACAATTCCATTTACCTTTACTCTTACATATCCACTTTTTCTGAGCTCTTCATAAATACCTAAATGCTCTCCTTTTTTACCTCTAATCACAGGAGCCATAATCATGATTTTTGTACTATCTTTAAGTTTTAAAATTTCGTCACAAATTTCTGAAACAGTTTTTGCTTTTAATTCTTCATTATGATCCGGGCAAACTGGAGACCCAATCCTAGAATATAAAAGCCTTAGGTAGTCATAAACTTCTGTCACCGTTCCAACCGTTGACCTTGGGTTATGTGATGTAGCTTTTTGCTCAATAGAAATAGCTGGTGAAAGACCTTCAATTTGATCAACATCAGGTTTTTCCATCATAGACAAAAACCTTCTCGCATAAGTTGAAAGTGATTCAACATAACGTCTTTGGCCCTCAGCATACAAGGTATCAAAAGCAAGAGAAGACTTACCTGAACCAGAAAGTCCTGTAATAACTATGATTTTATTTCTAGGTATTTCGAGATTAATATTCTTTAGATTATGTGTTCTCGCACCTTTTATAAAAATACTATCCATTGAATTAAAAATTCCGTGATGAAAAAATTAAATTAGGTTAAACTTTTACATATTATAAGAGGTAATTATGAGCAGAGGAGTAAATAAAGTAATTTTAGTTGGAAATTTAGGACAAAAGCCTGAAATGAGATATACGGCAACTCAAACAGCTGTAGCAAATCTATCTATAGCAACAACAGAATCATGGAAGGATAAAGAAACTGGTGAAAATAGAGATAAGACTGAATGGCACAGAGTTGTCTTTTTTGGCAACTTGGCTGAGATTGCTGAAAAGTATTTAGATAAAGGATCAAGCGTTTATGTTGAAGGTAAAATTCAAACAAGAAAATGGCAGGATAAGGACGGAAATGACAGATATACAACTGAAGTTTTAGGAAATCAACTTACGATGCTCGGTTCAAGAGGCTCATCTGACAACTCAAGTCAAATGGAAAATTCTACCGACACTCCTTTTCCAGAAGATGATAGCGGTGAAGGTCTTACAGATGACGATATCCCATTTTAGAAATAAATTTTGTTAAAAGAATATAAAACTATCCTTCTAGAAGAAGTTGATTCAGTTGCAATCCTAAAGCTAAACAGACCAAATAAATTAAATGCATTTAACATGCAAATGTTTGATGACATGATTGATGCAATTGATTTGGTCAATAATAACGATAATATTAAATCTCTAGTAATTACAGGTTCTGGTAGAGCTTTTTGTGCTGGAGCAGACTTATCTTTTGGAGAAAAGACATTTGATAAAGAATTTGATACTAAAGGAAAATTTGAATCTGATTATAGAAGAGATGCTGGAGGCATATTAAATTTAAAAATTTATAATTCTCTTAAGCCTGTAATAGCAGCTTGCAATGGAGATGCCGTAGGTGTAGGAGCAACAATGCAGTTGCCTGCAGATATAAGAATTGCAACAAATAACTCAAGATATGGTTTTGTTTTTGCCAAAAGAGGGATTGTTCCTGACGGATGTGCGAGTTGGTTTTTACCTAAAATTGTAGGTATACAACATGCACTTGAACTTTGTTATTCAGGCGAGATTATAGACGCTCAAAAAGCTCTTAAAATTGGATTAGTAAATTATTTAGTTGATGAGGATAAGTTGTTAGAAAAGGCAATCGAAATATCAGATTCATTTTTTGATTCAAGCGCCCCGGTATCGGTTGCGATGACAAGGCATATGCTTTGGTCATTATCTGCAGATGATAGTCCTGAAAATGCACATATTATTGAGAGTAAGTTAATTGATTCGCGTGGGGCTTCAGATGATGCAAAAGAGGGCGTAATGTCTTTTTTAGAGAAAAGACAACCTAATTTTAAGAATAAGATTTCTTCTGATTTACCAAATGATTTTCCTTGGAGAAAATCACAATTTGATAAAGAATAAAAATGTTGTTTGATAATTACAAACTTAAAAACATAACCCTTAGAAATAGAATTGTTATGGCACCAATGACAAGAAATCAGTCTCCAGGTGGAGTTCCAACAGATGAGGTGGTTGCGTACTATTCAAGAAGAGCAAAAGCAGAAGTCGGATTGATAATTACCGAAGGAATTGAAGTAAGTCATAAAGCCTCAAGCGCATATCCTAATGTTCCAAGATTAGACAGTAATAATGCTAAAGAGGGTTGGAGAAAGGTTGTAGAGGGTATTAAAAAAAACAATGGTTCAGTAATTGCACAATTATGGCATTGTGGTGGCTTTAGAAAGCTAGGCATGCAACCAAATCCAGATGTTCCCGGTTATACAGCATCTGGACTTGTAAAACCTGGCAAAAAAGTTGCTCATGAAATGACTTTAAATGATATTAAAGAAACAATTGATGCATACGCATCTGATGCAAAAATATGTGAGGAACTGGGATTTGATGGAGTAGAGATTCATGGGGCTCATGGTTACCTTATAGACAATTTTTTTTGGAGTGGAACAAACATTCGTGAGGATGGATATGGAGGCTCATTAGAAAATCGTTCGCAATTTGTTTCAGAAATTATAAAGGCTGTAAGAGATAACGTTAGTAAAGACTTTATTGTTGGCTTAAGGTTTTCACAATGGAAGCAGCATGATTTTGAAGCAAGGCTTGCATCAAATCCAGACGAACTAAAGACAATACTTACATCACCAGTGAAGTCTGGTTTAGATTATTTACATTCAAGCATGAGAAGATTTTGGGAAAGCGAATTTGAAGGTTCAAATGAAAACTTAGCATATTGGACTAAGAAAATTGCAAAAATACCTACTATTGGTGTCGGGAGTGTTGGACTAGATTCAGACTTTATTGATATGACAGCACCAGCAACTCCAACTAGCATCGATAAAGCAATTGATGACATTTCTGAAAATAAATATGATCTTATAGCAGTCGGTAGAGCATTATTATCTGATCATGAATGGGTTTTAAAGATGAAGGAGGGTAGAGTTAATGATGTTATACCTTATTCAAAAGACGCTTTGCTAAATCTATATTAATACTTACTAATCACAAGACTTGCGTTGGTTCCGCCAAAACCAAATGAATTACTTAGAACATTATTAATTGATATATTTCTTGTTTCAGTAACTATATCAAGGCCCTCAGCCTCTTCACATAATGATTCAATATTTATCGATGGAGCAACAAAGCCTTCGTTTATCATCATTATCGAATATATGGCTTCATGAGCACCAGTGGCTCCAAGTGAATGTCCAGTCATTGATTTAGTTGAACTTATCATCGGTGATTCAGACGCAAAAAGTGTTTTAATGGCATTTATTTCTGCTACATCCCCGACTGGAGTACTTGTACCGTGAGTATTAATGTAGTCAATTTTCATTTTAGAATTTTCAATTGCTCCCTGCATACATCTCATTGCACCTTCTCCTGAAGGAGCAACCATGTCATATCCATCAGAATTTGCAAAATATCCTGAGAGTTTAGCTAAAATATTAGCACCTCTTTTTTTTGCATGCTCTTCATCTTCTAAAATTATCATTCCAGCACCACCAGAAATAACAAATCCGTCTCTGTTTGAATCATATGGTCGTGATGCAATAGTTGGTGTTGAATTAAAGTTTGATGATAGTGCTCCCATAGCATCAAACAAACAAGATGAGCTCCAATGCTCATCATCACTCCCACCAGCAATGACTATATCTTGTTGACCACTTTTGATCAGATCTGCAGCATGGCCAATACAATGAGCGCTTGTGGCACATGCCGATGATATTGAATAATTGATGCCCTTCAATTTAAGTGCAGTCGCTATTATTGCTGATATAGAACTAGACATACTTTTTGTCACTCCATAAGGACCAATTCTTTTAGGGCCTTTTTCTCTTGCAATATCACCACTCTCCAACATTACTCTAGTTGATGCCCCGCCAGATCCAGCAACAATCCCTATTTGTGGTGAATCTAGATCGCTTTCCTCGATTCCGGCCATTTTAAGAGCGTCTTTTGTGGCTAAATAAGCATATCCAGCAGACTCACCCATAAATCTTCGTAATTTTCTATCTATTAGTTCTGAAAGATCAATATCAACCGAACCAGAAACACAACTTCTAAATCCCATCTCTGAGTACTTCTCATTAAATATGACTCCCGATTGACCATTCTGAAGATTGGTAAGGACTTCTTTATAGTCGTTTCCTATGCAGGACTTAATACCTATTCCTGTGATTACTACATTTTTCATTAGAAGTTACTTGGATCCTTAAACAAACCAACTTTTAATTTTTCAGCACTGTAGATCTTTTTCTCATCTACATACATTTCGCCATCCGCCAAACCAACAATAGCTCCTCTGTTAATAACCCTTTTAATATCTAATTTATATACAACTTTTTTTGCCTTTGGAAGCACTTGACCAAAAAATTTTACATTTTCAGCACCAAGAGCTCTCCCAATTCCTGGTAAACCTGTCCATAAAAGATAAAATCCGAGAAGTTGCCACATCGCATCTAAACCGAGACACCCTGGCATAACTGGATCTTCTTTAAAATGATATTTAAAAAACCATAAATCTGGATTTACGTTAAGAACAGCCTCAATTGAACCTTTGTTGTAATTACCAGAAAAATCATCAATATTTACTATTTCGTCAAACATTAACATGAGATCTGAAGGTAATCGTCCATCACCTTCTTTTGTAAACAATTCTCCATTTGAACATGCGATTAGTTCAGTTTTATTGTAGGAATTCTTTGGACTAAACATTATTTATCTCTCTTAAGCGCCATATTCGCTAATTCTATCATTTCTTTTCTTACAGAGAGGTTATTTATCTTTTGTGCGCAGTCAATGGTTTTATCATGATATTTTTTAGCAAGTTGTTCAGTTTTTTTAATACCATTTAAATTTTCAATAAGAGTTTTTGCTTTTGATTGATTTAAATTTTTATTTCCTAAAAGCTTAATAAGTTCTTTCTTGTCTTGCGCATCACTATTTTTGTATGCATAAAAGAATGGATAGGTAACTTTTCCCTCCCTAAGATCTTGATAAGATGGCTTACCAATTTTCAAATCAAAAGAATAATCAAGTAAATCGTCTTTAATTTGAAATAATATCCCTAAATTTTTAGCACACTCACTTATGTTGTCGATGTAATTTTTGTTTGTGCTGGTGAGCATTGCGCCCGTCCTCGCTGAAGCTTCAAATAGCCTACCAGTTTTGTAATAACTAATTTTTTTAAGTTTTTTGATTGATATTTTTACGTTATTGATAGCATCTAATTGAATTAATTCACCTTGAGAAATATCATTTGTTGCATTAGCGAGCTCATTAAGAATATTTTTTTTTCCTATTTCAACCATCAATATAAAAGCTTTTGAATATATATAGTCTCCAATCAAAACTCCATGCGAATTTGTCCACACATTGTGTACAGATTTAACACCGCGTCTTACAGAAGAGTTATCTACAACATCGTCATGAACGAGTGTTGCGGTATGAAGAAGCTCAATGATAGATGCAAGTTTAAATCTGTCTTTATGATTCTTAACAGATGAAGAGATAAGACTAAGTCTTGCTCGCATTTTTTTGCCGCTTGATCTAAAAATATATTTATACAATCCTGATATAGTTTTTTCTTTATTAAGATCTTTTTTTATATATTTTTCAACGATCTTTAATTCCTTTGAGATATCGATATTTTTCATCATATTGTCTTATTTATCATGCAAAATTATGCTTAAGTATTGATAATTTCTTCATTAAAGCGTATATTTTGCGAGCTTTTAAGGATTATATTATGTATGCAGTTATAGAAACAGGCGGTAAACAGCATAAAGTTGAAAAGGGTATGGTTTTATCAATTGATTTATTGAAAGATGACGTTGGTAAGAAAATTACATTTGACAATGTTTTATTGTATGTTGATGGAGACAATGTTGAGGTTGGGCAACCATATCTTGATAATGTGAAGGTAACTGCAGAAGTAAAAGATATTGTAAAAAGTGATAAAATTTCAATTTTACGTTTTAGAAGAAGAAAGCACAGCATGAGAAAAGTAGGCCATAGAGCTAAACATTCTCAGGTTGAGATAAAAAGTATTAAACTAGAGACTAAATAATGGCACATAAGAAAGCAGGTGGATCAAGTAAGAATGGAAGAGATTCGAATTCCAAGAGACTTGGTGTTAAAAGATTCGGTGGCCAGCTAGTTAAAGCTGGAGAAATTCTCATTCGTCAAAGAGGCACAAATACTCATCCAGGCTTAAACGTTGGCATAGGTAAAGATGATACATTATTTGCAAAGTCAGCTGGTGTTGTTCAATTCACGTATAAAGGCCCTAAGAAAAGAAAGACAGCAAACGTTATTCCTCAATAACATATAAAAATGAATTTTATTGACGAGGCCTATCTCGAAATTAAGGCAGGAGATGGTGGTTCTGGAGCATCAAGTTTCAGAAGGGAAAAGTATATTCCATTCGGAGGACCAGATGGGGGTGATGGCGGAAAAGGAGGAGATATTTTTTTCAAAGTTAATACAAATGTTAATACTCTAGTAGACTTTCAAAATAAAAAAATCTTTAATGCAAAAAATGGTAAAAAAGGTTCGGGTAAAAATAAGTTTGGTGCTGCGGGAGACGATCTTTATATCGAAGTCCCATTAGGAACAGTCGTATACGATAACATTACAGGTGAAGAGCTCATTGATTGTAATAAAAAGAATGGTGAGTATATTATTGCTAAAGGTGGTGATGGAGGTTTAGGCAATGCAAAATTCAAATCAAGCACAAATCAAGCTCCAAGAAAATTTACTCCTGGATTTGAGGGTGAAAAAAGGTCCATTAGACTAGAATTAAAATCTTTAGCAGATGTGGGTCTAGTTGGGTTTCCAAATGCAGGAAAATCAACATTTTTAAATCATGTTTCATCAGCAAAACCAAAAATAGGAGATTATCCATTTACAACTTTAAGACCTAATTTGGGTACGATTAAAGGAAATCAATCAAATTATGTCATTGCCGATATACCTGGTTTAATAGAAGGAGCTTCTGAGGGTGCAGGCTTGGGCATTAAATTTCTTAAACATATTTCCAGGACAGGACTTTTACTAATTTTTGTTGATTTAAATAATTCAGATAATCTATCACCAGTGAAACAAATTACTTTACTTAAAAGCGAATTAGATTCATTTAAGGATGACCTTACTCAAAAAGTTTCATGGATTATTTGTAACAAAATTGATCTGATTCAGATAGAGGAGATAGAGTCTATCAAATCAGAAATCAAACAAGACCTTAAAATAAAATCAAATGAGATATTTTTTATTTCAGCAGCTACTGGAAAGGGCACTAATGAATTACTGAAATCTTTAGAGACTGAAGTGTTAAATAATAAGAGTGAATTAACTTAATTCTTTAATTGCTTTTGATAATTTACTTTTTGTTCGTGCAGCCGCATTTTTATGAATCACTCTTTTTGAAGCAGCCGTATCAATTACTTTTTGAGCTTTTTTGAATGATTCAGCAGCTTTCGTTTTATCTTTTGAATCAATATCAGCTCTTACAGCTTTAACTGCGGTTCTAACAACTGATCGTTGAGCGTGTCTGAGCTTATATCTGTCAGAATTTTGTCTCGCTCTTTTTATTGCCTGTTTTGAATTAGCCATAATATTTAAATAGGTGCGTAGTTTAATAATGAAATCGCATTATGTCTACATTTAAGATAATTATATGAAATAAAAAAGGCAGCTTAAAAGCTGCCTTTTTTAAGGATATTCTAATTATCTAGAATATTTAAGACCGACATAGACCATTCTACCCCTAGGATCGTGATGCTTAGGATCATATGTCCAGTTAGAGGCATCATAGACAAGAGGAACTTCTTCATCAAATGCATTAGTAAGACCCAATGTTAGACGAAGATTGCTATCATCCATATCAAATTTATAAGAGTATTTGAGATCAACAGTAAAGAAACTGTCAACGTCATTTGAAAACCCTCTTGCAGTTGCAACCGCATCTAATGGTCTTGTAGTTTTATATTCTGAAACCCATCTTCCAAAAGCTACAGCAGAATGATTACCATTTTCTATAGCTGCATGAAGAACCATTTTGGTATCAGGCAATGATCTGGCAAAGTTATCATGATTAAATAATCCAACAACATCTTTTACCTCACCTGTCTGAAGTGGGATTTTATATTGAAGCATATGTGTTGCTTTCAAACCAACTTGAGCTGAGCCCAAGCCTGTATCAAAGTCATATGTCATTTCTAAATCAAAACCTTTTGTATCAACAGATGATGCATTAAAGTAACTTGTTGTAACTCCTACAAGAGTTCCGTCAACAGTTCTTTTAACATCTGGATCCAATGGATTAGCGATAACTTTACCTTGTGCACTTTCTATGGTGATTAAGTCAGTATAGTCAATAGCCCAGTAATCTAACTTAACGTTAAGGCTATCACTAGGTGTCCAAATCACACCAATATTGGTGTTGTCTGACTCTTCCGGATCTAAATCAGGATTGTTTGCTTGAGCAACCCTAATAAAAGTAACACCACCTACTGGAGCACCAGCAGTAGTAAAGTCTTGAATTCCTTGAAGACCGATAGTTGTGGATGATAGTTGTGCAAGGGAAGCTTCTCTAAATGATGTACTTTTCGAAGCACGAAGTACCACATTATCTGATAATTGATATCGAGCTGAAATTTTTGGATTGGCTGAGCTATCGTTTTCAAGCCACTCATATCTCATAGCACCTCTTAATTCCAATTTATCAGATACTTGATTTGACGCTTCAACAAATAGTGCTTTTGCATCTCTTTTATCGTCACTATTAAGACCACCACCTAAGAATAATAAGTCAGCTGGTACAGTAATACTTCCATCAGGTCCAAATTGTGCAATTGATTCTGGACCACGCTCAACTTGGAAAGACTCATTTCGATATTGAAATCCTGCCGCAATATCAGTGCTTCCAACATTTCCAGTGACAACGTAGTCAAGAACTGATAACTCAGTATCAGTCCATGTTTCTTGAGCTGTTGATATGTAGTTAATTAACTCTTGTGAGTTAGCTGAGGGATCAAATAAATTCCAACTCTGATTGCCAGATGCTCCTCCATTTCCTGCTATCGCAGCAGCAAATCTTGATGTGCTCGTATCTGGTTGTTTACCATAACCTGAGTCAGTACTATTAGTGATAGAAAAATCCCAAGTAAAACCATTATCAAATTCACCTGTCACACTCATAGATAATCTTTCCACTTCAATTTCTCTAGGTGCGTTAGGAGATGGAAAAGAAGAACCAAGAGGCCTTCCTAACCATAATAAAGGCACTCCAAACGGATTTCCTGCTTGTCCAGGCAAGATAGCTCGTGACGGACTTAAATAAGATAATGCAGGATAAGATGGAGATTGAGGATTATCATTCACATCAATATTTGTTTGTGTAAGGTTAATATTGAATGTTGTTCCATCATCTAACTCATGTGTAGCTGAAGCAAAGAAGCTCATATGATCTTCGTCATTTACAACATTAAATCTTGGCCCAAAAACAAAACCACAACGTGAACCACTTGCCTGAGGTATAAGGATACCTTTATTCGCAATACAATTCGCATCTGGAACGTTTTGGAATGGTGTGTATGTCCCTGCATATGGACCACTTGCCACAGTACTAGGACCAAATAGCAAGAAACTGTTACCTAGTCCACTAATACCTAATTGAGCTAAACTTGGATCAAATTCAGTTCCTGCCATAGGTGAGCGATCAAGTTGACTAAGTGCAATGACATAATTGCTGTTACCTTTTTCAACTCCCCAAATGACACCAACTCTGTCATCAGTTTGACCACCAATATCTGCTTCTTGTGAGGAAACCTCAACTTCTAAGCCTGTAAAATCTTTTCTTAAAATATAGTTAACAACACCTGCTACTGCATCAGAACCATATACAGATGCGGCACCTTCTTTAAGAACTTCGACTCTATCTAATGCAATAACTGGAATAGATGATGTATTTACGAAGACGCTACCATCATTAGCTGTTGCTGTTGCTAAAGTATGCCTCTTGCCATCAACCAACACTAGGGTAGATGATAAACCCAAACCTCTCAAATTAACATTTGATGTTCCTTGAGTTGCTCCCTGTGTAAATGAGTCAGAATTATTTTCTGATCCAGAGTTAACAGCTAAGTTTGCAGTAATATCTGCTATTGTAGTTGCGTTTAAGTTATCAATTTCATCTCTACCTATGATTTCAACGGGTGATGCTCCATCAGTAGGACTAGCTTTAATGTATGAACCAGTAACGACCACTTCCTCAACAGATTCATTATTGTCTTGTGCGACAATGTTTAATGAATAAAAAATAAAAAGAAATGAAAGACACCGGACAAATAATTTTTTTGAATTTTGCATAAGTTCCCCCTTTACAGTTTAAATTCGAAAATAATTTGTAAACCTTATTAATCACATATTACTACTTTTAATATATTTTGAACAGAATTGTGAAATGATATATTGAATGGTGGAGGCGGCGGGAATTGAACCCGCGTCCGTCAATCCTTCAGCCTAACTTCTACATGCATAGCTCATTCTATTATTTTTAACTTTTATCACCCGAAGAGCAGGGTATAAAAGCTAGCTTGATTAAGTTTTACCAAACTATATCCAAGCAATATAGCTTGGCTAGACTGTGTATTTAGCCGATGCTTCAAACCACAGTCAATTCTTGCATCGGTTAGCATTAAGCTGCTAAAGCGTAGTTGTCGTTATTTGCAACTATTTTTTTTGTAGTATGTTTTACAAGAATTACTACAATCTTGGCATGCGCTTCGGAGTCCAGTAGAAACGTCGAACCCTATTCGCCCCCTTAGGAGGATGAATTATACATCAATATATTTTTTGATTCGATTATGAAAATCTTCTTGAATTTTTAAGAATTCTGCCTTGATCTCTTTCCCAGTCTCTTTTTTTGATATCTTCTCTCTGATCTTTAAATTTTTTACCTTTACCCATTGCAATATCACATTTAATTAAATTATCTTTCCAATAAATTTTAGTCAGAACACAAGTAAGACCTTTTTCACCTTTCAATCTTTCAATTTTTTCAATTTCTTTTTTGTTCAGCAAAAGTTTTCTTGATTTAGTTGTATCTTTTCCTTCTTGTTTCAATGAAGGAGGGCTATCAATTTTGACTCCAATCAACCATGCCTCACCTTTTTTTATGTTTACGTATGAGTTTTTGACATCTACTTTAGATTGCCTCAGTGACTTAACTTCCCAGCCCTCTAAAACAATTCCTGCCTGAAAACTTTCATTCAATTTATAGTTTCTTGAAGCATTTTTATTCTTTACAATTAAAGAAGGTTTTTCTTTAGACATACTTTATTATGTATTCTAAGGAACTAAGTGCAATAACTTTAAAGAAATAAATTGAATATAACCAATATCAAATCTACCTATGGATATGTAGGCTTTCTTCCATTTGCTGTATTTTCTCTTATACCTTGGATTATAGGAGGAGATATAAGCAAGACTCTTATATATTTTCAACTAGGCTATGGCGCAATAATATTAACTTTTTTAGGAGGTTTTGCCTGGGGATGGAGAGACGATCAAAAAGATCAAAAATTTAATTTATCTATTGGAATTGGTTTTAGTTTGCTTGGTTGTTTGATTTTATTATTAACATATTTAAAACTAATTTTAACTTCTTTGATGTTATCAATAATCAGTTTTTATTTATTTTACATATTTGAGAAATCTACAGAAGATTTTAAAAAAAAGGATATTGACTATAAAAAGTTTAGAAAAATTTTAACTTTACTAGTATGCATATCTTTTTTAATATCATCTGGCTATTGGATTAATCCCTACAGCAACCCTTATTTATAATTATGGAAAAAAAATTAAAATCTCATGGCGCTTGGATAGGAAAATGGACTTTTATTCTTGCTGCAACCGGATCTGCTGTTGGACTTGGAAATATCTGGGGGTTCCCTTATAAAGCAGGAACAAATGGCGGAGGCGCTTTTGTTTTAATTTATTTATTATGCATTGTCATGATTGGTGTTCCAATTATGATCAGCGAAATTATTATTGGAAGAAGAGCTGGAAACAGTCCAATAAATGCAATGAAGAGGACTGCATTGGATTCAAACTCTTCCTCTCTTTGGAGGCTTGTTGGATGGAGTGGAATTACAGCAGGAGTTCTTATTCTTTCCTTTTATAGTGTTATAGCTGGCATTTGTTTAAATTATATATTTATTGCTGCTTTTCCATCTGAAGTTCTTACTTCATCTGATCAATTTGGAGCAGTAATCGCATCACCTTTGAATCTTTTATTTTGGCATACAGTTTTTATGCTTTTAACTTTTTTGATTGTTTCTGCCGGTGTAAAAAATGGTATTGGAAGAATGGTAAAAATCTTAATGCCAATGCTAGGATTTTTACTAATATTTATGGTTATTTATGCAATGTTTAACGGGGCATTCGTTCGAACGTTGGAATTTTTATTTGCTCCAGACTTCTCGAGTGTTACGGCTGAAACATTCTTAAGTGCAATGGGTCAAGCATTTTTTAGTTTAAGTCTGGGAATGGGCTCAATTATGGCATATGGGGCATATATGCCGAAAGATCAAAAAGTGGTTCCAACTTCATTCACAGTTGCTTCTCTTGATACTTTAGTAGCCATGTTGGCAGGCCTAGCCATATTTCCAATAATTTTTGTTTTCAATTTAGAACCAAATAGTGGACCAGGACTCGTTTTTGTTTCCATGTTATCTGCCTTTAATCAAATGCAGTTTGGTCAAATTATAGGCACCTTTTTCTTTATCTTGCTTTCTATCGCAGCTCTAAGCTCTTCTATTTCTCTTCTTGAACCTGGCGTAGCTTATTTATCTGAAGAAGGATTTTTATCCAGAAAATACGCAGCTTTAGCTATTTCTTTGTTTGCATGGAGTTTAGGAATTGGAACGGCATTGAGTTTTAATCTTTTATCTGAATTTAATCTTACTCCTGGAAGAAACTTTTTAGATTCCATGGATTTTATTGCTAACCAAATATTGCTTCCCCTTGGAGGGATGATGATTGCAATATTTGTAGGTTGGTTTATGAATAAAGAACTAATTACTAATGAAGTAGGTTATATAAATCCAATAATATATAAGCTGTGGAGGTTTTTTATAAAATATATAGCTCCGATAAGTGTTGCATCAATATTTATTTCACAGATTCTCTAGAGTGACACGTAAAATTTATTTTTCTAAGTCAGTAAATGAAGACTCTGCAAAGGTCTTCAATCAAATTGCTAACTTTGAAAATTATGCCTCATATATTCCAGGATGCAAAAAATCAGTTCTTATTGAGAAACAGAAAGAATTTGAAATTGGCCAATTAGAATTTAATTTATTGTTTCGAGATTACTTAATTAAATCAAAAAATGTTTTATCAGAAAATACCATTAAGATTGAACAGGTTGAGGGACCATTTAATTTCTTTAAGGGGGAATGGAGCATATCTAATATAAATGATTTAGAGACTCTAATTGAATTCCATGCAGAATTTGAACTTCCATTAATATTGAATAATTTGCTGCCTGATAATGTAATTGATAGCTTTTGTGAAGTCTTAATTGATGCTTTTATTGATAAACTTTCAAGTGTTTAATTATTCAGATAAGTTTTCGATGGTCCAGCTATCTACAAGACCATCGTCATTAAAATTTATGGAAAGCTTCATCTCATCTAAAACCTCATCACCAACTTGAATAGAATAGTAATAATCCCAACGATTTGAATGAAAAGGATCTTTTATCAGAGCTGTTCCAAAAATAAACTGAACTTGATCTTTAGTTAAACCTGCATTTAATTTTGACATGTCATCTTCATCAAAAATGTTCCCTTGAAGAATCGGAACCTTATAGGGAGTTAATGATGAACAAGATGTAACAACAATTATGCAAAAAATTGCAAAAAATTTTCTCAAAAAATTTTTAATTGAGGCTTTTTTCATAATAAAATTTTATTATATTTTCCAAATGTTATGTTCAATAAAGCTTGAGCATAATATAATTTTGATATCTGTACTATACTAAAATTAAATGAATCAAACTAAAGAATTAAAAAAAGCTGGTTTAAAGGCTACTTTACCTAGAGTAAAAATCATGGAAGTGCTTGAGTCTACAGTTATCCAGGAAGAAGCACACTTTAGCGCTGAGGATATATACAAAGAACTTTTAAACAGGGGAGAAAACATTGGTCTTGCTTCTGTATATAGAGTTCTAACTCAGTTTGAAGCTGCGGGCATGGTTAAAAAACATCATTTTGAAGGAAGTACTGCTGTCTATGAGGTACTGGGTGATCACGAACACATGGTTGATATTGAATCTGGAAAAGTTTTAGAGTTTCAAGATTCCGAACTTATCGAAAAGCTTAATAAAATTGCTGAAGATGCTGGTTATGAATTAGTAGACCATAATCTTGTACTTCATGTTAAAAAATTAGATTAGCAAAAACCTCTTGAACTGATAATTAATATCCTTATATAAAGGGCTATAGGGATATTTTTATGAGTGAAAACGATAAATCAGTTGAAGACAAGCCTCTCGATGATGAGGTTTCACTAAATGGGTCTGGAGACGATTCTCAAATAAGTGAAGATACCGAGACAATAGAAGAATCTCAGGTGGAAAACGAAGATGTTGGAACTCCAACATATGAAGAGCTCGTTGATAAAAAAGAGGAGCTTGAAAGCTTGTTACTTCGCGCTAATGCTGATCTTGATAATGCATTAAAAAGAACATTAACTGAGGTCGAAAAAGCTCACAAATATGGGACAGAAAGACTCCTTATGGAGCTGCTGCCTATAATTGATAATTTAGAGAATGCATTAAACAATCTCTCAGATAATTCTTCAAAAGAGGATAAAGAAGGTATTGAATTAACTTTAAAATCTTTTGAATCTACTCTTGATAAATTCGGAATGGTACCTATCTATCCGGATAATGAGGAATTTAATCCAGAAAAACATGAAGCTGTTTCAATGGAGAAAGATAAAAGCAAGAAAGATGGCTTTGTTGGGAATATCTTTCAGAGAGGATGGGAATTACATTCAAGAGTATTGAGACCTGCAAGAGTAACAGTGATTAAAAATTAGAGGAACGAATATGTCAAAGATTATAGGAATTGATTTGGGAACAACTAACAGTTGTGTTGCTGTAGTTGAAGGCCAACAACAAAAAGTTATTGAAAATGCTGAGGGCGCAAGAACAACGCCTTCTGTAATCGCATATACCGATAATGATGAAGTTTTAGTTGGACTTCCTGCTAAAAGGCAAGCCGTAACTAATCCAGAAAATACTTTGTACGCAATCAAAAGACTCATAGGTAGGACATTTGATGACGAAGTTGTAAGTAAAGATGCTGACATGGTTCCTTACAAGATTGTTAAAGCAGATAACGGAGATGCTTGGGTTGAGGCATCAAAAAAACAACTTGCCCCACCTCAGGTTGCAGCAGAAGTTCTCAAAAAGATGAAAAAAACTGCAGAAGATTATCTTGGGCATGAAGTAAAAGAAGCTGTAATAACTGTTCCTGCTTACTTTAATGATTCACAAAGACAAGCAACAAAAGATGCAGGCAAAATTGCTGGCTTAGATGTAAAAAGAATTATTAACGAACCAACAGCTGCAGCACTTGCATACGGTCTTGATAAAGGAAAAGGAGATTCAACTGTTGCAGTATATGATCTAGGTGGAGGTACTTTTGATATTTCTATCATTGAAATTTCTGATGTAGATGGCGAACATCAGTTTGAGGTTTTATCGACTAATGGTGATACATTCTTAGGTGGCGAGGATTTTGATTTAAGATTAATTGATTATTTTGTCGATAAGTTTAAAGAGGAATCTGGTTTTGACTTAAAAAGTGATCCTCTCGCTCTTCAAAGATTAAAAGAGGCAGCTGAAAAAGCTAAAATAGAATTATCATCATCCGAACAAACAGAAGTTAATTTACCATACATAACTGCTGATAGTTCTGGTCCAAAACATTTTGTTCATAAAATTACTAGAGCTAAATTAGAATCGCTTGTAGAAGATCTAGTTGATAAAAGTTTGGAACCTCTCAAGCTAGCACTTAAGGACGCAAAAATTGCGAAGGGAGATATCAACGAGATTTTACTTGTTGGTGGTCAAACAAGAATGCCACTTGTTCAGAAGAAGGTCGCAGATTTTTTTGGAAAAGATCCTAGAAAAGATCTAAATCCTGATGAAGCTGTTGCTGTGGGTGCTGCAATTCAAGGATCTGTTTTATCAGGTGACACCACTGATGTGTTACTTTTAGATGTTACTCCACTAACACTTGGTATAGAAACTTTGGGCGGTGTAGCTACACCATTAATTGAAAAGAATACAACAATTCCGACTCAAAAATCTCAGGTATTTTCAACAGCTGAAGATAATCAAACAGCTGTAACAGTACATGTTATTCAAGGAGAAAGAACACAAGCTGCTCAAAATAAATCTTTAGGTCAGTTTAATTTAACTGATATACCTGCTGCAGCAAGAGGTGTCCCGCAAATAGAAGTATCGTTTGACCTTGATGCTAATGGAATATTAAATGTATCAGCAAAAGATAAGAATACTGGTAAAGAACAATCAATTGTTATCAAAGCATCCAGTGGTCTATCTGATGAAGATATAGAGAAAATGGTAAAAGATGCTGAAGCAAACGCTGAAGATGATAAGAAGTTTGAAGAACTTGTAAAAACAAAAAACAATGCTGACATGCTAGTTCATGCAACAAGAAAAACAATCGAAGAATCTGAAGATAAGCTTGAAGATGATGAAAAGAATCAAGTTGAAGAAGCACTCAAAGGATTAGAAGAAGCTATTGCATCTGAGGAGATAGAAGCTATTGAATCAGCAACAAAAAATTTAAACGATGTTTTAACGCCGCTTACTCAAAAACTATACAAACAGGAAAGCCCAGAAGAGCAGACTCAGACTGATGCTGGCGAAGATGAATCATCTGAAAATACTGTTGATGCTGAATTTGAGGAAGTCAAAGAAGAAGAAAAGTAAAGATTTATTATGTCTAAGAGAGACTATTATGAAACTCTTGAAGTCTCTCGTGATGCTTCATCAAATGAGCTGAAAAAAGCCTTCAAAAAGAAGGCAATGAAATACCATCCAGATAGAAATCCAGATAATCCTGAGGCAGCAGAAAAGTTTAAAGAAGCTGCTGAAGCCTATGATGTCCTTTCAGACCCACAAAAAAAATCTGCATATGATCAATTCGGTCATTCTGGTGTTGAAGGTATGGGAGGCGGAGGGCCTAATTTCAATGATATAAATATTAATGATATTTTTGGTGATATTTTTGGTGACGTTTTTGGAACCAGATCTCAGTCTAGAAGACAAAGAAGAGGTTCAGACCTTCAATACAATCTTGATTTGAATCTAAAAGAAGCTGTATTGGGAATTCAAAAGAAAATAAAAATTCCATCACATACAGAGTGCTCAGATTGCTCTGGCTCTGGATCTGAAAAAGGATCTAGCCCAATCACTTGTTCAAATTGTGGAGGATCTGGACAGATCAGAATGCAACAAGGATTTTTTTCAGTTCAACAAACCTGCAACGTTTGTTCTGGCAATGGACAAGTTATTAAGAATCTTTGCAGGACATGCAGAGGTGCCGGAGCAACCAAAGATAATAAAACTCTTTCAGTAAATATTCCTGCTGGAGTTGATAATGGAGATAAAGTGAGACTGTCTGGCGAAGGTGAATGGATGAAGGGAGGTCAGTCAGGAGATCTATACGTCGCTATTAGAGTAAACAATGATCCAATTTTTGAGAGAGATGGAAGGCATTTATATATCGAGGCTCCTATACCTTTTGAAATTTCAGTAACCGGAGGCTCTATTAAGATACCAACATTAGAGAAATCGATATCATTAAAAATTCCTGCAAATACTCAAACTGGAAAAGTATTTAGAATAAAAGGAAAGGGAGCCTCTGTAGTAAGAGATAGAAGAAGAGGTGACATATTATGCAGAGTTGTTGTTGAGACACCATCAAATTTAAATAAAGAGCAAATCAAACTTTTGAACCAGTTAAGTGCTTCTTTAGATAAATCTAAAAACTATCCAGGTACGGATACCTTCCTAAAAGCAATTTCTAAAATTAAAAATGATTGAATTGTATATAAATGGAATATCCGGAAGGATGGGCACAACTTTAATCAATTTAATTCAAAATAAACCGGAATTTCAAGTCACAGATAACCTAAGCTCAGCTGATGTTGTAATTGATTTTTCTCATCCTTCATCCACTCAAAAAATTCTTAATAATTGTTTGAAACATAATATTCCTATGGTCATTGGAACTACCGGTATTGAAAAAGAGATGTTAGATGAAATTAGTAAAGCGTCAAAAATTCTACCTATTGTTCTTGCTGCAAATATGAGTATCGGCATTCATCAGTTAAAACAGTCTTTAAAAAAATTCATAAAAGGAAATAATAAAAATTTGAATTGTTTAATTGAAGAGACACATCATTCAAAGAAGCTGGATAGACCATCTGGAACTGCTATTGAAATTGAAAATCTTATTAAAAATGAGGATAAAAATAATTATATTAATTTAGCCAAAACAGTTTCTTACAGAGAGGATGATATTAGCGGAATTCATAAAATCACTTTCACAGAGGATGATGTTTCTTATATTTTTAAACACAGTGCGATTTCTAGAGATGTATTTGGAAATGGAGCAATTTATTGCGCAAGAAGAATTATTAAGCTTCAACCAGAATTGTATAGCTTTAAAAAAATTATTAATTGAATCAAAACTTTAAAAACAAAGAATTTTTCTATAGAATACACAAACTTTAACCACGAAGATTCTTGTTTTGTAAAGTGGGGTGCTTATAAAGTTTGCTTTACTAAGAGTCGGAGAATAACCCCAAAGGAGATATAAATTGAGTATAGTATCAATTAAAGACCTGCTTCAGGCAGGAGTTCATTTCGGTCATCAACAAAGATTCTGGAATCCTAAAATGGATGAGTTTATCTTTGATACCAGAAAACAAATTAGCATTATTAACCTTGAGATTACTCAAGAACATTTAAGTGCTGCTGCATCAAAAGTAGAGGATATATGTTCTAAGGGAAACAAAATTCTATTTGTTGGTACAAAAAGATCTGCAAGCAAGACGATTAAGGAAGAGGCATCTCAAATCGGATTGCCATATGTTGATAAAAGATGGCTAGGTGGAACTCTTACTAATTGGAAAACAATAAGAGGTTCCATAAGAAGACTAATAGACATTGAAGAAATGATTTCTTCTGGAAGGATTGAAAAATTAATCAAAAAAGAAGCAGTTGAAATTCAAAAAGAATATACAAAATTAAAAGCAAGCGTTGGCGGAATTAAAGACATGAAAGGTTTGCCTGATGCTATTTTTGTTGTTGATGTAAAGTATGAAAAAATTGCAGTGCTTGAGGCTAAGAAAATGGGTATTCCAGTTATTGGAATAGTTGATACAAATTCTGATCCGGATGGTATTGATACAATTATTCCAGCAAACGATGATGCAATAAGGTCAATCAGGCTAATTACAAAAGTTATCGCTGATGCCTGCGCTAGGGGAATAGAGTCTTCAAAAGGATTTGCACCAAAATCTGATGCACCTGTTATACAAAAAGTTAAAAAAGATGATTCAAAAGGGTCAGATGAGGATAATCCTGAATTAGTTGAGGATGCTCCAAAGGCTGATGATTCATCTGAAAAAGAAGCAGAAGTTGATAAGGAATCAACAGAGGCTGATCAGGAAGTTTCTGACGATACTTCACCTGAAGATTCCAATGAAGAGGATAAATAAAAGTGGAAATAAAAGCATCACAAGTAAAAGAGTTAAGAGATATGACTGGTGTAGCGATGATGGACTGCAAAAAAGCACTTGTTGAATGTGAGGGTGACATAGAGAAAGCTCTAGATCTTTTAAGGTCAAATAGCGCGCTCAAAGCTGAAAAAAAATCCTCAAGAGTTGCGGCAGATGGAATTCTTGTTGCATCTGTGAATGAGGACTATGCAACTTTGGTAGAGTTAAATTCTGAAACAGATTTCGCAGCAAAAGATGCAAACTTTTTGTCATTTGGTGAAAAAGTAAAAGAATATGTTTCAAAAAATAAAATTTTTGATACATCAACTCTTGTAGAATCTTCGTTAGAAGAGGACAGAAAAACATTAGTTCAAACCATTGGTGAAAATATTCAAATTAGAAGGGTTGTGACACTTGAATATGATTCCAGTATGGATATTGGAGTTTATATACACTCAGACACAAAGCTTGGTTCGTTGGTAGTTGTTAAAGACGGTAGCAATGACATAGCAAAAGATATTGCAATGCATGTATCAGCCTTTAACCCTTTATGTTTATCTCAAGATGACATAGATCAAGATGTTCTCGAAAGAGAAAAAGCAATATATCAAAATCAAGCTCAGGATTCTGGTAAGCCACAGGAAATCATGGACAAGATGGTTGAAGGAAAGATAAAACGATTCTTATCAGAAGTCTCATTAATTTCTCAAAATTTTGTTAAGGATCCTGACATTACAGTTCAAGAGTATCTAGAAAAAGATGGTGCAACCATTGTTTCTTTCGCTAGACTTAAAGTTGGTGAGGGAATTGAGGTTGAGACAAAAGATTTCGCTGAAGAGGTTGCAGAACAGTTAAAATAAAATATGTCAAAGTTAGAGCATAAAAGAATTCTTCTTAAATTTAGTGGAGAGTCCGTTGCTGGAAATGATAAACAAGGCATTGATCCAAAGATATTAGACAATATGGCAAGTTCAGTTAAGTCTTGCAAAGAAATGGATGCAGAAATTGGTATTGTTATAGGTGGTGGAAATCTTTTCAGAGGAGAAAAATTAAATAAAGCTGGAATGGATAGGGTTGCTGGTGATCACATGGGAATGTTAGCAACTGTTATGAATGGTATCGCACTAAGAGATTCACTGGAAAGGGCTGGAATTAAAACAAGAGTTATGTCTGCGATATCTATGTCTGGTATTGTTGAACATTACGATAGAAGATTAGCCATTCAATTATTAAGTGACGGATACGTTGTAATTTTTACTGCCGGAACAGGAAATCCATTTTTTACAACAGATACAGCTGGATGCTTAAGAGCAATAGAAACTCAGGCTGACCTTATGTTGAAGGCAACAAGAGTTGATGGAGTTTATGATTCTGACCCCGAAATAAATAAAGATGCAAAATTTTTTGATTCTCTATCATTTGATGACGCTATATCAAAAAATTTAAAAGTTATGGATGCTACCGCACTTACTTTAGCAAGAGACCATGGACTGCCTATAAATGTTTTTAACGTGAATAATCACAGTGCATTAAAAGACATAATTTGTGGTAAAAAAATAGGTACACTTATATCTTAATATGGAAAATTTATTAAATGATGTATCGCAAAGAATGGATAAATCATTATCCGCTCTTAGAAGTGCATTTAACAAAATAAGAACTGGAAGAGCGAATCCAGCAATACTTGATGACGTTAACGTTGATTACTATGGGAGCATGACTCCGATTAATCAAACATCCAATATAAGCATTGAAGAAGGCAGATCTATTGTTATATCACCATGGGATAAAAATTTAATACCTGAAATAGAGAAAGCAATTTTAAACTCTGACCTTGGTCTTAACCCAAGTACAAGTGGTGATCTAATAAGAGTGACTATGCCTGCATTAACAGAAGAAACAAGACAGGATTACATCAAACAAGCAAGAGCAGAGGCTGAAAATTCAAGAGTTTCGATTAGAAATATTAGAAGAGATGCTAATCAGGCAGCAAAAGAAAAACAACAATCATCTGAAATTTCAGAAGACGAGTTGAGAAGAATAGAAGATTTAATTCAAAAAGAAACTGACAAATTCATTTCAATTGTTGATTCAGATTTAAAAAATAAAGAATCAGATCTACTCGAAATTTAGCGGCCTAATATGGCTAATTCTAGCAAAACAAAAACGCCAAAACATGTCGGTATAATTATGGACGGCAATGGAAGATGGGCTATCAAAAACTCATTAAAAATCAGTGAAGGCCATAAGAAAGGAGTGAGCGTTGTAAAAGACATAGTTGAGGAATCAGTCAAGCAAGACCTATCATCTTTAACAATATATGCTTTTAGCACTGAAAACTGGAAAAGACCTAAAACTGAGGTTACCGCTATTAAAAAATTAGTTATTGATGCAATCAACGATCAAGTTCCTGAATTAAAAGAACAGAGAGTTAGGCTAAAGTTTTTTGGACATACTGATGACTTTGGTAAAAAAGTTATTGATAAAATAGCTTATGCAGAAGAAGAAACACGCATAAAAAAAAGCAAGCTAGACTTGAATGTTGCCCTTGGATATGGAGGTAAGCAAGATATCGTTGATATAACTAGAAAAATAACATCAAGTGTTATGGCTAAACAAATTAAATTAGAAGATATTAATGAAAAAGTGTTACATGATGCATCATCCGTTCCTGTTGAAGACATAGACCTATTAATAAGAACTGGTGGTGATAAGAGAGTAAGCAACTTTCTTCTTTACCAAATTGCATATGCTGAAATAATGTTCATTGAGAAATATTGGCCTGATTTTAATAGAAAAGACTTTTTAAAATGCATTGATAATTTTAAAAATATTAAAAGAAGATTTGGTAAAAGAAAATGAATACTATGCTTACAAGACTTGCTACATCCTTCTTATTAGTACTTATTATATTTTTAATCATTTATTTAGAAAATATCTGGATTTTTTCATTAGCAATTTCCTTTGTTTGTCTTTTAGGAATATTTGAATGGGTAACAAATAAATTTGAAAATCTTTTATTGGGATTGTTTATTATTTTTGGTTTCGGTTCGTCTTCAATCCTTTATGTTTTGTTAAATGAAAATCTTTATCTTTTATATGGATTAATTATCATGAATACAGCAATTTTTGATACATTTGCTTATGTCATTGGATCTAAGTTTGGAGCTAATTTTATAGTAAAAAAGATTAGTCCTAATAAGACTCTTGAAGGTTTGGTTGGAGGTATGATTGGATCAATAATTTTTGGATTAATGGCAGGCCATATATTTGAAATTAATTTTCTAGCACTTATTTTTATGTTGGGAGGATTTTTGGCATTCATTGGAGATTTATTAATAAGCTTTTTCAAAAGACAGTCAGGAGTAAAAGACACAGGTTCAATTCTTCCTGGCCATGGAGGAATTTTAGATAGAGTAGATTCTCATCTTATTACAACTCCAATATTAATTTTATTATTATGATGAATATTCTCTTATTAGGAGCTACAGGAAGCATTGGAGAAAGTGTTCTCAATGTCATTTCTCAAAATAAAGAATCATTAAATTTACTTGGCATATCATTCAACAAAAATGTTTTACGATATCAAGAAATATTGAAAGAATATTCACCTGACTACGTTTATGTTGATGATCATGATTCATTTAAAAGTCTTTGTAATAAAGATAAAGGAAGATATTTAAATGGTGATGAGGAACTTGAGAGACTTATTAATAAAGATGATTTCGATATTATTGTATGTGCTACATCTGGATTTGCAGGCTTAAAATCTGCTTATATTGCATCCAAGACAGGAAAAAAGATTTTATTAGCAAATAAAGAAAGTATTGTTGCAGGCGGAGATTTAATTTTACCTCTAGCAAAAGAGAATAATACTGAAATTATCCCAATCGATAGTGAGCACAATGCAATTTTCCAATGTTTATCTGGTGAGAAGGGCACAGAAGATGTAAAAAACATTACGATCACAGCATCAGGCGGACCATTTATTAATACTCCTATTAAAGAATTAAAACATGTCACTATCGAAGAAGCTCTTAATCATCCAAATTGGAAAATGGGAAGCAAAGTTACAATCGATTCTGCTACTTTAGTTAATAAGTGTCTAGAATTAATTGAGGCAAAATATTTATTTAATTTAGATGAAAAATACTTTGATTTAGTAGTTCATCCACAAAGTGTGATTCATTCAATAGTTACATTTGTAGACGGATCAAGTATATGCCAGATGAGTGCTCCTGATATGAGGGTCCCTATAGCTCATGCGCTTTCGAATGAGAATAGATTATCAATAGATTTTAATAATTTAGACTTTAATAATTTAAATTTATTTTTTCAGAAGTTTCCTTCTGACAGAATGGAGATTCAAAATATAGCAAGAGAGGTATGTAATAAAGGTGGATTACTCGGCACTGTATTTAATGCTGCTAATGAAGTTGCTGTAGAAAGCTTTTTAAAAAAAGAAATAAGCTTTGATAAGATTTATGAAGTTATCTATCGAACTTTTGACAAAAATATATTGTCTAATAATGTATCGATAGAAACCATAAATGAGGTTGATGCGCAAACACGCATTCATGCAAAGAAGGTGGTAAAATCGATTGCTTAGAATAAATCACATATGACGTATTTAATATACATATTAGCTTTTGCTGTTCTGCTCGGAGTTTTAGTAACTATTCACGAGTTTGGACATTTTATTGTTGCCAGAATGTGTAAGGTTCACGTTCAAAGATTTTCTATAGGTATGGGACCAGTTTTTTATAAAAAATATGATAAACATGGAACTGAATTCGCATTATCAGCAATACCACTTGGCGGTTATGTCTCAATGATAACAAATAAATTAATCGAACTTGAACCAGACATATCGAATGAATTAACCAAAGAACAATTAAAAAATACTTTTGACTCTAAACCAAAGTGGCAAAGAGCATCGATAATGTTCGCTGGCCCATTAGCAAATTTTTTATTATCAATATTTATTTTTACGGCTATTTTTTTTAACACCATCGATCCACAAATTGTTCCTGTGGTAAATTCTGCTGATCAACAAGTGGTTTACTCTTCCGATGAATCCTTTGAGGTTAACGATAAAATATTATCAATTAACAATACGTCTGTTAAAGAGGCGAAAGACATTAATCTAGAATTGCTAAGTTATGCTGGATATACAGGTGATCTGAATTTTGAAGTAGTTCGAGATGGCTATGAAAATTCTACTAATGTTGCTGTACAAGTACAAAATTTTTTACCAACTTCTGAGTCTCAAAGCAATCCCTTGGAATATCTCGGGGTCAGTATTTCATATTTAATGCAACCAATTATTGGCAAAGTAATTTCTGGTGGGTCTGCTGATAATGCAGGATTAATGTCAAACGACAGGATATTAAAAATAGGCGATGCAAATGTTAACTTTGCTTCAGATATTCGAAAACAGGTTTCTGAAAATCCAAATAATTATGTTGAATTCAAAATAGATAGAGATGGAGAAATTATTTACCTTCCAGTAAACATTGGTTCTCAGATTCAAGAAAATAAGACTGTTGGGGTTTTAGGAGTTTCTTTTGGAACAACAAGAAGCCTTGCACAGTCAGTTTCAAAAGGCATTTACGAAACATATAACTTAAGTTTGAAAACTCTTCAATTCATAGGAAAAATGATTACAGGAAATATGGGTACCGAAAATCTAAGTGGCCCAATTGGCATAGCTCAGATGGCAGGAAATACTGCACAAGCAGGATTTTTACCCTTCATGTATTTGATGGCTCTATTGAGTATAAGTTTAGCAGTGCTAAATCTGCTTCCAATACCAGTTTTAGATGGAGGACAGCTCACTCTTTTGGGAATTGAAGCAATAAGAGGAAAGCCATTACCAGAAAAAGCAGAAAATATAATTTACACTGGCGGAGCAGCCATTGTTGTAATGTTAATGGTTTTTGCCATTTTTAATGATATATCAAGATTCCTTTAGGCAATGCAAATGAAAAATCTAAAGCTTATTTTTTTATCATTTCTGCTCACACTCAATCTTCATGCATTTGATGAATTCTTAGTGAGCGATATCAGAATAATTGGACTTCAAAGAGTTTCTACTGGAAGCATCTTTAATGTAATACCTATTAGTGTTGGAGATAGGATTGATATTAGGAAATCCAATGACATTGTAAGATCTCTTTTCTCAACTGAACAATTTGACGATATTCAAATAGGTAAAGATGGAAATACTTTAATAATTACTGTCCTTGAAAGGCCGTCAATATCATCAATTGAAATCTCTGGCAATAAAGCTCTCAAGACTGAACAGCTTTTAGAAAGCTTGGATGGAGTTGGTATCAAAGAAGGAGAGGTCTATAAAAGATCAACACTTGAGAAAGTAAAATCAGAACTTGTAAGATCATATGCCTCAAATGGAAGATATGGCGCTGATGTAGAGATTAATGAAATACTTAAACCAAGAAATAGACTTGAAATTAGTATTGAAGTTGATGAAGGGAACAGTGCAAAAATAAAAAAGATCTCAATAATTGGTAATGAAACATTTACTGATGATGAATTGCTTGATAGTTTTGAATTGTCTGAAGGTTCATTCTTTTCTTTTTTATCAAGTAATAATCAATATTCAAGAGAAAAGCTTGTTGGTGATTTAGATAGCTTAGAATCATATTACAGAGACAGAGGATACCTAAAGTTTTCAATTGAATCTTCGCAAATAAGCCTATCAAGAGATAAAAAATCAATCTTCATTACTTATAACGTCAATGAGGGTGATAAGTACATAATTGATGATGTCGATGTCATTGGAGAAATACCATTTGAAGAGGAGGTATACATTGAAATTGTTAACAGTCTTAAAGGCCAAACTTATTCTCAGGCACAAATAACAGGAATAGAAGAATTTTTTGTTAATGTTTTAGGTAATAGGGGTTACGCATTTGCTGAGGTCAATGGAAATACTGAAACCACTGACGACTCAAATGAGGTAAAGCTAACTTTTACTGTTGTCCCTGGAAACAAAACATATACAAGAAAAATTCTTTTTACTGGTAATAATGTTACTCAAGATCACGTCTTAAGAAGAGAAATGAGGCAATTCGAGGGTGCATGGACCTCAGACAATAGTATTGAAGCCGGAAAGGTAAGGTTGGAAAGACTTGGATATTTTAAAGAGGTAAACGTTGAGACTATTCCAGTTATTGGAACAGAAGACCAAATAGATATCGTCTATAGCGTTGATGAAGAGACAACTGGAAGTGTTGGAGGCAATATTGGATATAGTGATTTTGGTTTGATGCTTGGTTTTAATCTTCAGGAGCAAAATTTTCTAGGTACAGGTAATACGGTAGGCATTGGAATTAACAAAAATATATATAGTGAGATGTATAACTTATCATTCATGGATCCATATGCAACAAAAGATGGCGTAAGTCTTGGCTATAACCTCTATTTTAGAGAAACAGATTATGGCGAGTTTAACGTGGCAAATTATCTAACAAACTCAAACGGATTCGGAGCTCAATTTGGTTATCCAACATCAGATATAACAAGATTGGGGTTTAATCTTACATATGATAAAACTGATATAGATATTGGAACTCTTCCTGCTAGAGAAATATATGATTTTGTATCTGCTGAGGGAAATGTTTTCGAAACACTTTCTGCTCAATTTACATGGCAAAGAGTGACATTAAATAGAGGATTGTTTCCAACAGCCGGCTCATCAACAGTTTTAAGTTTAAGTACCACTGTTCCGGGAAGCGATTTAAGTTATTACAGATCAAGCGTTAGACAAAGATACTATAGACCGATTTCATCCAACCTCGTTTTTGGATTTAGTGGCGAATTGGGATATTTGGATGCTTATGGTGATACTGAAGAAACACCTTTTTTCCAAAACTTTTATGCGGGTGGACCAAGATCTTTAAGAGGATTTGAATCAAATACTCTTGGTCCAAGAAGTACAGATGCGCCTTGTTATGAATTTAACTATGAAGAAGAAACATGTCCAAATCTCATTGATATCGATGGTGATGGTGAATTAGACGCACCATACCTTAATCCATATGCTGGTTCTACATCAAGGTACCGAGATAGACCAATTGGAGGAAACATTAAGGTTGAAGGCAGCTTACAATTAATATTTAAACTTCCATTTATCGAAGATCAAAGGTCTCTTAGATCAGCTTTTTTCTTCGATTTTGGAAATGTGTTTTCTGATAATTGTAAAGATTATCAAATTAACTGTTATAAACCAGCGCTTGAAGACCTAAGATATTCATATGGTGTTGGTGTAACTTGGATTACTGGATTTGGACCTTTGAGTTTGGCAATATCAAAACCAACCAATGCCGGACCTCAGGAGAGAACAGAAGAATTCCAATTTACAGTAGGAAATGTTTTCTAGTTAATATAAAATGGTCAAATCCAATAAGGTGTAATTATGAAAAATATGATAAAAATTTACTTGCTATCCTTAATTTTAATTGCAACTCCATTGATTGCAATGGACGGTATTGCGGTTATTGATATGAGAACGGCTGTATTATCTACTCAGTCAGCAGCAGATGCATTTAAGGCATTGGAAGAAGATCCAGATTACTCATCAAATCTTGAAGAAGCAAAATCAATACAAGCAGATAGACAAGCTATGGCTGAAAAGTTACAGAAAGACTTTGAAACACTGTCTCAAGAACAAGTTGCTGAAATGCAGAGAGATATTCAAGAAAAAGGACAAGATCTTGAGTTTTTAGCAGGCAAGATTCAACAAGCACAAGAGGAAACTGCTGCAAAAATTTTTAATGACACTGGACCGGCGATGCAAAAAATTATTGGTGAATTGATAGCTGCTAAACAAATTAAAGTTCTGCTTTCAAAAAATGAAGCTTTGCTTTTTAGTGATCCTGCCCTAGATCTTACTGATGATGTTACGTCAATGCTTGATGTTGCCGCTTCTGAGGCTTCATCGCAGACTGATTAGTAGTGTCAGAGCAGAAAAGCTTTACTCTTAAAGAATTAGCAAACGCAACTGATTCAATAATAGTTGGAGATGAAAATTGTGTGGTTGATAACTTGTCTTCCATTAAAAATTCATCGAAATCTTCCATCACTTTTTTATCAAATAATAAATATTCCTCTTCGCTAAAGTCCTCAAAAGCCTGTGCAGTTATCGTCCATAATGATTTTGAGGACGATAAAAATTTTAATTATTTAAAAACGGATGATCCTTATCTAACGTATGCAAAAATCTCAAATTTATTTGAAGAAGATAGCGATATAAAAATTCCTTTTATCCATAAATCCTCTGTAATTTCTGATAAAGCAACAATTCATAAAGATGTATACATAGGACCTAATTGCAATATTGGGCCTAATTGTAATATAGGACCAAATGTTATTATTCATTCAAACTGTTCTCTCGTTAAAGATGTAAACATTGCTTCTGATACTGTTGTTCAAAATGGAGCTGTTTTAGGATCAGATGGATTTGGATTTGCACCAACAAAAAAAGGATATGTAAAAATAAAACAATTAGGCAAACTTAACATAGGAAGAAATGTTGAAATTGGAGCAAATTGTACAATTGATAGAGGGGCTTTAGATAATACTGAAATTCATGATGGAGTAATTCTTGATAATTTAGTTCATATTGCACATAACGTAATTATTGGTGAAAATTCAGCAATAGCTGCTTCATGCGCAATTGCAGGCTCTACAAAAATCGGTAAAAATTTTCAAATGGGCGGTTTATCTGGAGTTCTTGGCCATCTAGAAGTTTGTGACAACGTCACTATCGGAGCCCATACTTTGATTACAAAAAATATTACTGAGCCAGGAAATTATGTAGGCATAATGCCAGCACAAGAGCATAAAGATTGGGCTAAATCATCAGTTTTGATTAAAAAACTTAGCAAATAAAATGAAAATTTCGAAAGATGATATTAAAAAATATCTTCCTCATAGAGAACCTTTTCTTTTCATAGATGAGGTTATAAATATTGATATAAATAATGAAATACATGCAAGAAAGATTATTACAAATGATGAATATTTTCTTGAAGGTCATTTTCCTGATAATCCCATTTTTCCTGGCGTAATAATTATCGAAGCTTTGGGGCAAGCATCAGGAATACTTGGTTTTGTAACTATGGGTAAAACACCTGAGGAGGGTTCAATTTACGTATTAGCAGGAGTCGATAAAGTAAGATTTCGAAAAAGAGTTAGACCAGGTGATACTATAGATATCTATAGCAAGGTTCTTGGAGAAAAAAGAGGAATTTGGAAATTTGACTGCAGGGCTGAATTAAATAAGGAATTAGTTTGTTCTGCAGTTATTTTGTGTGCAGATAGGAAGGCAGTATGAAAGTTCATTCAACGGCAATCATTCATGATAAATCTAAAATAGATGATTCAGTAGAAATTGGTCCATTCTGCATAATTGACGAAGATGTTGAAATTAAAAAAGGCACAAAGTTATTGAGTCATGTTGTTCTTAGAGGGCCCACAACAATTGGTGAAGATAATGTTTTTTATCAATTTTCTACAATAGGAGAGGATACTCCTGATAAAAAATTTAAAGGCGAAAAGACAAAACTTGAAATAGGAGATAGAAATATCTTCAGAGAAGGAGTAACTGTTCATAGAGGAACTGTGCAAGATAAAAGTTTGACATCTATTGGATCTGATAATCTTTTGATGGCATATTCGCATGTTGCTCATGACTGTGAAGTTGGAAATGGAAATGTTTTTGCAAATAATGCCGGTATAGCTGGACATGTTAGAGTTGGAAATAATATTACAATTGGAGCTTTAACTACCGTTCACCAATTTTGTAATTTAGGCGATTACTCATTTATCGGGATGAATACTTCAATAAATATGGATATTCCAGCTTTCGTAAAAGTTGCGGCTGATCCTGCAAGAATAATAGGATTAAATTCAGTTGGAATGGCAAGAAACGATATTAGCGCTGATTCTATATCCCTTATTAAAAAAGCTTACAAGCTTGTCTACAGGAAAGGTTTAAAAATTGATGACGCTATTAAAAAATCAAAGGAACTTAATAAAGATCATAATGATTCTTTTTTAGATATATTTATAAACTCTTTAGAGATGTCTGAAAGAGGAATTCTAAGATAAGTGTCTAACAAAGATGTTCTTAACATTGGAATAGTTTGCGGAGAACATTCTGGTGACACGCTTGGCGCAGGACTTATAAAAGAACTAAAAAAATATCATGATATAAATTTATATGGAGTAGGTGGACCAAAATTAGAAAAATTAGGTCTTAACTCTTCTTTTCATTTCTCAGAAATTAATGTTATGGGTCTTTTGGATCCTTTACTAAAAATCTTCAAACTATTGGGCCTAAGAAAGAATTTAATAAATCTTTTTATTGATAAGAAAATAGATCTTTTTATAGGCATTGATTCACCAGACTTTAACATGGGGATACATAAAGCTCTTAAAAAGAAAAGTAATAATAAAAATATTCAAATAGTTAGTCCTTCTGTTTGGGGATGGAGACAAGGAAGAATCAAATCGATTCAAGCATATATTGATTTAACATTATGTTTATTTAATTTTGAGCATAACTTTTATAAGAAAGTTGGACATAATAGCTTCCATCTTGGACATCCTTTTTATGATTTGAATAAAGTAAATAAGGAAGAAATTATTAAAAAGTATAGTTTAGATGAATCAAAAAGATTTTTATCTGTTCTTCCTGGCAGCAGAAAATCAGAAATTATTAGCATGATGCCAGTTTATAGAGAGTTTATTAAAAAACATTTTGAAAAGAATGAAGATCACGTTTACTTAATATCTGCTGCTGATAAGAAGCTTAAGTCATTGATTGAAAAATATTTTGATACAGAAAAATTGCCAATTATGATTGCTGAAGAATCTATGAGAGATTTTTTATCTATATCGAGTCTTTCAATAGTTACATCTGGAACCGCAACTCTTGAAGCATCCATATTAGAGTGTCCTCCGATTATTTGTTATAAAACTAGCTCTTTTAATTATTCAATTATTTCAAGGATGTTAAAAATTGATGATGTAGGTCTTCCAAATTTGTTGCTTGGTAAAAGATATTATATGGAGCTTATTCAAAATGAATGCAATGTTAAAAACATTTTAGATGCAGTTAGAAAAACGGAAGAGTTAATTCCTTATAGCTCTGAAAATGCTTCTTTGATAAAAGATATAATCAAAGGTAATGGATATTCAGAAGCAATAAAAGTCATAAAAGCACTTTGAGAAAGGGAATTATTGCAGGCACTGATGAGGTAGGTAGAGGCTGTTTAGCTGGGCCCGTTGTAGCTGCAGCTGTAATACTAAAGAAAAAAATAGAAAATCTAGATGATTCAAAAAAATTAACCTCAAAAAAGAGAAACACATTATCAAATATAGTTCTTGAGAGTTCTTATTATGGATTTGGAGTTGTTACCAACGATGAGATAGATCAAATTAATATTCTCAATGCTTCTTTATTAGCAATGAAAAGAGCTATACTAAACTTACCAATAAAACCTACTTTGGTTTTGGTCGATGGCATATATAAACCTGATTTAGATATCCCAATGAAGACTATTATTGGTGGTGATTCACTTGAAGATGCAATTAGTGCAGCTTCAATCATCGCTAAAGTTTACAGAGATAACCTTATGATTGAGTACAATAAAATATATCCTGACTATAGTTTCGAAAAGAACAAAGGGTATGGAACTAAAGAGCATTTTTTTGCAATTCAAAAAAAAGGTATTTGTAAAATTCATAGAAAATCATTTAAAGGTGTCTTAAGCAAATGACTCAGTTATTCTCTCACTTAAGAGTTTCATCTGAGTTTAGTATCTCTCAGGGACTTCTAACAGTTGATCAAATAGTAGATAACGCAGTTCGCTATTCTGTTCCGTCTGTCGCACTAACAGATAAATCAAATATGTTTGGACTAGTGAAGTTTTTTAATAAATGTGAGTCAGCTGGCATTAAACCTATATCCGGATCTTCAATCAGATTAATTTTTGACGATGATGAAATTTCATATGAATTATTATGCTTGGCTAAAACGAATAATGGCCATAAAAATTTAATGAAGATAATTTCTAATGCACATAATAATAGTTCGTTTAATCTGCCGATCATACAATTTAATGATTTAGTGAAATTAAAAGACGATATTGTTGTTATTTCAGGTGGAAAGGGAAGCCATATATTTGAGTTTTTAAAAACAAATAATGTTTCAGATGCATTAAAGAGAATTGATGATTTTAGAGATAATTTTGGTGATGATTTTGTCCTTGACGTTCAAAGAACAAACAGATCTGATGAAATGGAATATCTAAAGAATGTTTTACCAATTGCAAAAGATAAGGGAGTGCCTCTAATAGCTACAAATGATGTCTTATTTGCACAACAAGATGATTTTGAAATTCATGAAACGAAAGTTTGTATCAACACTGGAAAAACTTTAAATGATCCAAATAGAGAAAGAGTATTTTCTGAGCATCAATACTTTAAGTCTCCTCAAGAGATGATAGAGCTTTTTAAAGAATATGATTCATTAATTGATAATACAAATGAGATATCAAAAAAATGTAATGTTTCTCTTGAAACAAAGGGTTACTTTTTACCAGAGTATCCAGTTCCAAAAAAACATGATTTTGATTCATACTTACAAGAAATATCAACTAATAGGATTGAATCCTATATCAAAGATTTTAATATTGAAAAACGTAATGAATATCTCGATAGATTAAATTATGAATTAGAGCAAATAAAGACAATGGGCTTTTCAAGCTACTTTCTTATTGTTTATGATTTTATAGAGTGGTCTAAAAATAATGATGTTCCAGTAGGCCCTGGTAGAGGCTCAGGAGCAGGTTCATTAGTAGCGTTTGCTCTTGGTATTACAACTTTAGATCCTATTTTCCATGGACTTTTATTTGAAAGATTTCTTAATCCTGAAAGACTATCAATGCCTGATTTTGATGTAGATTTTTGTATGGACAAAAGAGATATGGTTATAGAGTACGTTAGCAAAAAATATGGCTCTGAATCAGTATCACAAATTGCAACTTTTGGAACAATGGCTGCTAGAGCAGTTGTTAGAGACGTGGCAAGGGCATTAGGGAAACCATATGCTCTTGGAGATAGAATCTCCAAAATGATACCTTTTGCGCCTGGAATGACTCTTGATAAAGCTCAACAAGAACAACCAATTTTTGCTCAAAGTATTAAAAACGATTCTGAAGTAAGGGAAATAGTTGATTTATCTTATAAACTTGAGGGCATTGCCAGAAATGTTGGAAAACATGCAGGTGGGGTGGTTATTGCACCTGGAAGCATATCAGATTTTTGTCCAGTATATGTTGATCGCCAATCAGATTCAGTCATGACTCAATATGATAAAGATGATGTTGAAAAAATTGGTCTTGTTAAATTTGATTTTCTTGGATTAAGAACATTAACTGTTATTGATAGAGCGGTTAAATCTATAAATAAGAATTTAGACGAATCAAAAAAAATAGATTTAAATAATATCCCACTCAATGATGAAAAAGTTTTTAAATTACTTTCATCAGGAAAAACAATGGCCGTTTTTCAGCTTGAATCTTCTGGTATGAGAGATTTAATAAAAAGACTCAAACCCACTAAATTCGAAGAGATAACAGCTCTTCTAGCTTTATATAGGCCTGGACCATTAAATTCAGGAATGCATGATGAATTTGTTGACAGAAAACATGGAAAGAGCCCAGTTACTTACCCACATAAGTTGCTTGAGAAGGTGTTGGAAGAAACTTATGGAGTCATTGTTTATCAAGAACAAGTTATGGAAGCTGCAAGAGTCTTAGCTGGCTTCTCACTAGGCCAAGCAGACATCTTAAGAAGAGCTATGGGTAAAAAGAAAAAAGAGGAGATGGAAGAACAAAGAGAAATATTTGTTAAGGGCTGTCTAAAAAATGATATAACAGAAAAAAATGCTGAACAGATATTTGATTTAATTAATCAATTTGCAGAGTATGGATTTAACAAATCTCACTCGGCTGCTTATGCATTGATTTCATATCAAACAGCATATTTAAAAACATATTATCCTGAGCACTTTATGGCGGCTGTTCTATCTTCTGAGCTTGGAAATACTGACAAAATTTATGCGTTAACTCAAGAATGTACAAGAATGGGTATAGAAGTTCTTAAACCAAATGTTCAAACAAGTAATAAAAAATTCGAAGTAAATGTTGAATCAAAAATTGAATATGGTTTGGGGGCTATCAAAGGAGTTGCCGATGCATTTATTGACCATCTCTGCTCTTCGAGAGAAAAAACTAAATTTAAAGACCTATGGGACTTTTCCAAAAAGATTGATATAAGACTAGGAGGAAAAAAATCCTTAGAAGCTTTATCACAATCAGGGGCTTTTGATTCGTTAGCTCCAACAAGATCTGTTGCAATTGAGTGTACTAAAGATATGTTAAATGATGGGAAACAACTTAATGGCAATTCAAATCTAAAGAGCGGTGATCTTTTCTCTGAGATGGAAGAAAATTTTGATCCTTACGAAAAGTATAAGAATATTCACGAACTTACACTTAGTGAAAAACTGGAATTTGAGAAAAAATCTCTTGGATATTACCTTTCAGGACATCCTGTTTTAGCAATTGAAAACAAAATTAAGAAAATAAGATCTAAGAAAGTAAATCAATTAAATAATGATGTAAAAAAAGCTTCTTTGGTATGTCTTATTAACAGTGTCAGACAAATAAAAGATAGAAAAGGCAAACCACTAACTTTTATCAATTTTGATGATGGAACTGGCACAATGGATGGAATAGTTGCCGGTGATGTATTGGAAAATTGCCATAGCTTTTTAAAAGAGGGCGAAATTTTGAATCTTAAAGGTGCTATCGAAGTTGATGATTACAGAACTAATGATCTTGGATCACTTATGTTTAGAATGCGGGTTAAAGAGGTGAGTCAATTAGATACCGAATTAAACAAAAGAGTTAATGAGGTATTAATTAACATAGTAGATTCTGAAGCAATTTCACTTGAAGAATTTTCGAAACTTCTTGATACAGTAGATAAAAGATTTTGGGAGAGTGGAGATTGCAGGCTGACTGTAAAAGTAAGCTCAGATAAGTCTGAAGCAATTATAGATATTGGAGATAATTTCAAATTCAATCCTTCACTTGAAAATTTGTTCCATCTTGAAGACATTTTTGGTAAAAATATTTTAGAGATTTAAAAGTTGTTAACACCAGACCTAATTAAAAATAATCTAAATATAAAAGATAATGTTTTTGTAGCTTATAGCGGTGGACCAGATTCGTCCGTATTGCTTGATCTTTGCGTAAAATTGAGAGAAATAAGCAAAATTAATTTATCTGCTATTCATGTAAATCATAACCTTTCTAAAAAAAGCATCGACTGGGAAAAACACTGCATTGATGTCTGTAAAAAATTGAGCGTAAATTTAGTAATTGAATCAGCTGAGATTTCTTCGGATGGTGGAGGCCTTGAATCTGCGGCAAGAAAAGCTAGATATAAAATATTTAAAAATATTTTAAAAGAAAATGATCAAATTTTACTTGGACATCATAGCGATGATGTCGCAGAAACTATTTTTATGAGGATATTAAGAGGAACTGGATTAGAGGGCATTGACGGGCCTAAAGATAAAAGAGATTTAGGACTAGGTAGACTCATAAGACCGTTAATAAAAGTATCCAAGAGAGAAATAATGGATTATATAGATGATAATGACTTAAGTTTTATTAATGATGATTCAAATAAGGATATAAAGTTCGATAGGAATTTTATTAGACATAAAATATTTCCATTGCTCGAAGATAGGTGGAAAGAATTTCCTGCTAGAGTAAATTCATTGTCAAGGATATCAAAAGAGAGAAACAAAAATTATAAAAATTTGGTTTATGAGAAATTTGATAACCTTATTGGAAATGAAATTAATCTTAAAGAGTTAAAAAAAATTCCTAAGTCTTTAGCATATGATGTTATAAGATACTCTATAAAGGAATGTAATATAGCTATTCCTAACAGTAAGATAATGCAAGAAATATATAAAACTTTTGTTGACTCAAACCCTGGTCCAAAGTCTCTTGTAACATGGTCAAGATCTGATGGAGAAGATCCTGCTGGCATGATCATTTATAAAGAGGGTAGTTTAATAATTTCTGAAAGATAAGAGGATATTTAAATGAATCTAGAAACAATTAATGTAGAAAAAAATGAAAAAGTTGCAGTTATTAAATTGAACAGGCCTGAGCTACTAAATGCGGTCAATGAACAGTTAGTTTGGGATTTTCAAGAAGCTACAGAAGATGTCAAAAATGATGAGTCAATTAGAGTTGTAATTATAACTGGCTCAGGAAGAGGATTTTCTGCCGGAGCAGATTTGAGTGAAAGAAAAGCAAGCTGGAAAGGCTCTAAAGATGCTCTTCTAAGAGGATATAAACCATTCTTTGAAAATATTGTAAGCATGCCAAAACCCGTTATTGGAGCTATAGCCGGGCCAGCAGCTGGTATTGGTGCCGCCATAGCAATGTCATGTGATCTGAGAGTTATGTCTGATGATAGTTATATTCTCTCAGTATTTAGTAATATCGCTTTAGTTCCTGACGGAGGCCTATCTTGGTATTTACCGAAATTTATGGGTTTTGCAAAAGCATATGAACATGCAATTGAGGCAAAAAAAATATCAGCTGAAGATTGTTTAAAGTATGGAATTGCAAATAAGGTGGTATCTAGGGATGAGCTTGAAACAATAACTTTAGAATGGGCACATAAGCTTTCAAAGAGATCATCTCAATCTTTGAATCATACAAAAAAATTAATGAGAGAATCTCTAGAAGTTGGTTATTGGAATACTTTTCAAAATGAGGCAGAAATCCAAAATGAATTAACTGTAAGCGACCAAAATAGGGAAGCTGTAAAAGCATTTCTTGAAAAGAGAGAACCTAATTTCGATTAGTTTTCTAATAACTTACTTAAGCCAACAATAATTGCATCAAAAGAAGCTCTGGTGGTGTTTGGATGTATTCCAACCCCCCAAAATGTTTTACCGTCCTTCTCAAGCTCTATATAAGCTGCTGCTTTGGCATCAGACCCTGAGGAAATAGCTGTTTGGTGATAATCAGCAACTTTTATTTCAACTCCAATTTTTTCAGAGAGACCATTTACAAATGAATCAATTGGACCATTACCAGAACCTTGAATTATTGTTTCCTCATTATTCATATTCATTGTAAGTTCGAGTTTATGAAGATCATCTTTTGATGATGATGAATGCTTTATATAGGAATAATTGTTAACAGGTTGTAAATATTTTTCTTCAAAGATATCCCATATTTGAGAACTACTGATTTCTTTTCCAGAATCGTCTGCTAGTTTTTGTATTTTTTGACTCAGGCTAATCTGAAGTCTTCTAGGTAAAGAGACACCATGGTCCTTTTCTAATAAAAATGCAACACCCCCTTTACCAGACTGAGAATTAATTCTAACCACTGCTTCATAGTTTCTTCCTAGATCAGCTGGATCAATTGGAAGATAAGGCACTTCCCATTTTGGGTCATTAGATTTCTTGATAGCTTGAAAACCCTTTTTTATTGCATCTTGATGGGAGCCTGAGAAGGCTGTAAAAACAAGATCACCTGCATATGGATGCCTTGGATGGACGGGCAATTGATTGCAATATTCAACTTCTCTCATAACTGAATTAATATTAGAAAAATCTAAATTTGGCTCGATACCTTGAGTGAGCATATTCAAGGCAATTGTCACTATATCAACATTACCTGTTCTTTCTCCATTCCCAAATAGAGTTCCTTCAACTCTATCTGCGCCAGCCATAAGTCCAAACTCAGAAGCCGCAACCGCTGTCCCTCTATCATTGTGAGGATGTAAACTAAGACATATATCATTTCTATTTTTTAAATTTTTACACATCCATTCAATCTGATCTCCATAAATATTCGGAGTTGACATCTCAACGGTTGCAGGAAGATTTATGATAATTTTATTATTTGAGACAGGCTTTAAAATTTCTACAACTTCATCGCAAACTTCTCTTGCATATTCTAGCTCTGTTCCAGTAAAACTTTCTGGAGAGTACTCAAATGTCCATTCGGTATCAGAATTTTCAAGTGCTAATTTTTTTATTAGTTTGGCTGCATCAGTAGCTATTTTTTTTACACCATCCATATCTTGATTAAAAACAACTTTTCTTTGGAGCGTAGATGTTGAATTATAAAAATGAATAATACCTTTAGAAGCACCTTCAAGAGATTGAAAAGTTTTAATAATTAATTCTTCTCTTGCTTGAGTCAGGACTTGAATATTAACATCTGATGGGATTTTTTTGTTTTCAATTAAATCTCTAACAAAATCATAGTCAGTCTTAGAGGCTGATGGGAATCCAACTTCTATCTCTTTAAAACCAAGCTTACATAGCAAGCTGAACATTCTATTTTTTCTTTCAGAACCCATAGGTTCAATAAGAGCCTGATTGCCATCTCTAAGATCAACTGAACACCATTTAGGTGCTTTTTTGATTAGTTTGCTTGGCCATTCACGATTATCCAAATCGACTGGTTTATAAGCAGAGTATTTATCTGTAGGGTTATCCATTCTTTATAAAGTTAATGTTATTATGTTATTTATGCTCACTCCAGAAATAAAAACTAATCTTATATTAAAAGAGATTGGCATCAAAAGATATTCGTTAAGATCTCAGGATAAACAATCTAATCAAAAAAGCTTACATTTTTATAAAAAGGGGCACATTCTAGCATTACTTGATAAGCCTTATGAAAATTTTGTAAGTGAACAAAGAGATTTATTGTGTGCAATATTTAGCTCAACAGAAATCGATACTGGCGAAGAAATTTTTCAAACAATAAAGTACTCATCCAGAAATGACCTTAATAATGAATTCAAAAATATGAATGATATTAAAATGATCATTAATTTTGGTAACAATTCATGTAATTTTGATTTTGAACACGAACAAGTTGACTCTCCAAAGCTAAGCTTATTGCTTGCCAATAAAGATTTAAAAAAAGAGTTGTGGATTAAGATCAAAAATAAATTAAATATATAGTTAATCATGCTAAAAATTTCTTTGATGGATCAATCTGATTTAGAAAACGCCTATAAAATTGAAAAAGAGGTAAATCCGACACCATGGTCAAAAAACAATTTTTTTTCTTCATTTGAAGTAGGTCACAATTCTCTAATTTGCAAAGATAATAAAAATTTAATCGGATTTGCAATTTTCTCTCTTGTCAAAAAAGAAAGTCATCTTTTAAACATAGCAGTCACAAAAAGCTGGCACAGAAAGGGCGCAGGAAGCTTGCTAATGGATACTGTAATCAAACAATCAAAAGTACTCGGAGCAAAAAAAATTTTTTTAGAAGTAAGGTCAAAAAATTTAGATGCAATTTCCTTTTATAAAAAATATAAATTCCTTCAAGACGCTATTAGAGTAAATTATTACGGTGGAGACAACCCAGATGATGCAGTTTTGATGAGTTTAGATATTTAATCTATAGATTTTCCTTTATGCTTTTTTCAATTTCTCTTGCCTCAACTTGAGGACCAAAACGCTCTATTACTTGTCCGTTCCTGTTTACAAGGAATTTTGTAAAGTTCCATTTGATTTGAGAAGTTCCAGCTATACCTGATTTTTGTTTCTTTAAGAACTTAAAAAAAGGATCAGCTTTTGCACCGTTAACATTAATCTTATTCATAATTTTGAAACTAATTCCGTAGTTCGTGTCACAAAAATTTTTTATATCTATGTTTGTTCCTGGCTCTTGAAATGCAAATTGATTGCATGGGAATCCAAGTATCTCAAACCCGTTATCTTTATATTTTTTATAGATTTTCTCTAAACCACTATATTGATAGGTTAGACCACAGTAACTAGCGACATTTACTATTAAAACGATCTTATTCATGTAATCAGATAATGGAATATCCTTGAGTTCAGCATCTTTGACTGAAAAATTGTAAATAGTTTCCATAATTTTTTAATGTGTGTGCAAAAATTATTGGATATTATATATGTAATAAATTAATTTTTTAACCAGTGAAAAATAATATCAAATATTCATGGAAGACATTCAAAGAATTATCTATTGATGATTTATATGCAATTCTTCACTTAAGACAAAAAGTTTTTGTAATGGAACAAGACTGTCCATATATTGATGCAGATTTTTCAGATCAAGATGCTTTTCATTTAGTTGGATACGACGAAAAAAATACATTAATCGCATATTTAAGAGCCTTTCCACCAAATATAAAATATGAAGGTGCTTCAATGGGAAGAATTGTTGTGGAGGAAGGCATGAGAAACAAATCAATAGGAAAAGAGATAACAAATATTGGAGTTAGTTTTTTAAGAGAAAACTATCCTGATCACGAGATTATTATTTCTGCACAACATAGACTGCAAAAATTTTATGAAAAATTAGGATTTATTGCTCGTGGAGAAGTTTATCTTGAAGATGATATAGATCACATACAAATGTTTATCTCAGCTAATTAATTATCCTTTCATTAAATAATATAGAATTGATTTCTTCAGTAATGAAGGGAGCAAATGGATGCGCAACTTGAAGAATTTCTTTAAGTAGCGGTCTTAAATTAGATGTTTCGCCAGTTTTCTTGCATTGTTCAATGTAGATGTCACAAAATTTATTCCAAAAGAATTCATATATTTCATTTACAGCAAAATCTAACCTGTAATCTTCAATATTTTTGTTTATTTGTTTTTTAGTTTTATTAAATTCGTTATATATCCATTCATCGTTTTCGTTATTAGCTTTAAATATATCTCTTTCATTTGGATATCCGTCTATAAATCTTGCTGCATTCCACATTTTGGTGCAAAAATTTCTAAATCCTTTAAGTCTACCAAATTCAAAACTAATGTCTTTGGTGTGGGTAGCCAAAGAGAAGAATGTCATTCTTAATGCATCTGTGCCATAAGACTCAATTCCGTTAGGAAATTGTTTTTTGGTTTTTCTCTCAATTTTTTCAGCAATACCTTCTTGCATTAAATTTGACGTTCTTTTTGTTACAAGGTCTTCTATCGATATACCATATATCAAGTCAATTGGGTCAATAATATTTCCTTTTGACTTTGACATTTTTTGACCATTTTCATCTCTAATAAGACCAGTAACATATACATCTTTGAAGGGTATCTTTCCTGTAAATTCAATGCTCATCATTATCATTCTTGCTACCCAGAAAAATATTATGTCAAAACCTGTTACCAGAAGAGATGTTGGAAAGTGATCATTAAAATCTTCTGTTTTTTCTGGCCAACCAAGAGATCCAAATGGCCAAAGACTTGATGAGAACCATGTATCTAAAACATCCTCGTCTTGTTGAAGTTTTATTTTTCCAAGTTTGTAATAATTTCTAACATCTTTTTCATTTTCACCAACGTAAATATTTCCATTATCATCATACCAGGCTGGAATTCTGTGACCCCACCATATCTGGCGACTTATGCACCAGTCTTCAATATTATCCATCCAATTAAAGTACGTTTTCACCCAATTATTTGGATGAAATTTAATGTTCCCATTTTTAACTTCCATATTTGCTTTTTCTGCCATTTCAGAAGTCTTTACGTACCATTGGTAACTCAATCTTGGTTCGATTACTATATTTGATCTCTCACCTCTTGGAATACTTACGTCATAATCTTCTTCTTTTACAAGAAGTTCTAACTCAGATAATTCTTTTATAACTAGTTTTCTAACTTTAAATCTATCTAAATTTTCAAATAATTTTGGTACATTATTATTTGTCCATGCATCTTCATTAAAAATATTAATTGGTTCAAAATCATCAATACTTTTTGATGTGTGAACCATATTATCTTTTTCGTGCAAACAATATTTTTTGCCTATTTCATAGTCATTAAAATCATGAGCGGGCGTTATTTTTAAACAACCAGTCCCAAATTCCATATCTACATACTCATCACCTATAATTGGCAATTTCCTATTTACAAAAGGCAGGAGGGCATATTTACCAATAAGCTTTTTGTATCTTTCATCATTTGGATTTACTGCGATAGCCATGTCACCAAAAAGCGTTTCAGGTCTTGTTGTTGCTACTGTAATAAATGCATCAGAATCATCTATAGGATATTTTATATGCCATATGGTTCCTTTTTTTTCTTGTCTTACAACCTCAAGATCAGATACAGCGGTTTTAAGTGATGGGTCCCAATTTACTAATCTATATCCTCTATATATTTTTTTATTTCTGTATAAATCAACGAATGCTTTGTTAACAGCCAAAGAGAATTTCTCATCAAGAGTAAACCTATATTTGTTCCAATCTACAGTTGAACCCAATCTTTTAATTTGGGATTGTATTTTATCTTCTGAAAAATCTTTCCATTTCCATACTTCTTTAAGAAATTTTTCTCTGCCAAGATCCTTCCTATCAATATTTTTTTTAGAAAGATTATTTTCAACAACCATCTGTGTTGCTATGCCTGCATGATCAGTTCCGACTTGCCAATGAGATTTTTTTCCTGACATATGATTATATCTGGTATAGAAATCCATAATCGCGTATTGAAAACTGTGACCCATATGGAGAGTCCCAGTTACATTTGGTGGAGGGATTACCTGTGAAAAAGATTCCTTTGAATCTTGATTGCTTATGACTTCATTTGACCAAATTTCAACCCACTTCTCCTCAACTTCTGTAGGGTTGTAACGTTTGTCCATTACTTTAATGCTATTTTAGTTTTTTATTTAATATTAGGTCACAAATCAAAGGAACAGGTCTACCAGTGCCGCCTTTTGGCGAGCTCGACCATGCAGATGCTGCGATGTCCATGTGTGCCCATTTATATTCTTCAGCAAATTTTGATAAAAATGCAGCAGCATGAATTGTTCCAGCTTCTCGTCCACCACCGATATTTGCCAAGTCAGCAAAATTAGTTTTCGTGCATGATTTATACTCATTCCATAAAGGTAATTGCCACGCTCTGTCACCAGTCTCCTCGCCTGATTCAATAATCCTATCAGCTAAAAACTGATCATTTGCCATTACTCCACTTGCATGACTTCCTAAAGCAATTACAACAGCTCCTGTGAGCGTTGCCATATCAATTACATAGGATGGTTTATATCGTCCAACATATGTAAGCGCATCTGCTAAAACCAATCTTCCTTCAGCGTCAGTATTTAAAATTTCGATTGTTTGACCTGACATTGAAGTAACAACATCTCCTGGTTTTGTTGCTCTTGCTGACGGCATATTTTCTGCACATGCCATAATACCAACTACATTTACGTCAGCCTTAATTCTTGCTAGAGAGCACATAACACCAAAAACAGTTCCTGCGCCACACATATCCCATTTCATTTCATCCATACCTGAACTTGGCTTTAAAGAAATTCCACCTGTATCAAAAGTAATACCTTTTCCAACAAGCGCCACAGGTTTCTCATTTTTTTTACCACCGTTATACTCGATGATAATCATGCGAGGAGGTTCATCACTTCCTTTTGATACACTTAAGTAAGAACCCATTTTTAATCTAGCAAGATCTTTTTCATTAAGTGTTTTCACTTTTAATCCTGAATAATTTTTAACAGTATTTTTAACAATTTTTTCTATAAGTTTTGGAGTTGCATGATTTGCTGGTAAATCACCAAGATGCTTAGCAGTATTTACTCCTTCACCAACAGAGAATCCTCTAGCTATTGCATTTTTAGCTTTTTTTGTATCAGATGCTGATAACTTTGACGTAACTATAGATACATTTTTTAGTGAGGCCTGACTTGAAATAATATCTTTACCAATTTTTTCAGTTTTTGCAGTTTTATTTTTTGTTGTTGAAAAAATATATGCTCCAGATTCAATAGACCTTGATATTGTCTCTAGGAACCAAAATCTATCTTTACCTTTTGGATAATTTTGACCATCAAGAATTGCAAGATTTTTGCATCCAATTGAATTCGCAATTTTTGCAATATATTTGTATTTGTTTAACCATAGGTATATGTCGTCTTTTTCATTGAGATCGTTTATCAAAAGGATTTTTTTTGCTTTGACTCCATTTAAAGATGAAATAAAATGATTTTGATTGGTGGGGCTAATCGAATCTTTGATGGATCTGGAGATGTAACCATTAGATTTTTTATCTAATTCTTTATATTCAGATGACGCCATCACTTTTTTATTGACTGGAATCACAAGTAATTCAGTCGATAGATTAGACAAAACTCCATTGTTAACATTTTTTAAAGTTATATTGTTCAAAACTTTATATGTCATTTTAATATCTCCTTTTTAATTCAATACTGGTAAGATGTTTATTGTAATGCATCAGAGTTCGCAAGGCATATATAAAAAGAATATTCTTTTAAAAAGCTTAAATTTTGAAGTTCTGCTGTCTACGATTGGAGTTCTTTTAATTTTCTTCTTTTTAGTTGTCAGTTCAAGGTTTGTCGGTTACTTTGAACAAGCATCTGAGGGTCTTATTGATCCAAGTCTTGTCTTCAAAGTAGTTTTTCTTAGGTTCCCAGACTTTATAACTTTATTGTTACCGTTATCTTTTTTTCTTGGTGTCATTATTACAGTTAGCAGATTATATTCTGATAGAGAAATTTTTGGATATCTTGCAGGAGGTCTTTCTGAGAATGACCTTGTGAAATATTTATTCCCACAGGCGATGCTATTCTTTTTAATAACATTATCACTAAGTATTTTCTTAGCGCCTTATACGAAAGAATTATCTAAAGAAATTCTGTCTTTGGACACAATCCAAGAGCAGTTTGAATCAGTTCGCCAAAAGGAACTATTTTCTTTTAATGAAAATGATGGGTTTATTCATGTAGAAAATAAAGAGAATAATATTCTAGATGAAGTAATTATTTTTATTCAAAATGATGAGTATTCATCCTTGATAATCGCAGAAAATCTTATACATGAAGATCTGTCATCAAAAACTAACTTAGACTTCAAAGACGGAGTCTTATATCAGGATATTTTTAACCAAAATTCATCATTTGTTTCATATTTTGGTGAGTTATCCGTACCTATTAATAATTCTAAAAATACTATTTCTGGATTGTCCTTAAGTAAATTATTTGATTTTTCAATCAAGTCTTCTAAATCACAAACTCAATGGAATTTATCCATTCCGCTGACAATTTTTGTTCTTTTAATCTACGCTGTAAATTTTTCAAAAGTTGAGCCTCGTCAAGGAAGATTTTCTGTCTTAGTTCCTTCTATTTTTATATACATACTATATTTAAGCTTATTAATTCTTGCTAGGGATTCATTTGATGAGGGATCTATAGCTTCACAAAATTATATTTGGTATGTACATCTGATATTTTTGTTATTTGCTATTTTCCTACTTTTTAGAAAAAACTTTAATATTAGCATTCGAAATTTTTTTATTTACTTTAATAACAACTTCATAAGAGTATTTGTATCTTTAGTAATATTTTTAATTTTCCTTTGGGTATTAGGATGATAAAAATATTCAATAAATATTTAATTAAAAGATCTTTTTATTTTTCTTTGGCAATCCTGTTTATTTTTGGAATATTGGATTCAATATTTATTTTTATTTCTGAGCTTGAGAAGGTTTCATCAGATTACAGTTTCTTTCTAATATTAAAATACGTAGTTTTTTCAATGCCACACAATTTACTAGATTTTATTCAAGGTGCTTGTCTGTTAGGAGTAATGCTTTCATTAGGTATGTCTCATGAGGAAGGAAATCTAAATGTATTAAGGTCAGCAGGAAAATCCCCATTTATGATGGTTTTAATCAGTTCAATAGGAGCTCTAATTCTTGTTTTGTCTATATTAATCCTTGATGAAATTGCATTTAAAAAATTATATGTTAATGAAGAAGTTGAAAGAAATATTTTATTAAATAAAGAAATAAATAATGAAAATGAAATTAACTGGGTAAAATCAGGAAACTCATTTTTAGGCTTTGAAAACATCATTGACGATAAGATTTTTAATGTGATGTTTTTTAAGGTTGAAGATAAAAAAATTATTTACTCTGTGAAAACAGATGTCTTAACAATAAACAAAAATGAAATTATTTTTGATAAGAATTCAATATATAAAAGCTTTATAGATAACTTTGAGAAAAAGGATGTCGAATTTTTTGAGATTCCAATTCAATCAAAAATTACTTTCAATAACATTAAGCATTTAGGAATAATTGAGCTAAATTTATATAGACAACTTTTTGAAAATAGCGTTGTTCAAAGGGATGCTTTATTTAAGTCTCATCTAGATAAGTCTTTTTATGACAAGATATTTTTACCATTATCAACTTTAATCTTAATTTTATTTTTTGGATCTTTTATATTCACTTCGCTCAGAGATTCAACGATTGGCATGAGGGTGGTTTTTGCCGTTGTTGGAGCATTTATATATCAATTAATTCAAGATTTAACATCAGGTATATTTATTTCATTTGGATTGCCAGTAATATTGGGAGTTATTCTTCCATCCCTTGTATTATTAGCGGCGAGTGCAGTTTCTTATAAAAAAATCTAAATTTTTTTATAAGAAGTTTTAGATAAATAATCACTAAATGATAGATTATTCTTAGAGAAATACATCATTACTAAAGGTATACCAATCAACAAAATTGTTAGAACATTACAGAAAAATCTAATTGTTACTTTTTGAAGTGTTATATTGCCACCATTTGTGCTGTATATCTCAAAGTTCCAAACAGCCATGCCAAGTGTTTTACCACCATTCATCCAAAAGTAACCATAAAAAATCCAGGTACTTAAAATAACAAGTATCGGACCAACCCATTTTGTTTGAATGATTCCTCCATTAATCCAAACAGCAAAAGATCCCACAGCAAACCAAACTCCTAGTAACAAAAACAAATCATATACAGATGCTGCGATTCTTCTGAGTGGAAATACAATGTATGATTTATTATTCATTTTGGTATAGTACTAAAATATTAAAAAAAATAAATTAATATGAATACAGCCACTGATTTTTTAGGACATCCAAAAGGATTATTTGTTTGTTTTGCTACAGAGATGTGGGAGAGATTCTCTTATTATGGTATGAGAGCTCTCTTAATATTATATCTAACAAAACACTGGGAGTTTACAGATGCTGCAAGTTATTTAATTTATGGAGCATATACGTCTTTGGTATACATAATGCCAGTCTTTGGTGGTATGTTGGCCGATCAAATTTTAGGTTCAAAAAAAGCAGTTACATATGGAGCGATACTTTTAGTGTTTGGTCACTTAGGTATGACTGTTGAAAGTAGCGAGCAAATATTTTATTTATCCCTTGCCTTAATTGTATCCGGTGTGGGCTTTTTAAAACCAAATATATCTACCATGGTCGGAGCACTGTATAAAGAGGGTGATCCTAGAAGAGATTCTGGCTTTACTATTTTTTATATGGGCATAAATATAGGAGCCTTTACTGCAACTCTTCTTTGTGGATACTTGGGTGAAGAAGTTGGATGGGCTTATGGGTTTGGTGCAGCTGGAATTGGCATGCTATTTGGATTAATTATTTTCTTGTGGGGTCAAAAATATCTTGAAGGACTTGCAGAGCCACCATCAAATAAATATCGAGAAAAAATGAATGGAATAAGTTATGAAAATTGGGCTTATATTTCAGGTATTTTCATGGTTGTAGTGACTTGGTTTTTAGTCCAAAACTCACAACTTGTTGGTCAGCTACTGGGAGGTTTTGGTGCTATTTTTATAGGAGCATGGCTTTTATATGCTCTATTTAGATGTACTCCCGATGAGCGAGATCGCTTAATAGTAGTTGGAATATTAATATTATTCTCTTTAATTTTTTGGGCGCTTTTTGAACAAGCTGGCTCGTCTTTAAATATACTTACGGACAGAGGAGTGAATAGAGTAATATTTGGTTGGGAAGTTCCAGCATCAATGTTTCAATCTTTAAATGCTGGCTTTATTTTTACAATAGCGCCACTTTTTGCAATGCTATGGATTGCTCTTGCAAAAAGAAATATGGAACCGTCCACGCCAATTAAATTTTCAATAGGTATTATCTTTGTTGGACTAGGTTTCTTAGCTTTGGTATATGGTATGGGATCATCTGAGGGTCTTCAAACAGGAATCTTTTGGATTATATTAATTTATCTACTACATACTCTTGGGGAATTATGTCTATCACCAGTTGGATTATCTTCAGTAACTAAATTATCACCACAGAGAATTGTTGGATTCATGATGGGAATGTGGTTTTTTGCATCAGCAGCTGGTAATTATGTTGCAGGGTTGATTGCAAGAGCTACATCAGCTGGATCATCTGAAGCTTCAAGTGATTTTTTCAATCTAGCTCAAAAACAATCATTTATGGATGTTTATACCGACGTTGGTTGGATGGCAATTTTTTGTGGAATATTTCTTGCTTTGATAACACCATTGCTAAAAAAATTAATGCATGGCTCCAACTAAAGGTAAAAGAGATCCTGTTAAAAAGAATATGGATAAATTCCACAAACCAAAAACTCATAAAGATAAAACTAAATATGATAGAAAGAAGAAATCTAAAGACTTTGGTTCAAATTAATTAATATCTTTTCGTAAATATCTTTTAATTTCCATAAATCAGTAATATTTACATGTTCATCAATTTGATGAATAGATTTATTGACAGGGCCAAGTTCGACAATTTCAGTATTCATTGCTGCGACGAAACGGCCATCAGATGTTCCACCTTTCGCATTCAATTCTGGCTTATATCCAGTTATCTCTTCAGAAGAAGTCGATACAATTTCTTTGAAAAAATTATCTTTCGTATAGTATGGATTCCCATTTAAATCCCAGTTTAAATCATAGTCTAATTTAAGATCTCTTAATATTGATTCAAAATCAGATTTAAGGCTTTCCTCTGTTGATTCAGTTGAAAATCTAAAGTTAAATGTAAGCTCCAATTCACCAGGAACTACGTTATGCGCTCCAGTTCCAGATTTAATATTAGATATTTGAAAGCTTGTAGGTTCAAAAGCGTCATTTCCATTATCCCAAACCTTACTTTTAAGCTCTGAAATTAAGTCACCTGATAATAAAATAGGATTGATCACTTTTTCGGGATATGCAACATGTCCTTGTTTTCCAAAAATTTTTAGAATTCCTCCTAGAGAGCCACGTCTACCAATTCTTGCACAATCTGCAACTTTTTCACTTGAGGTAGGCTCACCAACAAGGCAAAAATCAATGTTCTCACCATCATCGATCATTTTTTTTATAATTTTGTCTATGAATCCATCCTTTGAAGTTCCTTCTTCATTTGAGGTTAATAAAATTCCTAATCTAAAATTAAGTTGTTTGTCAGAATTGAGAAAATCTTTGGCAGCCTCTATAAAGGCAGCTACTGAAGACTTCATATCTGCAGCACCTCTTCCAAATAAAATGTCATCTTCTATTGTTGCTGAAAAAGGAGGGTGGCTCCACTTTTCTTCAGGTCCACTGGGAACAACATCTGTGTGACCTAAAAAACAAAATAGTTTTCCAGAATTGCCTATTGATGCATAAAGATTTTCAACATTTTGATAATTAATTCTTTCACATTGAAAATTAAGTTCTTTTAATTTAGCCTCAATTAAATCAAAACAACCCATGTCTGATGGAGAAATGGATTTTATTTGAATTAACTTTTGAAGAAGTTCAATCATTTTTATGGAGTATTTTATTTAGAGAAGATTTTGATTTATTAATTTTTGCTATAACTTTTCCAGATATTGAGTCTCGCATGAATAACAGGTTTGACTTACCAGATAATTCTCTTGCTTTAAAAATGACTTCTTTCTGATTATCTTCATCATAAATACTGACTTTTGTACCTGCAGTTATGTATAAACCAGCTTCAACTGTGCAGTCATCTCCTATAGAAATTCCAATCCCTGAATTTGCACCTAGAAGACAATTTTTTCCGATAGAAATCTTAGTATTATTACCTCCTGATAAAGTCCCCATTGTGCTTGAACCACCGCCAAGATCTGAATTATCTCCAACGATAACTCCTGCAGAGATCCTACCTTCAATCATAGCCTTACCTAATGTACCTGCATTAAAGTTTACAAAACCCTCATGCATTATTGTTGTACCTTCACTTAAATATGCTCCAAGTCTTACTCTGCTCGCATCAGCAATTCTTACTTTTTTTGGAATAACATAATCTGTTAGACATGGGAATTTATCTAGTGATCTAATAAATAAATCATTTTTTCCAAGCTTTGATTTATTCAACTTCATATCTATTTCATCTATCGAAACGGGTCCCTTATTGGTCCAAGCAACATTTGGTAAGCACTCAAATAATCCATCTAAATTAATAGTATTTGGCAAAACAAATTTATGAGAGATTAATTGCAATTTAAAGTATGCTTCAGAAATTTCACTTATTGGTTTATCTAGATCATCATTTGACCAAATAAGTTTTATTATTTCTTGAGTATCTGAATTAATTTTAAAAGTGTGAGACTCTGTTTTTTTGTCTCCAAATTCTATATTTGGAAAATATACATCTAGTATTTGGCCAGTTTCAGACATATTTGCAATACCTTCTCCATAGATCTTCATTTTTTAAACCACTTTTCTTAATTGCGTAACTATTTTTTTTATCTTGTAGTCTGGAACTAATTTTTTGTTGAAATTCTCAATTTCAAAAGTATCTTCAATTCTTTCACCTAGTGTATTAATTCTAGCAGAGTGAATTGACACTTTATGCTCAAAAAATACTTTTGAAATATTTACTAGCAGACCAGGACTATCGACTGTTTCAATAGTTATTAAATTTCTATTTTTATCTTTATTGATTGATTCGTTTATCTTTATAATTTTTTCGAATCTCATATTTTTTCTCTTTGCTGATTTAGTTTTAACAATTTCATCAATTTTTGTGAAATTTTTTTTAATTTTTGATGAAAGCTCAGTTAATTCAGATTTATTTAGAGCTCTGTCATGTCGAGAATATTTTGCGATAAATGTATTTGCTGCAAATATACTATTTCCTGATGTAAATATGTTTGCATCAATAATTTCAAGTCCACTATGTTCGAGTATTTTTGCTAGTTTGAAGAAAAGACCAGGTGAATCATCTGCTTTTATGAATATTTCAATGAGATTATCAAATTTTTTCTTACATCCAACGATAAAGTCATCTTTAATGTTATTTAAAATTAACCCTGATTGCCATTTAAGAGAATTTGATGAATTTTTATTGAAATAACTATCATCAAAATTCTTAAAATGTTTTTTTATTAATTCTTTTTCACTTCTTTTTTCTAGACTATCAATAACATTTTTTTGTCTTTCTAAAGATATTTGAGATGATGCCCTCAATGGCTCTTTATTTATCTTAGACCTCGTAAGTAAATACAGATCTCTTAACAACTGATGTTTCCAACCATTCCATAGTGCTGGATTTGTTGCTCTTATATCATTGATAGTAAGCAAATATAAATAGTCTAGTTTTTCATTTTGTTCGATATCTTTCGCAAATTCATTAATTGTGTTTGGATCAGCAATATCTTTTTTTTGAGATATGGAAGACATTATTAAATGTTTTTCTACTAGCCATGATATTAAACCTGCATCTGTATTGGACATGCCGAGTCTTTTTGCAAATCTGTAGCTTATTTTTGCACCAATTTCTGAGTGATTTCCTCCTTTGCCCTTTCCAAGATCATGAAATAAACCAGCAATATACAAAATTTCTATTTTTGGTAATTTATTTATTAGTTCATACTCTAATTCGAATCCAGAATGTTTGTTTAATTTCATTTGTCTCATATTTCTGACAACCTTGAAAGTATGCTCATCTACAGTGTAGACATGAAATAAATCAAATTGCATTTGGCCAATAACATTATCAAATTCAGGAATATATCTTTGCAGGATGCCAAGTGCTTTCATTGTTCGAAGAATTGATGAGAGATTGTATTTTGACTTTAGTATGTTCAAAAACTGATTTGCATAGACTTCGTTTCTTCTAAAATCTTTGTCAATTAATTTAGCATTTTTCTTTATTAGAGATTTAGTTTCAGTATCAATAGAGTTAGTTATTTTGCTTTTACCAATTTCAATAAATATTTCAAATATAAGGTTTTTATTATTACTAAGACTAATATTATTTATTCCAATTTTGTTTTTATGTTTGTGGATACCAGCGACCTTGTTTTGATAAGTCTTTCGTGAATACTTTTCATTATATTTCTCATAAACAATCTCATTGAAATATGAAAGTATTGAAGCCATTTCATAAAATTTTTTCATCATTTTCTCTACTGATTTTTTTGCTGACTTTTTACCAAGTTTTGCTTTTTTGGAAATTTCAACCTGAGCTTCAAAATTAAGTCTGTTTTTATTTGTAGATATGTTTGTAGCGAACCTTAAAGATTTAATAAAATTATATGCATCGATTGCATTATTTAGCTCTCCATTAAAGATATTTGAACTAGAAATTTGATTTACTGAATTTAAATCAAAACAATGTTGGAGAATCCATAATGCAGATTGAAAATCCCTAAGAGTCCCAGGAGATTCCTTTAAATCTGGTTCAAGATTATATGCTGTTGAAAAAAAATCACTGTGTCTTTTTTGTTGTTCTACATATTTTGCATTATAAAAATTATTTTTTGACCATAATTGCGATAGAGCATAATTAATTTTTATATCCATTTCATTTGTTGAAATGATAGGACGTCTCGTCAAATAAGATGTATATTCTTTTAGATCTTTTTTTGATATTTTTTGAATGTCTGAAATCGATCTTACTGAATGACCAACTTTGTATCCTTGATCCCATAAAAAAGAAATAAACTCTTCAAGATTTTTGTAATTTTTTGTTTTATTTTTTTCAACAATGGATATATCAATATCAGAAATTGGAAAAATCTCTTTTCTTCCAAAACCTCCGTTAGCATAAATTACAAAATTTTTATTAAGATTGAGATTTAAAAATTTATTTTTAATTTCTTTTTCAAATTCGTTAGAGTATTTTCTTAGGAATTTATTTACCTTTGAAGGCTTTAAATAAATCTCAGGAAAGGCTTGGAGGAATTCTTTATTAATTTTCTTAGCCTTATTTCTCATTAAGATTCTTCACTTCTTTTTGTTAAAATTTCAGAGCCATTTTCTGTTACAACAATAGTATGTTCCCATTGGGCTGAATTTCTTCCATCTTTTGTTTCTACCGTCCATCCATCTTTAAGAGTTTTGCAATACTTTGTGCCCTGATTAATCATAGGCTCAATTGTGAAACACATACCTTCTTCTAACTTTATACCTGTGCCAGATTTTCCATAATGAAGAACTTGTGGTTCCTCGTGATAAACAGTTCCAATTCCATGGCCACAATAGTCCTCAACAACACTATAGTAATTGCTTTCAGCATGTTTTTGGATGGCGTTTCCAATATCTCCAAGATACGCACCTGGTCTTACAGCTTCTATACCTTTATAAAGACATTCTTGAGTAATTTTTACAAGTCTTTCATTGTGAGGAGCACATTTGCCTACTAAAAACATTTTTGATGTATCTCCATGCCATCCGTCTTTAATAACTGTTACATCAATATTTAGAATATCTCCATTTTTGAGATATTTTTCATTATTCGGTATTCCATGACATATAACTTGATTGATACTAGAGCAAATTGTTTTTTCATATCCTTTATATCCAACATTTGCAGGAACTGCACCTTGAGCATTAACAATATGTTCATAACAGATGCTATCAAGCTCACCGGTAGAAATTCCAGGCTTTACATAAGGAGTAATCATCTCAAGAACTTCAGCTGCCAATCTGCCAGCAATTCTCATTTTGTCTATATCTTTAGAACTTTTTATTGAAATATTCATTTTTTTTCATTTATGTGTAGACATTAGACGACTTAATCTATAAAGTACAATTTTAATGTCAGCCTATAATTTTAGCTCATTAAAACAAAAAAATTCTTTAAATAGTTTCCCTAAAATTTTCTTCAATTTCCATCTTTTCAGGGTTCAATTCTAATGTCATTTAAAGCCATATTAGCATTCGAAGACGGAAGTGTATTCTATGGAAAGGGATTTGGTAAAGAAAAATATGATGTCGGTGAACTTGTATTTAATACATCAATGACAGGCTATCAAGAAATCATGACAGATCCCTCATATAAAAAACAAATAGTTACTTTTACACATCCACATATTGGAAATACTGGAATAAATGAGGAAGATAATGAATCAAAAACTGTTCATGCTTCAGGTATGGTAGTTAAAAATTTTTGCGAAAAACCAAGTAATTGGAGATCAAAAATTACATTAGGTGAATTTTTAGAAAAAAATAAAGTTATAGGTATTTCAGATGTCGACACAAGAGAAATAACGTCAGCTTTAAGAGAAAAAGGAGCTATGAATTGCTGCATTGCATCGCTTTCAGTAATTTCAGAAAAAGAAGCGATTGCTAAAGCAAAAGAATTTCAAGGCCTAAAAGGAATGGATTTGGCAAAGGTTGTCTCCACAGATACTGAATATAATTGGAATGAAGGTGTTTGGCCAGATAACAGTAAATCTAACAACGAATATTCAGTGATAGCATATGATTATGGTATTAAAGAAAATATTTTAAGACTTTTGAGTGAGCATATTGGACCTGTAAAAGTAGTAAATGCTAAGACCCCATTTGATGAAATTATTAAACAGAATCCAAAAGGAATATTCTTGTCTAATGGTCCTGGAGACCCAGAACCGTGTGATTATGCTATAGAAAATATTAAAAAATTCCTTGAAAAGAAGATTCCAATTTTTGGAATTTGTCTTGGCCATCAATTATTAGCTCTTGCTGGAGGAGCAAGAACATACAAAATGAAATTTGGTCATCATGGAGCAAATCATCCTGTTCAAGACATGATTTCTAAAGATGTTTTTATAACTAGTCAGAACCATGGTTTTGCAGTAGATGAAAGTACTTTGCCTAAAAATATAAAAGTCACTCACATATCTCTATTTGATAAATCCTTACAAGGCATTGAGTTTGTGGATAGACCAGCATTTAGTTTTCAAGGCCATCCTGAAGCAAGCCCAGGCCCTCAAGAAATACAAATACTTTTTGAAAAATTCAGTTCAATGATAAAAGACTATGCCAAAGCGTAAAGATATTTCGTCTATTTTGATTATTGGAGCAGGTCCAATCATCATTGGTCAGGCTTGTGAATTTGATTATTCTGGAGCACAAGCATGTAAAGCATTAAAAGAAGAGGGTTTTAGAGTAATTTTAGTTAATTCTAACCCAGCTACGATAATGACTGATCCGCTTTTAGCTGATGCAACATATATAGAACCAATACATTGGGAATCAGTTGAAAAAATAATTGAAAAGGAAAAACCGGATGCAATCCTACCTACGATGGGAGGACAAACTGCTCTAAATACGGCTCTAACTTTAGATAAAAAGGGCGTGCTCAAAAAGCATAATGTTATTTTAATTGGAGCGAACAGAACTGCAATTGATAAAGCAGAGGATAGGCAGCTTTTTGATGAAACAATGCAGTCAATTAACTTAGAAACGCCTGCATCAGGTATTGCCCATTCAATGAGTGATGCATTAGAAGTTCAAGAAAAAATTGGATTCCCATGCATAATTAGGCCGTCATTCACTATGGGTGGAACAGGAGGTGGAATTGCCTACAATATCTCAGAGTTCAAATCTATATGTGAGAAAGGGCTTGAATTATCTCCGACGAATGAACTTTTGATTGATGAATCTTTAATTGGCTGGAAAGAGTACGAAATGGAGGTTGTCAGAGATTGTGAGGATAATTGTATTATTGTTTGCTCAATTGAAAATCTAGATCCTATGGGAATCCACACTGGAGATTCGACTACTATAGCACCCGCGCAAACTCTTACTGATAAGGAATATCAGATTATGAGGAATGCTTCTTTTAAAATTTTAAGAGAGATTGGTGTTGATACAGGAGGATCAAATGTTCAATTTGCAATCAATCCTGATAATGGAAAAATGGTTGTAATAGAGATGAATCCTAGGGTTAGTAGATCTTCTGCTCTTGCATCTAAAGCTACTGGATTCCCAATTGCAAAAGTTGCAGCTCTTTTATCAGTGGGCTATACCCTTGACGAACTAAAGAATGACATAACAGGTGGACTAACTCCAGCATCCTTTGAGCCGAGTATCGATTATATTGTTACAAAGATACCAAAATTTGCCTTTGAAAAGTTTCCACAAGCAAGCCCAAAACTAACTACACAAATGAAGTCAGTTGGTGAGGTAATGTCTATAGGATCAAACTTTCAAGAATCATTTCAAAAAGCATTGTGTAGTATGGAAGAAGGCCTAAATGGATTAAATACAATTAATAACGATGGATCATTCCCATCAGATGATGAAATAAAAAGTGAGTTAACTATTCCTGGACCAAAAAGAATTTTTTATGTAGCAGATGCAATTCGAAAGGGATGGGATTTAAATAAAATATATTCACTGACTAAAATTGATTTTTGGTTTTTAGATCAAATAAATGAGATTGTAGATATCGAGAAGGAATTAAAAAAAGCTAGTATCTCAAATTTATCTAGAGAGTATTTGCAAAGAATTAAAGAAAAAGGATTTTCTGATAACAGAATTGCTGAATTGCTTGGCACAAATGAATCAGAAATTAGGCAACTTAGGAAAATGAACAATGTAATGCCAATTTATAGAAGAGTAGATACATGTGCAGCAGAGTTTGCCACGTCAACATGTTATATGTATTCCTCTTACGGAGGGAATTGTGAAAGCTTGCCGTCTAAAAATAAGAAAATTCTTGTATTGGGAAGTGGCCCAAATAGAATTGGTCAAGGAATTGAGTTTGATTACTGTTGTGTTCATGCATCCATGGCAATGCAGGAGGAGGGATATGAATCAATCATGGTAAATTGCAATCCTGAAACTGTCTCGACTGATTATGATGTTTCAAATAGACTTTATTTTGAGCCTATTACAGCTGAAAAAATTTTAGACATTATTGATATTGAGAAGCCTGAAGGAGTTGTAATACAGTTTGGAGGTCAGACTCCGTTAAAACTTGCTAATGTTTTATCAGAAAATAGTGTAAATATTTTAGGTACAAATGTTGATGCGATTGATAGATCTGAAGATAGAGAAAGATTTCAAGAATTAGTAAATAAATTAAATTTAAAACAACCTTCAAATGCTACTGCTAAAAATGTTGAAGAAGCTTTGGATAAAGCTGATGAGATAGGGTTCCCAATTGTTGTAAGACCATCATATGTATTAGGTGGAAGAGCTATGCAACTTGTAAATAATACAAAAGAGCTGAAACAGTATTTAAATGAGGCTGTTGAAGTATCTAATAGTAAACCCATTCTTTTAGATAGCTATCTGACTGATGCTATTGAGGTAGATGTTGATGTTGTGTCAGATGGCAAAAATATTGAAATAGGTGGCATATTACAACATATTGAGCAAGCTGGAATTCACTCTGGAGATTCCGCATGTTCTCTACCGCCATATAGCTTGTCTGATAATGTACAAGGCATTATGAAAAAACAAGCCATTGATATAGCAAAGGAATTAGAAGTTATAGGATTAATGAATATTCAATACGCAGTAAAAGATGAAAATGTATACATTATTGAAGTTAATCCTCGCGCATCAAGGACTGTTCCTTTTATTTCTAAAGCAATAGGTCAGTCTCTTGCAAAAGTTGCTTCCAAAGCAATGATAGGCATGAGTCTAACAAAACAAAAATTCTCTTCTGAACTGCCAAAAGATCTTTCTTTTGTGAAAGAGGCGGTTATGCCCTTTGATAAGTTCCCACATGTTGATCCAATTCTCGGACCTGAAATGAAGTCAACAGGAGAAGTCATGGGCATTGGTCCAAATTTTGGAGAGGCATATGCAAAAGCCCAAAAAGGAGCTAATAAGATTCTCAGAAGATCTGGTGTTGTATTTATAAGCGTTAAGCAGTCAGATAAAAAATATCTTGATGAATTTGTACCCGAAATAATTAATGCTGGCTTTGAAATTGTAGCAACATCTGGGACTTCAGAATATATTCAAAAACTTGGATATAATGTGAGCACGATTAATAAGGTAACAGAGGGAAGACCTCATGTTGTTGACAGCCTCTTGAATAATGATATTGATTTGGTGATCAATACAACTGAAGGCTCTCAATCAATAGAGGACTCAGCATCAATCAGACAAAGCGCGCTGAGAAATAAAATTTTTTGCACTACAACAATGTTTGGTGCATTTGCAATTATAGATGCTCTAAAAAGCAAAGAAGAAAATTGGACTTATAGCACATTGCAAGAAATCAATAACTGATTAGCTGAAATTGATATAATGCTTACTATGAGCAGAGTACCTATTACAAAAGAAGGCGAAATTTCTATAAAGGAAAAACTTTCAAATCTTAAGTTTGTTGAAAGACCTCAAATATCTCAAGCCATAGCTGAAGCAAGGGCTCATGGAGATCTTAAAGAGAATGCTGAATATCATGCTGCTAAGGAATTACAGGGTTTAGTTGAGGCGAAAATAAATGAAATGGAAAGCACATTAGCTAATGCCCAAGTAATTGATGTAAGAGAAATACCAGAAACTGGAAGAGTGATTTTTGGTTCAACGGTTAAAGTTTATGATGTTAATAACGATAATGAGATAGTCTACAAAATTGTTGGCAATCTTGAATCTGACCCTGAAAATGGCCACATATCAATTGATACTCCAATTGCAAAAGGATTGGTTGGTAAGTTTGTGGATGATGAAATAAAGATTCAGACACCTTCAGGTGATTTGCTTTACGAAATTATAGAAGTTAAACATATTTAATTATATGCATTCAGATAACTGGGCTCAAAAGGCAAAAGATATGGGTTATCGATCTAGAGCTGTTTTCAAATTAGAAGAAATTTTAAAAAAAACAAGAGTAAAGAATTATTCAAGTGTCCTAGATCTAGGTTCATCTCCAGGGGGATGGTCTGAATACATAGTCAAAAAATATCCTTCTTCAAAAGTCTACGCAATTGATATTATTGATATGGAACCAATCAATGGAGTTACTTTCATTAAAGATAGCATTGAAAATATATATAATTTAGAAGAAATTCATAAATTAAAAGGTAGTTTTAAACTTGTAATTTCTGACATAGCCCCAAACTTAAGTGGCATTGGTGCAGTAGATAGCGAAAATATTCTAGATTTAAATATGCTGACTGTTAAAATTGCTTATGATTTTTTAGATTCAGATGGATCACTTATTATGAAAACTTTTCAGAATAGTAATTTAAAAACTTTACGAAAAGATATGGAATTATCTTTCAAGTTAGTACAAACTTATAAACCCGCTGCATCAAAAAAACAGTCAGGTGAAATTTACTTGTATGGAGTTAAATAATTTATGAATAGTTTTATGAGAAATTTAGTTGTTTGGGTGGTTCTAGGATCTTTAATGGTTTACGTTTTTAATAATGTTGAAAACTCACAAGCAAGAGAACAAATTAGTTACAGTCAATTTAAACAAGAAGTTCTTTCAGACAGGGTCGCAAAAGTAGTTTACAAGGGCGATCAAATGACCATTATCGGTGATAGATTAGATGGATCAAAATTTGAGACGACCCATCCTATTTTTAAAAGAGATGAAGCAGTTGAAAATGCTATTGAGGAAAATGGCATTATTGCTGTTTATGAGAAAATTGAGCAACCTTCATTATTTTCTCAATTACTGGTTGGTGCATTTCCAATAATATTGCTTTTAGCAATATTCTTCTTCTTTATGCGCCAAATGCAGGGCGGTATCTCAGGAAAGGGTGGACCAATGTCATTTGGTCGAAGTAAGGCTAAGCTCATGGAAGGCGGCAAAGTAAAAACAACATTTAAGGATGTTGCTGGATGTGAAGAGGCAAAACAAGATGTTCAAGAACTTGTAGATTTTCTCAAAGATCCAACTAAATTTCAAAAGCTTGGTGGCAAAATTCCAAGAGGAGTTTTGATGGTTGGTCCTCCTGGGACTGGTAAAACCCTAATCGCTAGAGCTGTAGCTGGTGAAGCTAAGGTACCTTTCTTTACGATTTCAGGATCAGATTTTGTTGAAATGTTCGTTGGTGTTGGAGCTTCAAGAGTAAGAGATATGTTCGATCAAGCCAAGAAACAATCTCCTTGTATTGTTTTCATAGATGAGATTGATGCAGTTGGAAGACATAGAGGCGCTGGTCTTGGTGGTGGACATGATGAAAGAGAACAAACACTTAACCAACTTCTTGTTGAAATGGATGGTTTTGAAGGGAATGATGGTGTTATTGTTATAGCTGCTACTAATAGGCCTGATGTTCTTGACCCTGCGCTTTTAAGACCTGGTAGGTTTGATAGACAAGTTGTAGTTGATTTACCAGATATCAGAGGCAGAGAGGCTATTTTAAAGGTTCATATGAGAAAAGTTCCACTTGCTTCAGATGTAGATCCGCTTGTAATAGCTAGAGGCACTCCTGGATTTTCAGGTGCAGATCTAGCCAATCTTATTAATGAAGCTGCACTATTTGCTGCAAGATATTCTGACAAAAAAATTGATCAATCTCATCTTGATTTAGCAAAAGATAAAATAATGATGGGTGCTGAGAGAAAATCAATGATCTTAAGTGAGGAGCAAAAGAGAATCACAGCTTATCATGAAGCTGGACATGCAATTGTTGGAAGATTATGCCCAACCCATGATCCTGTATATAAGGTGACCATAATACCTAGAGGAAGAGCATTAGGAGTAACAATGTTTTTACCTGAGGAAGATACTTATATGCAAAGTAAAGAGTATCTTCTTGGAAGAATAGCTACATTATTTGGTGGAAGAATTGCTGAAAGCATTATTAATGGTAATCAGGGAATTACAACTGGTGCATCAAATGACATTGAGGTAGCAACAGGAATAGCAACAAATATGGTAACTAAGTGGGGCTTTTCTGATGCGCTAGGAACTATTAAATATGGAGAAGATGAGGGTAGCCCATTTTTAGGAAGATCTGTATCAAATCCTGCTCCTATAAGAAGTGATCAGACATCAAAACTAATAGATTCAGAGGTAAAAGCTATTATTGACTCATGTTATAAGAGAGCTGAAAAATTGCTTAAAGAAAATTTAGATAAACTTAACGTAATGGCTGATGCTCTTTTGAAATACGAAACTATAGATGCGGATCAGATTGATGACATTATGGCTGGTGCCACACCTAGAGAGCCTAAAGGGTGGTCAGATGATGATCAATCTAAAGGCAAAAAGTCTTCTAAAAAAAGTTCAATTAAAGGTGCTGCTGAAGAGTTATAATTTTTTTCAATGAATTTAAAATTTGGCACCGACGGTATAAGGGGACCCGTCGAGAGCAAAATAACTCCCGAAGCTTGTCTTAAAATAGGTCATGCAACAGGTCTGGTCATGAAAGAGCTTGGCTGGAACACTGTAGTCATAGGAAAAGATACAAGAATTTCTGGATATATGCTTGAATCGGCTCTTCAGGCAGGCTTTATTGCTGCTGGTGTTAATGTAAACCTTTTAGGCCCAATTCCTACTCCAGGAGTAGCTTACTTAACAAAAACCTTAAGAAATAAGTTTGGTGTAGTTATTAGCGCCTCACATAATGACTTTTTAGACAATGGAATCAAAATCTTTAATGAAGATGGTGAAAAAATTTCGAGAGAGGTTGAAAAAAGAATTGAAAAATATTTGTCATCAACTCTTTCTCCTGTCGAAACCTCTCAAATAGGAAAAGCATACAGATTCGATGAATCTGGACCAAGATATATTGAATTTTGTAAATCAACAGTCCCCTCAGAGATCTCTTTCTCTTCACTCAGAATAGTAATTGATTGCGCAAATGGTGCCTGTTATAAAGTTAGCCCAGAAATATTTGAAGAATTAGGCGCAGAAGTTATTACAATTGGAAATGAACCGGATGGTTACAACATTAATCAAGATTGTGGTTCAACTCATCCAGAAATCATTAAAGATGCAGTAGTAAAGCATAGGGCAGACTATGGAATATCTTTAGATGGAGATGGAGATAGAGTTATTATTGTTGATGAAAAAGGGAATATTCTTGATGGTGATGATCTTTTATTTATTCTTGCATTTGCAAATCCAAACAGAACTGGACCTTGGTCAGGAGTAGTTGGAACTCATATGAGCAATTTAGGTTTTGAAGATGGTATAAAAAAACTTGGGTATAAGTTTGTTAGAGCTGATGTTGGTGATAAATATGTAAGTGAAATGCTTTCTAAAAAGGGTTGGTTGCTTGGTGGTGAGACCTCTGGGCATATTATATGCAAAGATCTCGTAAGCACTGGAGATGGGACTATCGCTGCTTTGAAAGTGATCTCGTCGTTATTAATTCTTGAAAAGAGACCAAGTGAAGTTTTGATGAACTATACAAAAATACCTCAAATTAATTTAGCTGTAAAAGTTAAGAATAAGGATATTATTAATGATAAAGAGCTTAAATTACTATTAAATGAAATTGAGTCTGACCTTACTGTAGGAAGAGTATTAGTTAGACCGTCAGGAACAGAACCAAAGATTAGAATTATGGTAGAAGCACCCGAAGAAAAGGTTGCTAAAAAGTTTGCTAGTGATATTGAAAAAATTATTGAGTCAAAAAGTTAGATGATTATTGCAAATTGGAAATGTAATGGAAGCAAATCTATGATATCTGAGTGGGTTAGTGATTTTTCGGTAAATTATATTGAAACAAACGGACCATTTATAGGAATCGCTCCACCATCAATATATATTGAAAATGTTCTAGCAAATATACCAACTAAATTGACTGGAGTTAATATCGGGTCTCAAGATATTGATACTTCATCTGGCGCAAGGACAGGCGCAGTATCTTCCGAAATGATTTTAGATTATGGGTGTAAATTTTCAATTATTGGTCATTCTGAGAGAAGACAATTTTATAATGAAAGAAATGATGATATCAGACGGAAAATTTTGAATATCGCAAATAAAACATTAACAATTTTATGTGTCGGTGAAACTGAAGAAGAAAATAAAAATGATCTAACAAAAGATGTTTTAAAAAAACAACTCGAAGTAATTGAAGAAATAGATTTCAACGATTCATTAGTAATTGCTTATGAGCCAGTTTGGGCCATTGGAACAGGGAATACTCCAACACCGGATAATATTAATGAAATTCATAAATTTATTAAAGATGTTGTACAATCCACCACAAGAAATTCAGAAATTCCTTTGGTTTTGTATGGTGGAAGCGTAAATGAAGATAATGCTGAGAACTTTTTTAAGGAAGAATTTGTTGATGGTGCCTTAATAGGTGGTGCCTCTTTAAATGGAAGACAATTTGCTAATATTATTAATATTTATAATGGAATAAATTCAAAATGATTACTTTTTTAACAGTGATATGCGTGCTTCTAGCAATTGTAATTGTTGGAATAGTCCTTCTTCAGCAGGGTAAAGGTTCAGATCTTGGCTCAGCGTTTGGAGGAGGATCTTCTAATTCTATGTTTGGCGCTTTAGGTCCATCAGGATTTCTTGGAAGGCTAACATATATTATCGTTGCGATTTGGTTAATATTATCTTTCTTATTAGCTTATTTATTGAAAAATGAAAATACAGAGGTTATTTTTGATACACCTCTTATTGAAGAAGCGACTAAAGAAGGACTGTCAGACGAAATACCAATAGAATAAATATTTGGTGCCGAAGGCGGGACTTGAACCCGCACGAGTTTTCACTCACTAGCCCCTCAAGCTAGCGTGTCTACCAATTCCACCACTTCGGCTAAAAAGACCGAAATTATAGCAATATTATGTGCTATCTAATACAAAATAAACTTGACCAAACACTCTTACTTTCATAAACTTCATGTTCGCTGCGTTGCGGGGTGGAGCAGTCTGGTAGCTCGTCGGGCTCATAACCCGAAGGTCGTTGGTTCAAATCCAGCCCCCGCTACCACAGTTAAATAATTTTTTGTGGGGCTGTTGCCCTTTTTTTGTATAAAAAATATGAATATAGAAGACTTTAAAAATATTATTGAGCCTGTGATAAACAGAAATAATTGTCTGTTATGGGGAATTGAAGTTTTGAGAGGCAAGAAAAAAAATACTCTAAGAGTTTTTATTGATTCAGATAATAGTGTTGATATCAATGATTGTGAGAATATCTCTAGAGATCTAAATTATGAACCTCAAATCGACTTACACTTAGGTGAAGATTACATTCTTGAAGTTTCTACACCAGGCATTGATAGAAAATTTTTTGAAATTAAACAATTAGATGATTACGTTGGCCAAGAGCTAGACATAAAAACAAAAAGTATTCATGAGGGTCGAAGAAAGTTTATTGGTAAATTGATTGAATGTGATGATTCAAGTTTATCTATAGTTAAGTCAGATAATTCTGAGGAGATAACATTTAAGTTTTCTGATATCGACTTATGCAGGCTAAAACCAGATTATAATAACTTATTGAAGGAATATTCTTATGGAGAGTAACGAAATATTAGCAGTTGTTGATTCAGTTTCAACAGAAAAAGGACTTGAGAAAGATGTAATTTTCCAAGCAATCGAAATTGCAATCGCATCAGCGTCTCAAAGGCATTTTCATGAAGATGCAGACTTATATGTTTCAATTGATAGAGAAACTGGCGAGTATACAACTCATAGAAATTGGATTGTGTTTGATGAATCTGATGAAGAATATCATCATGAAACACATATATCTGAAAAAGAATCACAATTAGAGGTTGGAGAGGTTTATTCAAAACCTCAGGATAATATTGAGTTTGGAAGAATCGAAACACAAGCTGCAAGACAAGTTATGCTTCAAAAAGTAAGAGAAGCCGAAAGAGAAAAAATTGTTGAGCAGTTCAGATCTCAAAATAATAAACTCGTCTCAGGTTCTGTTAAAAGAGTTACTAGAGATAATATTATTGTTGATATTACTCATGAAGCAGAGGCTTTATTACCAAGAGATAAGTTAATGCCTGGTGAAATTTATAAAATTAATGACAGAATCAGGGCAGTACTTCAAATTGTTGAAGTTGAGGGCCGAGGTCCACAACTTATGTTAAATCGCTCATGTCCTGAAATGGTAACAGAACTTTTTAATATTGAGGTTCCAGAAATAAATGAAGATGTTATTGAAATTAGAGGAATTGCTCGAGATGCTGGCTCTAGATCAAAAATTGCTGTCAAAACAAATGATGGTCGTATCGATCCTGTTGGAGCATGTGTGGGGATGAGAGGATCGAGAGTTCAAGCCGTATCATCAGAATTAGGTAACGAAAGGATTGACATAATTATATATGATGACAATCCAGCTCAGCTTGTTATTAATGCTCTTTCTCCTGCAAAAGTTGAATCCATTGTTATGGATGAGGACTCCAGATCAATGGATATTGCTGTAAATGAAGATAATTTAGCCTTGGCAATTGGATCAAGAGGTCAAAATATCAGACTTGCTTCTAGATTAGTTGGATGGGATCTAAATATTATTAGTAATGAAGAGGCAGAGGCAAAAGTAAAAGTGGATGAAACAGAATTTTTAGCCAAGATTATCGATACTCTTGAAGTAAAAGAGGATGTTGCTGAAAAGATAATTTCTTCTGGTCTTTTATCTTTTGATGAAATTGCTTATGCAGATGACTCATTATTAAAAGAGTTCATAGAATCAGATGATGAGATCATAAGAATTAAGTCTGGTTCTGAGGATGCTGCTTTACTTGAAGCAATGGGTGCAGTAACTGAAGAGGAAGATAACTTAGAATCACTCTCAGACTTAAATTTAAATGAAGATGACATCACTAAGTTATCCAATAAAGGTATTAAAAATAAAGATGATCTTGCTGAGCTTTCTATAGATGAATTGCAAGAAATAATTGAAATCTCCTCGGATGATGCTTCAAAAATGATAATGAAAGCTAGAGAACATTGGTTTAACGAATAGGTTGTATTTTGGCTATAACAGTAAAAGATTTCGCAAAAACATTAAAGATCCCTGATAAAGCATTGATCGAAAGAATGCAAAAAGCAGGATTAAGTCATTCCAAGAGTTCCGATGAAATTACTCCAAGTGATAAACAAGCATTATTAAAGTTTCTCAAAGGCTCCAAATCATCTTCGTCTAAGTCTGTTACATCTGAATCAGGTGTAAAAGTTACTTCAAAAGGTAAGTCTGCTTCAGTTCAAACATCAAAGAAAAGTTATTCAGATAATATTGAGGCAAAAAGGGCTGCAGCCTCTGAACAATTAAAAGAGCAGCAAATAAAAAGAAAAGAACAGTTAAAAGAAGCTGTAAAAGAAAAGCAAGTTCAAAAGAAGAAAAAAACAATAAAAAATAAACAAGCACCTCAACATGAAAAAGTAGATGTAAAAGATCAGTTATCGAGTGCAGTCGATGCTTTTAAGAAAAAAGAAGAAAATATTTTTGATGATATGCATCAATTTGAGGCTCCAACTGAATTTATAAAAAAAGATATTGAAGTTCCTGAGACTATCAATGTTGGTGAACTAGCAAAATTGATGGCTGTAAAAGGTGGAGAAGTTGTAAAGAATTTAATGTCACTTGGGGTTGTTGCAACAATAAACGATGTAATTGATCAAGAAACTGCTATCTTGGTAGTTGAAGAAATTGGACATAACGGAATTGCTGTAGAACAGGAGAATTTAGAACAAGATCTGGCAAACTTAATTCAATATAAAGATGAACCAAAATCAAGACCTGCAGTTATAACTGTAATGGGACACGTCGATCATGGAAAAACAACTCTTCTTGATTTTATTAGAAAAACAAAAGTTGTTGATGGTGAGGCAGGAGGCATCACTCAGCATATTGGTGCATATGAGGTAGATACCTCAAAAGGTAGGCTAACTTTCATTGATACGCCTGGTCATGCTGCTTTTTCTTCAATGAGAGCACGAGGGGCTAACACAACGGATATTGTTGTGCTCGTAGTAGCTGCTAATGATGGAATTAAACCTCAAACTGAAGAGGCAATTAATCACGCTAAAGCTGCAGACGTTTCTATTGTTGTTGCAATCAATAAAGTCGATTTGGAGGGGGCTGATATTGATAAAGTGAAAGGAGATCTTGCTGCTAAAGATTTAACTCCTGAAGATTGGGGAGGAAATATACAAATGGTTCCAATATCTGCTCTTAAAGGAGATGGAGTAGATGAGCTATTAGAGAGAATAGCACTTGAAGCTGAGATACTTGAACTTAAGGCTCATCATGATGGGGCAGCTCAAGGCGTTGTTATCGAATCTGAGCTTGATAAATTTAGAGGTTCAGTAGCAACATTTTTAGTTCAAAATGGAACACTGAATGTTGGAGACTTAGTAGTATCTGGAAATGCTATTGGTAAAGTAAAAAGCATTATTAACAGTGATGGTAACAAAATAAAATCAGCACTTCCTTCAGCAGCCGTTGAGATTCTTGGCTTAAATTTAGTTCCAAACGCAGGCGATCAATTTCAGGTCGTTGAAAATGAAAAACAAGCTAGAGAAATCGCTGAATACAGATTGACTAAAGAAAAAGAGAAGAAACTACTTAAACAAAAAGACGAGTCTGCTGGAGATCTTTTTGAAACATTAGGTCAAGAAGCAAAAAAAGTTCTGAATGTAATTATTAAGACCGATGTTGGTGGGACATGTGAAGCAATTACTGCTGCATTAAATGATCTTGGTACTGAAAAAGCTAAAGTTAAAATTGTTTCTAGTGGTGTTGGAGGTATCAGCGAATCTGATGCTAATTTAGCAGTTGCTGTTGATTCAATCATACTTGGCTTCAATGTAAGAGCAGACAGTACTGCTAAAAAGATCATAGAATCAGAATCAATCCAATTAAGTTATCACAGTATAATTTATGAACTTTTGGATGATGTTAAGGCAAGGATGAGCGGCCTTTTAGATCCTATTGTGAAAGAAGAAATTGTTGGAATCGCAGAAGTATTAGAGGTATTCAACTCACCAAAATTTGGACAAGTTGCAGGTTGTAATGTTGTTGAAGGTAACGTCCTTAGGAACAAACCTGTCAGGGTTCTCAGAGATGAAATTGTAATATTTGAGGGTGAGCTTAACTCATTAAGAAGATTCAAAGAAGATGTTAATGAAGTAAAAAATGGAAATGAATGCGGAATGGGAATTAAAAACTATAAAGACATAAAACCTGGTGACAAAATTGAGGTTTTTGATAGAAAGGAAGAAGCTCAGGTAATATAAAATATATGTCATCAAATAGACCTGAGAAAATTGCAGATTTACTCAAAAGGGAAGTTTCAAAAATACTTAATCAAGAAGTTACAGACCCAAGGCTACAAAATATCAATATTAATGCTGTAAAAGTTACAGATGATATCGGCATAGCATATATCTATTACACCATTATTGGTAAGTCTATAAAAAAGAATGAAAGTAAAATAGATAATCATATACTCTCAAAACTTTCTGGAATGATAAGATCTAAACTTTCAAAAGCGATTGAAATTAGAAGAGTTCCTAAAATTATATTCAAGTTTGATGAAAGTATTGAATATAGCGAAAATATTGAAAAATTATTGAACAACCTTAAGTGACATGAATGGCTTTTTGTTAGTAGATAAAGAAAAAGGCTTTTCATCAAATGATGTGGTTCAAAAAATAAAAAAAAAGTTTTCCTTTCAAAAGGTTGGCCATTTGGGTACTTTAGACCCAGATGCTGAGGGTCTCTTAATTATTGCTATAAATAGAGCAACTAAATTTTCACAATATTTCTTAAATTCTGATAAATCCTACTATGTTGAAATAAAGCTTGGAAAATTTACAACGACTGATGACGCATCTGGAGAAACTATCGAAGAATTTGATGTTAGTTGTTCTGAAGATGAAGTAAAAAAGGAGATAAAAAATTTCTTAGGAGAATCTTTACAAACCCCACCTTTTTTTTCTGCTTTAAAACATAAAGGAAAACCATTATATAAATATGCTAGGGAGGGTAAGTTAATTAATAAAGAACCCAGAAGAATTAAAATTAAAGATATCAAAAAAATTGTTTATAAAAATACAATTTGTTCATTTGAAATACTTTGTTCAAAAGGAACATATATAAGATCTATAGCAAGAGATTTGGGAAAAAATTTAGGTTGTGGTGGACATATGTTGAAACTAAAACGTCTTTCTCAGCATCAATTTAATGTTATTGACGCTCATCAAATAGAAGATATTACATTGGAAAAAGTTATAAAAATCGATAATTTTTTTAAAGATTATGAAAAATTATCACTTAGTGAAGAAAATTTAAAAATTTTTTTAAATGGAGGAAGGGTCATTTTAGACAAAGACATCACAAAAGATTTTAGAATATATAGTGAAAATAACGATTTTATTGGATTAGGTCGCCTTGAGAATAAGCATCTCAAACACAAACAACTTGTTTAATATTCCAATAAGTTATAATATTCGCTCGCTTACTTTAGTAATGTGAGGTTTGCGAATTCATTTATAACATTACGAGGATATAAATATGGCATTATTAACTGAAGAAAAAGCTAGTATAGTCGAGCAATTTAAAAGAAATGACGGGGATACTGGATCTCCTGAAGTGCAAATTGCACTTTTAACAGAAAATATTAATAAACTTCAAAGTCATTTTAAAAATCATAATAAAGACCATCACTCCAGATCTGGTCTCATAAGGATGGTAAACCTTAGAAGAAAACTATTGGCGTATTTGAAAAGAAAAGATGCTAATAGTTATGCTGAGTTAGTGAAAAAACTCAATCTAAGAGGTTAGCATCATACATAATATAAATAAGGAAAATCGTGGAAAATAATAAATTAGAATCTACATGTGTAGAATTTCAGTACGGAAATCAGAAAGTAAAGTTAGAAACAAATAAAGTTGCTAGACAAGCAACTGCCGCAGTAATGGTTACAATTGGCGACTTAGTAGTTTTAACTACTGTTGTTGCAAAAAAAGAAGCAGATCCAAGCAAGGACTTCTTCCCATTAGCAGTCTTTTATCAAGAAAAGTTTTATGCGACAGGAAGAATACCTGGAGGATTTTTTAAAAGAGAGGCTCGGCCTACAGAAAGAGAAACTCTTACATCAAGACTTATAGATAGGCCAATTAGGCCAATGTTTCCTGATCATTTTACAAATGAAATACAAATATTTTGTACTGTAATGTCTTCAGATAAAAAACAAAATCCTGACATTGCCGCAATGATTGGTGCATCTGCGGCACTCACCATTTCGGGTGTCCCATTTGATGGACCAATGGGAGCTGCTCGTGTTGGGTTTATTAATGGTGAATATGTCCTAAATCCAAGTTTTGATGAATTAGAGGATTCATATTTAGACATGGTAGTTGCTGGTACAAATGAAGCTGTCTTAATGGTGGAATCAGAAGCAAAAGAATTAAATGAAGATTTAATGCTAGGAGCTGTCTTATTTGGACATCAAGAAATGAAGTCTGTTATTAATGCATGTAATGAGCTGAAAGAAAAAACTGGTAACGAAACCTGGGATGTTGAAATTCCTGAAGATCAAAATAATTATTATCAAGAGCTTGAGACAAACTATAAATCTCAAATTAGTGAAGCATTTAAAATATCTATAAAATCAGATCGAAATGAAGCTTTGAAAGAAATAAGAAATCAAATTCAAGATCAACATGAAGATCTAGATGAAATGGAAATGGGTAAATTAATGGGAGATTTTAAGAAACTAGAAAAGGATATAGTTAGAGGAAATATTTTAAATAATAAACCTAGAATTGATGGAAGGGATCTTGATACAGTTAGACCAATTTTTGTTGAAACTGAAGTATTGCCTGGAGCTCATGGCTCAGCTCTTTTTACAAGAGGCGAAACTCAGGCAATAGTTGTTGCTACTCTTGGATCTTCAAGAGATGCTCAAAGAATTGAATCAATTGAAGGAGAGGGTACTGACAACTTTATGCTTCACTATAATTTTCCTGCCTATAGTGTTGGGGAGATAGGAATGCCAATGGGTCCTAAAAGACGAGAAATCGGTCACGGTAACTTAGCTAAAAGGGCAATAAAAGCAGTCTTGCCCGATGTTGATGAATTTGGATATACAATGAGGGTAGTCTCAGAAATTACTGAATCTAACGGATCAAGCTCAATGGCATCAGTTTGTGGTACCTCGTTGTCACTCATGGATGCTGGAGTACCTATTTCCAGTCCTGTAGCCGGTATCGCAATGGGATTAATTAAAGAAGGAGATAATTTTGCTGTGTTAACAGACATACTTGGTGACGAAGATCATCTTGGAGATATGGACTTCAAAGTTGCTGGAACAGAATCAGGTATCACAGCTTTGCAAATGGACATAAAAATTTCAGGTATTAATGAATCTATTATGGATACTGCTCTTACAAAAGCTAAAGCAGCAAGGGATCATATTCTTGGAATTATGAATGACGCTATATCAAAGCCTAAAGAATTATCTGAAAATGCGCCCGCCATGAAATCATTCATTGTGGACAAAGATAAAATTAAAGAAATTATTGGTAAAGGCGGTGCTGTAATTAAATCCATGCAAGAGAAAACAGGCGCAACAGTTGATGTGAATGATGATGGCGTTGTTTCAGTCTTTGGACAAAATCAATCATCTATGAAAGCATGTTTAGCAATCATTGAGGAAATTCTTGAAGAGCCTGAATTAAATAAAGTTTATAAAGGAAAAGTTGTAAAAATTGTTGAGTTTGGTGCTTTTGTAAATATTTTACCTGGCAAAGATGGTTTGCTGCACATATCTGAAATATCTGAGGAAAGAACTGAAAATGTTGAAGATGTCCTTGAAGAGGGCCAAGAGGTAGATGTAAAGTTAATTGGTTTTGATAGAGGTAAAATGAAGCTTTCAATGAAAGCTTTGTCTGACAAAACTGAAGAATCTTAATAATTTTTCTCTCTTATTCTATTAATTTTCAAAAGTCAAATATTGTGTCTTAATTTTTTTCACATAATTTGATTCAAATATTAATTTATGGTTCCATTACACCTGCGTACATAAATAAACCTTAATAGGGGGGAGTAATTATGAAAGCAATTGATACACTTAAAGGCATAGTATCTGATTTAACTTCACTTTTAATCGGTGTTGTTGGACTAGGTGTTGTTGCTGGTATTGTATTTGGAGGCAATGTAGCATTCTTTAATGATGTTCTTGATGGACTTCTTGGAGTTGTTACAGTGCTTGGTGAAAATGGATTAGTAGGGCTTTTAGTAGCTGCTATTCTGATCGGTTTACTTAATAAGTAAGCTTACTTAAAATAAGAAGGGCCTAACGGCCCTTCTTACTTTAGCAATGAAATATAAAACAATTTTTAATTCTATAAAAGATTTTTTAGTGAGATTGACGGATGTTCTTGTTCCAGTTGTTTCTGTAGCTTTATTACTAGGAATAATATTTGGGCCTGAGGCCCCATTCGTTGGTGATGTATATAAAAATATATCTGACTTATTAAATCTTCTTGGATCTGATGGTCTTCTTGGGCTTGTAGCCATTATCATTATTCTGGCGTATCTTAGAAAGTAGAAATGGTGGCTATGGGTGGAATTGAACCACCGACCCCAGCGTTATGAGTGCTGTGCTCTAACCATCTGAGCTACATAGCCAGTCGTTGAATGATAATCTTAAATAATAAAGAGTCAATTATTTTTATACATTAAATTTAAAGTGGACTATGTCTCCGTCTTTTACAATATATTCTTTTCCCTCAAGTCTTAATTTACCTTTTTCTTTAGCTCCCAGTTCTCCAGAACATGCAATAAAGTCATCATAATCAATCACCTCTGCCTTTATAAATCCTCTCTCAAAATCTGTATGAATTACTCCAGCAGCATTAGGTGCCAATGAACCATTCTTTATTGTCCAAGCTCTTATCTCATTTGGGCCAGCTGTAAAAAAAGTCTCAAGACCGAGCATTTTGTATCCTTCAAAAATAATTTTATTTAGAACCGGCTCTTCCATATCCATTAATTCAAGATATTCTTTTTTTTCATCTTCATTAAGCATCGATATTTCCTGCTCTATTTTTACTGATGTTGGTATCACAAAGGAACTCAATTTAGATGCCACTTCTTTTAAAATATTTAGATTAACTATTGATTCTTTTGATTCATTTATATTAGCAATGTAAAAAGTTGGCTTAGATGATAAAAGCTGAAAATTTTTAACAATTTTTAGCTCATCATCATTAAATTCTTTTAGATTAATTAATTTGCCTGCTTCAAGCTTGCTTTTTATTAATTTTAAAATTTCATAATTATTTTTATTATCTTTATCATTTGTTTTAAGTAGTTTTTCACATCTTAAAATTCTTTTTTCAACAGATTCAAGATCTGCCATTATCAATTCTAAGTTGATTACATCAACATCTCTTGCTGGATTTATTGAACCGTCTACATGCGTTATATTTTCATCATCAAAGCAACGAACAACATGAGCTAAAGCAGACATTTCTCTTATATTTGATAAGAATGAATTCCCTAATCCCTCCCCATTGGACGCACCTTTAACTAAGCCTGCTATGTCAACCAGATCTAAAGAAGCTGGAATAATCTTTTTTGAGTTAACTATTTTATTAATTTCATTAAGTCTTTTATCTGGAAGGGGAACTTTTCCAATATTTGGATCTATCGTGCAAAAAGGAAAATTTTCTGCTGGTATTTGAGATTTTGTGAGTGCATTGAATAAAGTGGATTTACCAACATTTGGAAGTCCTATAATCCCACATTTAAATCCCATTTTTATTTGGTATGTAAGATTTTTTGCACATCTTGGTATTTTTTTTCAATTAATAGCTCAAACACCTCATCAAAAGCGCTATAAGCCCTGTTAATCAAAATCTTTTCCTCAGGTGAGAATTTATTCAAAACCCAATTTGTTACTTCTTCCTTAATACCTGGATGACTTATACCTATCCTAATTCTGTAGAAATCAGTTTTTCCTGTTTTTTCTATTATATCCTTTAGGCCTTTGTGACCTCCGTGACCTCCACCTTCTTTCAGCCTAACCGAACCAAGATCTAGATCTAAATCATCATGAATAACAATACAGTCATGAATTTTTAAGTTAGTTGACTTTAATATCTTTGAAATTGTCTTTCCAGAATCATTCATATAATTTGTAGGGATTGCCCACAAAACTTTATTATCATGAGACTCTCCAACCAATGCTTCAAGTTTTAATTTTTCATCAAATTCTTTAAAGAATTTTTTAGAGATATCAAACATAAAATCCTTTCCAATATTATGACGAGAATTATGATATTTTGGACCAGGATTACCTAACCCAATAACACAAAGGTTATACATTTGATTATGACTCTTCTGAGTTTTCTTCTGAGCTTGAATCATCTGATGAATCAGATTCTTCGCTGCCGCTATCAGAAACTTCTTCACCCTCTGCAACTTCACCTTCTTCAAGTTCCTCTTCAAGAATTGGATCTTCTTCAACTGCTTTAGGCGCATTAACTGAAACAACCATTTGATCAGTCTCCTCAGTTAGTCCTGGAATTTCAGATCCCTCTGGTAAAGATATTTCAGTTAGACGTATTGAATCACCTAAATTGAGGCTTTCAATATCAACATCAATAGATTCAGGAATATTGCCAGCAAGACACATTATTTCAATTTCTCTAATGGTTTTGGCTACAACTCCACCATCAACCTTAACTCCGACACATTCCTCTTCATTCACAAAGTTAACAGGTATTACAACTTTAAGCTTAGTCTTGCTTGAAACTCTTTGAAAATCTGCATGAAGAAATTTACCCTTTGCAGGATCTCTTTGAAGTTCTTTTAAAACAACTTTTTCTTCATTACCCTCAGTCTTAATTAAAAGTACTTGAGTATAAAAAAGCTCATTTTCAGAAGCTTTAGTTAATTCATTTAATTTAAGTTTTATATTTAATGTTTCCTTTTCATCGCCATATACTATCGCGGGAACCATTCCATCGACGTTTCTAATTTCACGAGCTTTATTTGTTCCCGTTCTCTCTCTAAGGTCAGCATTTAATGTAATTTGATCCGTCATAATTTCCTCTATAAAAACATTTCACTCAAAGACTCTTCATTACTGAGACGTGTTATACACTCAGCAATTATATTAGCAATTGAAATGACGCGTATTTTACTGCATTTTTTAGCTTCTTTGTTCAATGGAATTGAATTTGTAACAATTAATTCATCAATATCAGACTTATTTAATCTCTCTATGGCAGGACCAGATAGTACTGGATGTGTAATATAAGCTTTTACGGCTTTTGCACCCTTATTCTTTAATGCTTTTGCTGCATTACAGAGTGTGCCTGCAGTATCAATAATATCATCTGGAACAATACAAACTTTTCCCTCAACCTCACCAATAATATTCATAACCTCTGATTCATTTGCTACAGCTCTTCTTTTATCGATGATTGCTAAATCTGTATCATCTAATAATTTTGCTAGTGCTCTAGATCGAACGACTCCACCAACATCTGGAGATACGACTACTACTTCATTCCTATCATTATTATCTTTTATGTCATCAACCATAAATTTTGTTGCGTAAACATTATCAGCAGGCATATCAAAAAAACCTTGTATTGTTTCTGAATGAAGGTCGATAGTTAAAACTCTATCTATACCAACAGATGCAAACATATCGGCAACAACTTTTGCACTTATAGGAACTCTTGCAGACCTAACTCTTCTATCTTGTCTAGCATAACCATAGTATGGAACAACCGCTGTAATCCTTGAGGCTGATGATCTCTTTAATGCGTCTGCAATCAACATTATTTCCATTACATTTTTGTTCGTTGGTGAGCATGTTGATTGAATTATAAAGGTATCATGGCCTCTAACATTTTCTTCTATCTCAACTTTCAGTTCCCCATCAGAAAAATAACCAACATCTGCTTTTGAAATTTTGATTCCAAGTAATCTCGAAACTTCTGTTGCAAACTCTGGATTAGCAGTCCCTGTAAAAATATCAAGGCCTCTATTTTTATTATTCATATATCTCCTCAAATATATTATAGAACATGGCTGGGGTGGTAGGATTCGAACCTACGCATGACGGGATCAAAACCCGTTGCCTTACCGCTTGGCGACACCCCAATGTTAGTTGATACTGCATATCGGCGAATATTGTAATGGTTTACAGAAAAAGAGTCTCCAATTACTGGGTATTTTTTTAATAATCTTATCAATTTCACTATCATCTTCATAGTAAAAAAATAAGGATGAACCACTACCGCTCAAATTAATTTTGTTTTCAAAGCCATTGGTGAAAATAAATTCCTTAATACTTGGATTATGATTCAAATAAACACTCCAAAAACTATTTTGGTTATCTAAAATACTTTTTTTATTATTTTTGGATTTTTCAAAAAGGTTAAACATTTTTTTTGTTGAAGAGTGAATATTTGGAGTAACAACTAAGATGTTTTTTGTTATCATGTCAGTCTCCTTTAGTCTGTCTCCTGTTCCTTCTCCAATAGCATTTTTGCCAAATACAAAAAATGGCACATCTGCTCCAATGGATGAAGCAATTTCCATTAAATTTTCCTTATTTAAATTTAAGCTCCAAAGTTTATTTAAAGCAATTAATGTTGAAGCAGCATTTGAGCTTGCTCCTCCAAGACCAGACCCAAGAGGAATATTTTTTTTTACTTCAATTTCAATACCATCATTGCTATTTCTGTAATCCAGTAGTTTTTTTGCAGCATTGTAAATAGTGTTATCTTCATCATTAAGATAAATTTCTGTAGATTTAATTCTAATTTTCCCTTTTATGTCTGATTTAAATTTAAGATGGTCATATATATCAACAAGTTGGAAATGTGTCTTTAAATTGTGGTAACCATCATCTCTTTTATCAAGAATTGAAAGACTTAAGTTGATTTTTGCAGGTGATCTTATGACTATTTCATTCATTTTTAATTAAAAAGCCTTCGTAAAAAGAATCCTTATATTCTAAATAAAAATTCATTCTTTTATCTTGATAAAAACACTTCAGGTCAAAATCTGGATTATCCTCAGATTTTTTATAAGTATAACTCTCATTTAAAATACAATTGTTTAGCAATTCTTCAATATTATTAGGTATTTCAGAATTAATTTTATAACTTCCTTCTTTTGTAATGTATTTCATTGCATTTGTTGAGTTATCATATTTAATTTGAACAAAATTTCCATATAATGGCCTGTAAATCTGTATAATGATGTTGTTTTTATTGCTATTTAACAAAATGTTAAATGAATATTTCTCAGATTCTGAAGAATTGAAGAGCACTTTCCCTTTATATGTAACTGAATTGCTATAATTATCAACACCAACACAAGATATTAATAAAAAAACAAAAAAACTATAAGAGATTTTTTTAACCATGGAACTACAATTATTCGGCATCAATCATAAGACCTCAAATGTTGCAGAAAGAGAGAAATTCATTATAAATGAGTCTAACCAAATTTTACTTGATAGTCATTTAAAAAACATTTTCCAAGACGACATTGAGTCATTTTTTGGAATTTCAACATGCAATAGAACAGAAATATATTTAGTTGGCAAATCTGGAATTTCTGAGAAAGTTTTCTATGAAATATTAAAAAAATTAAATATAAATGATATTTCTAGTGACAGTTTTTATTTTCTCTCAAATCACGATGCTCTTGTTCATATGTGTAAAGTCGCCTCTGGTATTGACTCACAAGTTTTAGGTGAACAAGAAATCCTAGGACAATTTAAAACTGCTGTAAAAAATGCAAAAGAGTACAACATTATCGGTAAAAGGTTATCTTACTTTGCAGACAAAGTAATTGAAATTGCAAAAAAAGCAAGAACTGAAACCAATATTGGACTCAACTCTTTATCAGTAAGTGGACTAGCTTTAAAATTGATTAAAAATATTTTTGAAGCACCAGAAAATCAAAATGTACTAGTCATTGGTGCAGGGTCTTTATCCAAAAGCGTTATATCTAATTTATATGATAAAGGAATTCATAACATTAAATTGGTCAATAGAACGATTAAGAAAATAAATTTAAATAAAAACTTTGAGATATTATCCTCTTCACTAGATTCTCTTCATGATCAGCTTGAGCTCGCTGATATTGTTATATCTTCTTCAATTACAGATTTGCCTATAGTTGGTAAAGGTGCGATAGAAAATGCACTAAAGGTTAGAAAAAATAAACCAATCTTATTAATAGACTTAGGAGTACCCAGAAATATTGAAGATGAAATAAGAGATATCGAACAAGCCTATTTATTTTCAATTGATGATATTGAAAAAATTACTCAAGATAACTTTGGACAACGTTCCATTGAAGCTGAAAAGGCCATGAATATAATTGTTCTTGAGTCCAAATCAAAATTGGAAGATTTTTCTAGCAAATCATCTAAAGATGATGCCAATCTTCAATTAGAAAAGTTTTTAAATAGTTTATCCAGTGATGAGATTGAACAGTTTAAGTCAAATGGTAACTACTCTAATCTAGTTGAATCAATCAAGAGCATGAATATGACTGATGAAGGCTTTAACAATTTTCAGGATATAAAAAATTTGGATGATCATATAATTAAATCTATGATCAAAAGGTTTTTTAGTAATGCATGATTCAATGCTTAAGAAGCTTGATCAGCTTCAAAATAGAATAAATGAAATTCAGGATCTATTACTAGATTCTAAAACTATTGAAGATATAGAAAAATATACTTTGTTAAATAAGGAGTTTTCTGAACTTAAACCAATTGTTGAAAAATTTGATGAATACAATAATGTCCTAAAAAGTATTAAAGATGCAAACGAAATTATTGAATCAGGTGATGATGAGCTCAAAGTTTTGGCCGAAGATGATCTTAAGAGTTATCTAGATATTCCTGAAAAGCTTGAGCAGGAGCTCAAGTTCATGTTACTACCAAAAGATTCTGCAGATGATGGCTCAGCATATCTAGAGATTAGATCTGGTGCAGGAGGTGATGAAGCAAGTATATTTGCTGGCGATCTTTTTAGGATGTATTCGAGATTATCAGAAAGACAAGGCTGGAATTTGGAGGTGATTGATATTAAGCCGTCTGAACAAGGAGGTCTAAAAGAGGTAGTTGCAAAATTAAATGGTAAAAGTGTTTTTAAGGTTCTTAAATTTGAATCTGGAGTCCACAGAGTTCAAAGAGTTCCCGAAACCGAATCACAAGGAAGGGTTCATACATCAACATGCACTGTAGCGGTTTTGCCAGAAGTTGAAGAGGTTCAGGACATAAATATTGATAAAAATGATTTAAGGGTTGATACATTCAGAGCTTCAGGTGCAGGGGGTCAGCATGTTAATAAAACTGATTCAGCTGTGAGACTTACACATATTCCAACGGGATTAGTGGTTGAGTGCCAAGACGGAAGGTCTCAACATAAAAATAAAGAGAAAGCTTTATCTTTACTTGCAGCAAAGTTAAAGCAGCAAGAAATTGATAATCAACAAGAAAGTATCGCAAGTGAAAGAAAAATATTAGTAGGAACAGGAGATAGGAGTGAAAAAATAAGAACATATAATTTTCCTCAAGGAAGAATGACGGATCATAGGATCAAGCTCACTCAACATAATCTTGATCAAATTATGGATGGAGATATAAAAGAAATATGTGATGCATTGTTAGCAGAAAATCAATTAGCAATGCTTTCTCAACTTGAATCAGAGTAATTGAAAAATCAATTAAGTCATTACATTGATATGCTTGATAGCTTAGCTATTAAAAAAGATTTTATTTTTTTTCTCAAAGAAAAATTAGGCTTCAATGATAACGAGATTTATATAAATCAAAACATAGTTCTTAAAAATAAAGATAAAACTTTAATTGAGAAGTTTCTAAAACAAAAAGAGGAAGGAGTTCCTTTAGACTACATCTTAAATTCTTCTAAATTTTATGAATATGATTTCTACGTTGATTCAAGAGTCTTAATTCCAAGACCAGAAACAGAAATTTTGGTTGATTATATAAATAATCATTTTTTGTCTCCAATCAAAGTATTAGATGCTGGCACCGGATCTGGATGTATTGGAATTTCAATAGCTCTTAAAAATCCGAATTTTAAAGTTTATGGCTCTGATTATTCGAAGGATGCTTTGGATGTTGCCTTTATAAATAAAAAAAACTTGTTAGTAAAAAATTTTTTGCCAATACGTGCAAATTGGTTATCTTGTTTTAGTGAAGATTGTTTTGATCTTATTGTAAGCAACCCACCATATATATCAGAGGGAGATTCACACTTAGATGAGCTTATTCATGAACCAAATATTGCTCTAGTGTCGAAAGATAGCGGACTTTTTCATATTAAAAAAATTATTAAGCAATCAAGTAAAGTTCTTAAAAATGGTGGAACATTAGTTATTGAACATGGACATGATCAATCAGAAGTTGTGAAGGAAATTTTTGAAAAAAATTATTTCTCTAAAATAATTAATATCAAAGATCTGCAATTAATCCCTAGAATAACTATTGGAACCTTAGAAAGATAACTCAAGTGCCACAATAAGTAACATATTTTTCATTTGGAGAAGGAAGGGTATATTTGTTATATTCATTTTTTTCTTCAAAAGGTTTTTTTAATAATTCAGACATTAAATTGATTTCTGTCATGTTGTCATTGATAGCTTGTTTTAATGCGTCCTCAATTAGATGATTTCTTGGTATATAGCATGGATTTTTAGTGTTCATTTTTGTAGAAACTTCAGTGATATTAATTTCTTTTTTCCAAGATCTAAACCATTTTGCAAAAACTTCAGATTTACTAAATACAGAATCTTCTACAGACATTGATTTATTAATTATTTTTGCAAGATTTCTAAATGACAAAGTAAAGTCTATTGATTCAGAATGTAATATTTTTAAATAGTCATCAATTATTTTTGAATTGTCATTATCAATATTTTCAAGGCCTAATTTTTCACCAAATTCTTTATAGAAATATTCTTGATATGTCGGCATTGTAAGTTGAAGAACTTCTGTGAGTTTTTTTACTGAAATCTCTTCGTCTTCATCAACTAATGGTATGAGTGTTTCAGCAAATTTTGCCAGATTCCATATTAGTATTGCTGGTTGGTTTTGATATGAGTATCTTCCGTTATGATCAATAGAGCTAAATACTGTTTTTGGATCGTAAGTATTCATAAATGCACAAGGACCATAGTCAATAGTTTCGCCAGAAATCGTCATGTTATCAGTATTCATAACCCCATGAACAAATCCAAGACCCATCCATTTTGATATCAATGAAGCCTGCTTATCACAAACAGCTGCAAAAAAACTCAAGTATTTATTATCAGTTTGTATTAAATCTGGATAGTGTCTATTGATTGAATAATCCGCCAATGTCTTAAGTGCTTGATTATTTTTTGTTCTAGCAAATTCAAATGTACCAATTCTTATATGACTTTTTGCAACTCTAGTTAGAACTCCGCCTGGAAGTGTTGTTTCTCTCAAGACATCTTCGTTTGTTTTTATTGCAAAAAGAGATCTTGTAGTTGGTATTTTTAATGCATGCATAAATTCACTTATTACGTACTCTCTTAAGACTGGACCTAAGGCTGATTTTCCGTCTCCTCTTCTTGAATATGGGGTTTGACCAATTCCTTTTAATTGAATATCCATCTTGTTAATTTCACCCAATAAAATTGCTCTTCCATCACCAAGTAGCGGATTAAAGTGACCGAATTGATGGCCTGAGTATCCTTGAGCTATTGGAATTGAGTCTTGAAGTAACTTATTTCCAGAAAATATATTAAGACAATCGTCAGAGTCTACATAATCTTTATCAAAACCAAGCGCTTCAGCAAGAGGATAATTTTTTAAAATTATCTCAGCTTTTTTAAAACCATGTGGAGGACATTTTTCTGAAATTTCATGAAGTTCTTCAGCATAAGAATTCATAATATTTAGGTTTTTGATATTTTTCACTTTTATCTTAATCGATAAATTTCACAAAAGATTCTAAATTTTCTCTTCTTGTTCTGTATTGATTTATTGGATGATTTGTATCCTCATACCCAATTGCAACTCCACACCAAACAATTTCATTGTCCGGATGATTAATATGTTCCTTTACAGTTTTCGGATAAATTGACCAAGATTCTTGAAGGCATAAGCCCAAGCCATGATGAATAGCGCTTAACCAAAGATTTTCTAAAAACATTCCCACATGACCCCATCCATTACTACCAAATGTTCTATCAATTGTTATTATCATTCCTATGGGGGCACCAAAAAAATTATAATTTTCTCTAATTTGTTTAAAACGAGAATCTAAATCATCTTTTTCGATTGATAAAGCATTGTACATATCTGCGCCACATTCATATCTTCTTTTTTTATATTCATCAGCTAATGGTTTTGGATAAATATCATATTCGATTTCCTCTTGAACTCCATTATCAAAATTATGCAGAGTTTTTTTTGCCAAATTATTTTTAGCATGCTCATTGAGAACATATACCTTCCACGGCTGTATATTTCCTCCAGATGGTGCAGCGTTAGCAGTTTTTAAGATTTCACTAATTAATTCCATACTTGGAACCTCATTTGTAAAAGCTCTAACAGAAAATCGTTTTTCGATACCTTCTTTTATATTCATAATTTTGTTATCAAATTTTATTGGTTCTTATATAATTTATAACAAAGATCTTAAGGGAGCAATTTATATGATTGGAGATATGCAAAATTGGAAACCTAATGTTGCCGGTATTATCGAACACGCTAGGTCAATGCATCCAGATACAGAGGTTGTTAGCAGGCTTGTATCGGGTGAAATACATAAAACAAATTATGAAGAAGTATGTATTAGGTCTAGGAAATTAGCCTCTTCACTTGAGAAAGATGGCATTAAAAAAGGTGATGTCGTCGCAACGCTTGCATTAAATACTTATAGACATTTAGAAATGTATTATGGCATTTCAGGAATGGGAGCAATAACTCATACTCTTAATTTTAGATTACATCCAGAGCAGGCAGTTTACATCATCAATCATGCAGAAGATAAGATGATATTTGTTGAGTTGCCGTTCGTACCCATCCTAGAGGGGCTTCAAGATAATCTCAAAACTGTAGAAAAATATGTCGTTTTATGTGGCGAAGACGAAATGCCTGAAACTTCATTAAAGAACGCTCTATCTTATGAAGAATATATAAAAGATGGTGACGAAAATTATATTTGGCCAGATATGGATGATGATGCAGCCTGTGCGTTGTGTTACACGTCTGGAACGACTGGAAATCCAAAAGGAGTTTTGTATAGCCACAAATCAAACATCCTTCATGCTCAAGTTGCTTTGACAGCGATGACAATACAAGCAGATGATTCTATCTTAATGGTAGTTCCATTATTTCATGTTTTAGCATGGGGAATACCTTATTTTGGACCAATGAATGGTAATAAACTTGTCATGCCTGGTATGCAAATGGAAGGCGAGCCTCTTTACGAACTTATAGACAAAGAAGATGTTACGCTTGCCTTTGGAGTTCCTACTATTTGGATGGGGCTCTTAGCTTATTGTCGAGAAAATAATAAGATTTTAAATTCTGTAAAAAATACTATTATTGGTGGTTCAGCTTTATCTTTGGCAACCTTACAAGAGTTTGATGAAGTTCATGATGTAAATGTTATACATGCATGGGGAATGACAGAAATGAGTCCGATGGGAACCACAAATATTCCAACACCAGCAATGAAAAATATGTCTAAAGAGGAAAAGTATTCTATTCAACTAAAGCAGGGCAGACCAATATATGGTGTCGAGCTAAAAGTTGTTGACGATAAAGGTAACGAGTTGCCAAAAGATGGAGAATCACAAGGCCACTTAATGGTAAGAGGACCATGGATTCTTCAAAAATATTTCAAGGCTGAAAAGGATGCTGTTGATGCAGATGGTTGGTTTGATACTGGAGATATATCTGTTCTTGATGAAGACGGTTACATGACTATTAAAGATAGAGCAAAAGATGTAATCAAATCTGGTGGAGAATGGATAAGCTCTATTGATCTTGAAAATGCTGCATTTGGGCATCCTGAAGTTGCAGAGGCATGCGTTGTAGGCATACCTCACCCAAAATGGGACGAGAGACCGATGTTATTTGTAGTTACAAATTCTGGCGAACCTATCGAAAAACAAAGCATTATCGAATTCCTAAGTGACAAGGTCGCTAAATGGTGGCTTCCAGATGAAATAATTTTCTTAAAAGAGTTACCGCATGGCGCTACTGGTAAACTGCAAAAATTTGATCTAAGAGAAGAATATAATAATTATTATATGGAGAAATAATATGTTGAAAGTTATAAAACCAGCTGAGATCGATTCAGTAATAGGAACTGAGGTAGGAACATCAGAGTGGATAACAATTGATCAAGAAAGAATAAATAAATTTGCTGACGCTACTATGGATCATCAATTTATTCATGTTGATCCTGAACAAGCAACACCTGTTTTTGGCTCTACTATTGCACATGGGTTTTTATCTTTGTCATTAGTAGCTGGTATACCTTTTAGTCAAGAAATTGGAATGGTTCTTGAGGGAACCAAGATGGGTTTAAATTATGGTTTAGACAAAGTAAGGTTTTTGAGTCCAGTTCCCGTGAACTCTGAGGTAAGAATACATATGAAATGTATAGATATTACTGAAAAAAATCCTGGTCAATACCTTGCTAAGACAGAAGTTACAATGGAAATAAAAGGTGTTGAAAAACCTGCATTTGTAGCAGAAACCCTTAGCATGTTTGTCGTTTAAAAATTATTTTAAAAGACCTTTTAAAATTTCATTGACAGTCTTAGGGTTTGCTTTTCCTTGAGTTTCTTTCATTACTTGACCAACAAAGAAACCAAATAATTTATCTTTTCCTGATTTATATGCCGCAACTTGATCAGAATTAGATTCGATAATTTTTTTAGCAATATCTTCAAGTAAACTTTCATCTTGAATTTGAATCAAACCTTTTGATTCAATTATTTGATCAACATCGGATGCAGTTTCCCAGACTTCTTCAAGAACCGACTTTGCAATTTTTCCTGAAATAGTGCCGTCAGAAATTCGCTCAATAAGTTTTCCAAAATTTTCAGCAGAAAGATTGGATTCATCGATATCAATATTATCTTTATTTAACAAGGCACTAACGTCGCCTACTAGCCATTTTGCAACCAGTCCAGCATCATCTGTTTTAGATGAAGCTTCCTCAAACATATTTGCCATAGTTTTAGATGAAGCAATAATTGTAGCTTCTGATTCATCAAGGCCTATTTCATTAACGTATCTAATCTCTTTTTCTTCAGGAAGTTCTGGGAGATTTTCTTTAATTTCTTTTAACTCTTCATCTGAAATTATTACTGGTAAGAGATCAGGGCATGGGAAGTATCTATAATCGTTTGCTTCTTCTTTAGATCTCATAGATCTTGTTTCATTCTTTTCGCTATCATAGAGTCTTGTTTCTTGAATAACAGATTCACCGTTTTCAATCAGTGTTATCTGTCTATTGATTTCAAAGTTAATTGCTTTTTCAATAAACTTAAAAGAGTTAATATTTTTTAATTCTGCTCTTGTTCCCAGCTCCTTATCATCGCTTTTCTTAATTGAGACGTTTACATCGCATCTCATTGAACCTTGGGCCATGTTTCCATCACAGATATCTAAAAATGTAACTAGCTGTCTTATAGCTTTAAAATATGCAACTGCTTCTTTTGCACTGGAAATTTCAGGCTCTGATACAATTTCTAGAAGTGGAGTGCCAGCTCTATTTAAGTCAACGCCAGTTTCTCCTTCGAACATATCATGAATTGATTTTCCTGCATCTTCCTCAAGATGCGCTCTTGTTATATTTATATTCTTCTCATAATCATCAACTGAAATTTTGATTGAGCCTTTTTCAACTATTGGTTGTTCCATTTGAGTTATTTGATAACCTTTTGGTAAATCTGGATAAAAATAATTCTTTCTATCAAATGATGATGTTTGATTGATATTTGCTCCTGTAGCAAGGCCAAAACGAATAGCTTTATAAAATGCTTCTCTGTTTGCAACAGGGAGAACGCCAGGCAATCCCATGTCTACAAGATCAACATGAGTATTAGATTCAGCTCCAAATTCTGTTGAACCACCTGAAAATAATTTAGATTTAGTAGATAGTTGAACATGTATTTCCAACCCTATTACTGTTTCCCAACTCATTATTTTATTCCTTCTGGTGTATACATATGCCAATTAGTTTCATTTTGATACATGTGAGCAAAGTTAAGAATAGTACTTTCATCAAGAAAATTTCCAATTATTTGAAGTCCAATAGGTTTATTTTGAATATTCCCATTTGGCAAGGATATTGCAGGTAGACCAGCAAGATTTGCAGATATAGTGAATAGGTCCTCTAAATACATTTGTATTGGATCATCACCTTTTGATCCCATTTCAAATGCTGGCCCTCGTGTAGTAGGGGTCATTATTACATCAATATTTTGAAAAGCATTATCAAAATCATTTTTGATTAATCGTCTAACTTGTTGAGCTTTTTTATAATAAGCGTCGTAGTAACCAGCAGATAAAACATATGAACCTATTAATATTCTTCTTTTTACTTCGTCTCCAAAACCTTCAGAACGAGTCTTAACATATAACTCTTCAAGATCTTTTACATCTTCTGATCTCATACCAAACTTTACTCCGTCAAATCTTGATAAATTCGAAGAGCACTCAGCAGGAGCAACAACATAGTAAGTTGGAACTGATAATGATAAATTTGGTAATGAAATATCAACAAGCTCAGCTCCTAGTGATTCAAATTCTTTTAACGAATTATGATATATTTCAACAACATCATTATTAAGACTGGAAAGATCTAAATCTTTAACAATACCGATTTTTTTACCTTTCAAAGAGTTATTCAAGTTTTCCTCAAAATTTGGTATCTCATCTTCAAGAGAAGTTGTATCTTTTTCATCATGAGAGCACATTTCATTTAAAATCAATGCACAATCCTCTGCAGTTCTTGCCATTGGACCAGCTTGATCAAGACTTGATGCAAAAGCTATCATGCCCCATCTAGAAACCCTTCCGTATGTCGGCTTTAGACCAGTTATTCCACAAAGTGAAGCTGGTTGTCTAATGGAACCACCTGTATCTGTTCCTGTTGCAGCGGGTACTATTCCCGCAGAAACAGCTGAAGCTGAACCACCCGAACTTCCGCCTGGAACTAAATTTTTACCCCAAGGATTTTGAACATTACCAAAAAAGCTTGTTTCATTTGAGGAGCCCATTGCGAATTCATCCATGTTAGTTTTACCAATTGAAATACATCCTGCATTTTCAAGATTCTCAATAACCGTCGCTGAATATGGAGGTATAAAATTATTTAATATATTTGAACCACATGTTGTTCTTAGATTTTTAGAACAAAAAAGGTCTTTTTGAGCAATAGGAATGCCTGCAAGAGGCAAATTTGATGAATTATTATCAAATTCTTCAGCTTTTTTTATGGATTCCTCCTCATTAAGAGTAATAAAGGCATTTAAATCTTTATTTTCTTCAATAAGCTTATAAACTTCTGTAACAATTTCTTTGTAAGAAATCTCTTTTTGAGAAATCATGCTTTTAATTTCTTTTATTGATTTATATTTAATTGTCACTCAACAACCCTTGGAACCAAAAAATAGTCTTCATTAGCAGAAGGCGCGACTTCAAGCATTTCTTTTTTTAGATTTTTAGCAGTTACGATATCTTTTCTTGTTTTAGCTGTTTTTTCTAATGGATTTTTTAAAGGAGCTATCTCAGTGGTATCGACATCATTTAACTGATCAACAAATTCAATGATGTTACTCAAGTCTTTAATAATTTTTTCTTCCTTTTCACCATCAATTTTTAATCTAGATAGGTAAGATATAGTTGTTACTGTTTTCTTGTCCATATATAGGATATTATTATAGTTTAGTGGGTGGATATTAACCTAACTAGCAGATTATTTAAATTGTTTTATCAGAGGATTGCTTGTGAAATTTAACTTGTTCAAAATGGTTGGAGGATATTTCTCTAACGATTTATCTATAGATTTAGGAACTGCAAACACATTAATTTATACAAAAGATGTTGGAATTGTTCTTAACGAGCCTTCAGTTGTAGCAATCCGTGAAAGTAGGGGCCAAAAAACTGTTGTAGCTGTTGGCACTGAAGCAAAAAAAATGTTGGGAAGAACTCCTGGAAATATAAAAGCCATCAGACCTTTATCAGAGGGAGTGATAGCTGACTTCCAAGTAACTGAAAAAATGCTACAACACTTTATAGCAAAGGTTCACGAAAAATTATTTATAAAACCAAGTCCAAGAGTTCTTGTATGCGTTCCATGCAGATCAACTCAGGTTGAGAGAAGAGCAATCAGAGAGTCTGTTCTTGGTGCAGGAGCTAGAGACGTTAAACTTATAGAGGAGCCAATGGCTGCAGCAATTGGAGCAGGACTTCCCGTTGAGGAGGCTTCAGGAAATATGGTTGTTGATATTGGAGGAGGTACTTCAGAGATCGCAATTTTATCTCTAAATGGAGTTGTTTATTCTGAATCTGTAAAGATTGGTGGAGATAAAATGGACGAATCAATAACTTCATGGATTAGAAGAAATTATGGATGTGTTATTGGCGATTCCACTGCCGAAAAAATCAAATACACGATTGGTTGTGCAACTGCTGAATCCGAAAAATTAGAGATGTCTATTACTGGAAGAAATCTTGCTGAAGGTATTCCTGAAACTTTTACCATAAATAGCGAACAAATTTTTGAGGCTATGAAGGATCCTTTATATGGAATAGTAAGAGCTATCAGAAATGCACTTGAATTATCACCGCCAGAACTTGCTGCAGATATTGCAGAGAGAGGTATTGTGTTGACAGGAGGTGGAGCATTATTAAGAGATTTAGATAAATTAATATCAAATTCCACTGGCATTCCTGTTATTGTCGCTGAAGATCCATTGACTTGTGTTGCTAGGGGCGGCGGTCAGGCATTAGAAATAATGGATAAATATAATATTGACCTTTTATCGTCTGAGTAATTCCAATGGCTAGGACAGCGCCAACTCCTAGTCAAAAAATTAGCTTTATACTGCTCATTTTAATTAGTTCATTAATTTTGTATCTTGATTTAACTTCTAATAATTTTCAGAACATTAAGAATGGATTTAAAGCATTCAAAATATCATCCTTTTATATAGCAAAAGAGATTTCAATAGAACCAATAAAATCAATAATTAACTTAACAAAGAGTAAGGATGACTTAGTTGAGGAAAATAAAAATTTGAAGTCAGCCCTAGAGCTTAGTTATTTAAATAATTATCTAATCTCCAAAGAAAATATTTTTTATAAAGATGAAGAGATTATTAAGAATGTTCATGACAAGGGTGATTATAAATTTGCATATGATGTTGCCAATCTAAAAAGTATTGATCCAAATATGTTTATCTGTTGTGACAAACATAGAATGTTTATCGAAATAAAAGGAAATAATGATGCCTCATATATCGAGAGTATGGTCTTTAATAGTGAAGGAATACTTGGTCAGATTATTAATGAAAGCAAATTTTATGAAGTATTACTTTTAACAGATATTTCCCACTCATTGCCAATAAAGCTTGAATCAAACAAATTTTATTGTAATGCGAAAGGCAGTGGAAGAGCTGAATATATTATTTGTGACTATAATCCTCTAATTTGGACAGAAGTAATTGACAAATCTCAAGCTGTTTATACTTCTGGCTTAGGTGGTGTTTATCCAAAAGACATAGAAATTGGATATGTGAGTTCAATAATAAACACTGATTCTAGAGAGGCGAGAATTGAAATTAAATTATTAGCAAATCCTCTTAATGGGGACCAGTTTGGAGTACTAAACTATTAATGATCAGCTTTTTAAAAAGATTTTTTCTAATTATTTTCATAAATTTCATTGATCAAAATTTAGCTATTTTATTTTCTAAATTATTTATTATTATTCCTTTAACTTTTTTAGCTTTTTCTTTTTACGTGTATAAATCAGACAAAAATATAAGCGCTTTAGAAGCATTCTCTTTCGGTTTTTTCGTTGATTTAATTTCTGATACTTTCTTTGGTTTAAATGCTACGATTTATTGCCTAGTTACATATTTTATTAATCAAAATGCAAATTCATTTAAATTATTTAGCTATTTGCAAATATGCCTATTTTTTGGATTATCAGCTTCAGCTTATGTTGGCTTTACTCAATTAATAACTAATTTATATGATTTCTCTTACATAACTCTTTTAGTAAGTTCAATTGTAAATATAATTTTTTGTTTTTCTATTGCTTTAATCTCATCCTATTTCCCTCAGCGGCTGAACATTAAACTGTAAATGACTCTCGTGAAGAATATTTTTAAATCTTTCCTTGTATTAGTAATTTTTGTTTCTCTTGTGACAGTGGCAACTTATTATTTTTTTCTAAGCAAGCCAGAAAATATTATTTTTGTTGCAAATAAGATAATGAAAGAAAATTATTCAATACAGTATAGAGAAATAGAGTCTGACTTAAATTTTCTCTCACCTTTAATTGTTTTAAGCGATGTAATAATAAAAGATCAAGAAAATAATGAAATTATAAAATCTGATGAAATTAAAATTGGTTTAAAGATAATTAAATCTATATTAAATGGTTATATTGATTTGCACACACTATCTATAACAAATATAGAATTTTTAAATGGAACCAACTCAACAACAAGCAATGGAATTTATAGAATAAACATTAGCAATCTTCACATTCATTCTAATCAATTCATTTTTTCAGCTAGAAACACTGAAATCTTCAGTAGAGATAACAACTTATCAATATTTAATAAAGATGGAGAGATAAATAATATTCCATTTAAAGAATTGAGTGTATTTAACAAAGCAGAATCAAGTTTTTACCAATATTTAGCTTTTTTTGAATTAGATGAGAACGTAATAGAAAAGGAGGAGTTAATAAATTTAAACGGATTTTATGATAAGAAAATTAATCTTTATCTATCAAGCAAAGGATATTTTGATTCTGAGCAAAATAAGATAACAAGCATAAATAAATATATATTTAATAATTCAAATTTAGTTACTGAATCAAATTATGAAATACAAGATGTAGAAGCTGTTTTGTATACAAACATTGATCAAAATTTGAGTGGCTTATTTTCTGCCAAAATTCCAGATCAGTCCATAGAGGGATCAATAACATATGACGACAAACTAACTTTAAGATCACAGGTTTCTTTTAAACTAAATGAGCTTTTTAATTATGGTGAATATATCAATCTTAGCGGCAATGAAATATTTAAAGCAAAATTAATTATCGACAAAAAAGCTTCACTTGAATTGATAAGTAACCTTTCCAATACCACTATAAGATCCAATATTAATGATTTAAAAAAGGATCCTTCAGAGTATTTGAAAACAATAATTTATATATCAGATTTATCAGAACCTACTTATGCCATTGAAAACAAAAAATTTAAGGCTTTCATAGATGGTAATTCGAATGGATATTTTTCATTAGGACTATCATTCGATGAGGATATTGAAAAGCTTAAAATCATGGATGGATTTTATATATTTTTAGAATTAAATAATTTAAAGATTGATAATCTAGTTATTGATAACCAACTTGAAGATAATTCAAATTTAAAATTAATTAAACTTAAAATAAATCAATTAAATTTTTTTAATAATCTTTATAGAGATCAAAAATTTGAAATTAAGTTTAATAAAAAAGAGATAAAAGCATCTTTTAATGGCGATAATCTTAATGGAACTCTCAGAATTGATTCAACTGGATTTTCTAGAATAGATGTTTTTGATACAAAATTTGATTTTAAGGGGATAAATATAGTTGAGGGAAATGAATCTCTTAACATTGATGATATTAACTTAAGGTTTATTGGAAAGAATATTCAAACATTTGATGATGTTTTTCAAAATATTGATTTTTATTTTCTTAGAAATAAAACATTAACAACAATTGATAATATAAACATTTCTAGTGAGAGTTTTAATATAGGACCCTCAAATGATAATGTAAAAGCATATATAAGTTACAACAACAAAACTGATCTATATAAGGTTAGAGGGTCATATGAAATAAATAACGAGGATAATATTTTTGAGAATTTTGTTAATTATGATTTTGAATATCTTTTTTCAGATTTAAATATTCAATGGGAGAGTATTACTCAACTGAAAAATTTAGAAGGAAGAATTAAATTTAAAATTAAAGATCTTCAGTCTTATACATCAATGCCGGACACGGCATTACTTAGCGCTCTTAAGATATTCAACTTAAACGCTTTGCTAAATAATTTAACTAATGAATCAACTTTTAATAATTCAAAGCTAATAATAAGCAGAGCTGAAGGAGATTTTTATGTTGGTCAAAAAAGGGCTTTGTTTAGTAAGCCTATAAAATTAGAAACACCGGAAGCAAAAATGAATTGGACTGGTAACATAGGCAAAGACAAAAATGGTTTGTTAGATCAGCTAGATTTAGATTTGGATATGCGATTAAAGGTTTCTGAGAATATACCATGGTATGCAGCTATTTTTGGTGGCATCCCAGCTCTTGCAGGAGGTTTTGTTTTCGAAAATATTATCGATGAAAGACTTGATGATGCATCAACTTTTAAATTTAAAGTAACAGGATCAATCGATGAACCAGCAATTAAGAGACTAGATTAGATAAATTGTTGCTAATCCTAAAAATGATATAAAACCAATAACATCAGTAACTGTTGTAACTATAACACTACCGCCAATTGCAGGATCTTGTTTTAGTTTTCTTAAAATAAGAGGAACCAAGATTCCAGCAACCACAGAACTCATCAAATTTATGATAAGAGCACAAGATATCAAAATAGCAATAATGGTGTCTTGAAACCAAGCATATGTAATAAAACCAACTAAAATTGATAAGACTATTCCATTTAATATTGATACTGCTAGCTCTCTTTTAAAAAGCCAACGAATATTTGATGTATTTATTTGCTCCAGGGTAAGGCCTCTTAAAACTATAGTTAGAGTTTGTGTAGCGGCAACACCACCCATACTTGCAACAATGGGCATTAATACCGCTAGATACACAATTTTATCAATTACACCTTGAAATAAATTTATTGCGCTTGCAGCAATGAAAGCAGTGGCTAAATTTAAGCTTAGCCAGAATACTCTACTTCTTGCGGCTCTTCCAGGAGGCGCAAAAGTATCCTCAGCAACACCGGCCATTCCTAATAAATTTTGATCTGCGTCTTCTCTTATTACGTCAACAACATCATCAATAGTTATTCTTCCAATTAATTTTCCATCGGCATCAACCACTGAAGAGGAAATCAAATCATTTCTCTCGAATAAAGTTGCAACTTCTTTATCATTTAAATTTACATCAATTGGAAGAAATTCGGTTTCCATTATTTCTCTTACAAGCATAGTAGGTTTGGATGTGATTATTTTACTTATTGAAAGTTCGCCTAAATATTCATTTTCTTGATTAACCACAAATATTTTGTCAGTATTTTCTGGTAAATCACCTTGATCTCTTAAATAACTTATTACTTCTTTAATTGAGTTGCTTGGCCTGACGCTTATTACATCAGTATTTAAGAGTCCGCCTGCAGTATTGTCCGGAAAAGTAAGACCAATTTCGATTCTTTTTCTATCAACTAAAGACATATTTGATAAAATTTTATTCATTCTTTCTTCAGGAAGATTTTGTAAGATATCTACAATCTCGTCTAATTCAAGTTCTTTAACAGCCTCAGTTAATTCTTCATTAGAAATATTTGAAACTAAATCTTGTTGAATTTCTTCTCCTAATTCAAAAAGAACATCACCTTCCTCCTCTGTCTTTAACAACGAAAATAAAAGAGTTCTTTGTTTTGGTGGTGATGATTCGAGGGCATGAGCAATTTCAGACGCAGTCATTTTGCTTAAAAGTCGCCTTATTTGATTAAGTGACAGATTTGATGAATCATCTAATATAATATCAAGGTTATCTTTAATATCATTTTTACTCATACTCTAATTCTAACCTGAAAAGAATTATCTATATCTTGATGATGGAATATTATTTTTTTTTCTATATTTTGTTATTGTTCTTCTTGCCAGGCTAAAACCTCTTTTATTAAGCTCAATTGTTATTTTTTTATCACTTTTAGGTTTTTTTTCAGAATTAATGATATCTTGAATTAATTTCATAAGTTGGATGGCAGAAATATCCCGGGTCTTGGATACGGAAGAAACTAAAAGAGATTTAAGCTGCATAATTCCTTTAGGAGTATCAATATATTTATTCCTTAAGATCCTTGATACTGTTGAAGGATGAACCCCAATCTCATCTGCAATTTCTTTGTTACTTAAAGTATTGAGTTTTAGGGGGTTATCTTCAAAAAAAGAAATTTGTTTTGAGCAAATATATTCTCCAACGTTTCTCACAGTGTCGTTCCTCTTTTTTACAGATGTTAGTAGCCATTTTGCATCATTTATTTTTTGCATTATTTCTTTATTTTTTTTATTCTTTGACTCTTTTTTTACTGAATCAATCAAATCTTTATCTAATTTTATTAATGGAAAATTTTCATCATTAAACTCAACCTTAAAATTTTTGTTTATAAAAGAAATCTTTAAGTCTGCCTCTATGAATTCAGTTGTTCCGTAGTTCAATCCAGGACTTAAATCGCAGCTTTTGATTTCATCTATAGCTGATTCGAATTCTTTTTCTGTGAAACCTTCCTCTAGGGCTGTTTTTTTTATAAGACTGAGATTATCAAGTTGTTCGTTTTGAATAATTATCCCAATTAAATCTTTTTTTACTCTAGAAATATTTTTTTTGTTATCAATTTGAATTTTTATGCATTCTTTATGATTTCTATATCCAATACCTCTCGGATGTAAACTATGGATGATATTCAGAAGAACATCTTGGATCTCTTTTTCTGTGAAAATGAAATTAGAAATTTCCTCAATCTGTTCTGTGCTTTCTGAGAGTTTTCCAGATTCATCAATACATCCAATTATTAATTTTGCAATTTGGATTTCTTTTTCATTTAAGTGAAAATCATCTAACTGTTTAATTAAAGATTCTCTCAGATTAACTTTGGATTCAATATCAAAACTGAAATCAGAATGATTAAAATTATGATCGACAATGCTTGTTTCATTTTTTTCTAAAAATGGATTCTCTATTATTTCTTTTTCAATTTTTTTAACTAATTCAAATCTTGAGAGTTGAAGCAAATCGATTGATTTTTTCAAAGACGATGTAAGTTTTATGCTTTGTTTCTGTTTTAAATTTTTTGAAAGAGTTATGCTCATCTACGAATACATATCTCCGAGGTAGACTTTTTTTACTAAACTATTACTTATAAGATTTTCCTTATCACCTTCAGCAATTAATTCACCGTTATTTATAATTGCTGCTTTGTTGCATATTTCTAAAGTTTCTCTAACGTTATGATCTGTGATTAGGATTCCTATATTCTTTTTTGACAATTTAACTAAAACATTCTTAATGTCCTCAATCGCAATAGGATCAATGCCTGCAAAGGGTTCATCCAAAAGGATTATTTTTGGTTCAGAAGCAAGAGTTCTTGCAATCTCAACCTTTCTTCTTTGACCACCAGATAACTGTCTACCTTTCAAATCCAATATATCGGCCAGATCAAATTCTTCAATTGATTTATCAATAAATTTTTTGATATCTGCTTTATCTTTAAATGAAAGCTCAGCAAGACCGTATAAATTATCTTTAACAGTCAGATTAAGAAATATTGATGGCTCTTGAGGCAAATATTTTAAACCAAGATTTGATCTTAAGTGCATTGGCATTCTGGTTAAATCGTTCTTCTCAAGAATTACACTGCCTTTATCAGCATGAATAAGACCTGCAATTATATAAAAGGAAGATGTCTTTCCAGCTCCATTTGGGCCCAATAAACCAAAAATTTCTCCAAAATTTACTTTAAAAGATATATCTGAAATGATTTTTTTTTCTTTAATTGATTTAGATATATTAGTAACTTCTAACATTTTATTCACTCGACATTATTTTGCCTGACATAGGATTAAAAATAATTAAATTTGATCTGATTGAGAGATTATCAAACTTAATAGATGCATTACCTATCAAATGAACCTTTTCATTACTATAAAAAATTATCTTTTCTGCCTCACCATTAAAATTATTATCATTTTTGTTTGATCTAATTGAACTGGGATCACCTAAGATTGAAATCAATTCTTTTTTATTGTCATAGACTGCAGAGTTAGCAGATATGGCAACATAATTAGAATTTATATTAACGTTTGAAAGAAAGCTTACATTTTTTGATTTATTTGAGAATTCAACTTTGTCAGATTTTATTTCTACATGATCAATGAAATCGGCTGAACCTACATCAAACGTTAATAATAATAAATAAAATAATATTAAGTATTTTTTTTTCAATTAAAGTATCCTTGCCTCAACTAAATCATGCATTGATAAAACACCAATATATTTATTTTTTTCAAGGACAACCAAAGTGAAGATTTTATTTTCTTCCATTATCTTTGCAGCATCTACAGCAAGCGCCTCTGATTCAATAGTTTTAAAACTTTTTGTCATTACATCTTTGATTTTTGTTGTTTGTATATTTATCTTCTTATTAATACATCTCCTCAAATCACCATCTGTAAAAATTCCAACTATTTTTGATTTTTCAGTAACTAAAGTGATGCCAAGATTTTTTTTAGTTATCTCAATTAATGCTTTATCAAGGATTGTATTGAGATTTACTTTAGGCACCTTATTGCCTTTGTGCATAAGATCTTGAACTTGTGTAATAAGTTTTTTTCCTAACTTTCCTGCAGGATGAGATGAAGCAAAATCTTTTTTTGTAAAGCCCTTTGCTTCTAATAGAGCTATTGCTAAAGCATCACCAAAAGCTAAAGCATTTGTTGTAGAAGTTGTAGGCGCCAAATCAAGAGGGCACGCCTCTTTCTTAGATTTTATTTGAATCTGGATATCAGCAAACTTTGCTATAGTAGATTTATTATTTCCAGATAATGCAACTATTTCTTTAGCATGTCTTTTTAGTGAAGATAGTATATTTATAATCTCTTCTGTTTCACCTGAATTCGAAATTAACATAACGATATCTCTTTTATTTATTATTCCCATGTCTCCATGAGCCGCTTCAGTAGGATGAATAAAGATTGAAGGAGTACCTGTACTAGAAAGGGTCGCAGATATTTTTCGAGCAATATGACCTGATTTACCAACTCCCATTATTATAAATTTGCCACTAGAACTTATGACTTTATCGCAGAGAACTTCAAAAGATTTATCTAGTTGATCTGATATTGATTTAATTGAGTCTGACTCAATTTTTAAAGTCCTTTTAGCTGATGCTATGTAGTTATATTTTTTCATATTAAATTAAAAAATTTATCATAACGCTAATGTTATAATAGACTAATGTTGCATTCACATAAAAACTATTTATTTGTTTTTTTATTAATCTTAACCAGTCTTCCGATTAAATCAGAGCAGAATCCCTTTCTTTTTATTGATAATAATGCTCAAGATATGGTGAAGGTTTTAACAAATGAATCGTCTTTATTTGATACAAATAGAAAATTATATGAACAGAAAATTAAAGACATATTTGAGCCAATGATTGATTTTAGAAGGGTTGCTGCAAGCGTTATGGGCAAAAAATATTATTTAATGGCCTCTCAAGAGCAAAGAAATGAATTTATTTTAATATTTAAAGATTCACTGTTAGAAACTTATGCTGAAACTCTTGCTCAATGGGGAGAATCAACAATTTCTACTGATTTTCCAACAGATGATTTTTTATCCAAAAAATTTGAAAATTATGAAAAGAATATTGAGGTTAAACAAACTTTAGATACTGGCACTAGCAAGTATCCAATTTCATATAAGTTAAGAAAAAGTGACAATGGTTGGAAGATTGTTAACATCGTTATTAATGGCGTAAATCTTGGGCTTACCTTCAGAAATCAATTTCAAGCATTAGCAGTTTCACAGAATGAGAATATTGAAGCTACTTTAATAAACTGGGTCTCGGATGCAGGAGATGCTGGTATTTCATAAAATGAAAGAAACTATTAATAAGATAATCACTGAAAATATACCTGATGCAAAATGTATTTTTGAAGGTGATTCATGTAATTTAAGATTAATTGTTACCTCCGATACATTTATCGATATGTCGTTAATAAATCAGCATAAAACAGTTATGAAGCTTCTAGAAAATAAGTTTGAATCAGGTGAATTACATGCATTAAGTTTAGAGACAAAAATTTTCTGAGATGGAAAAATTATTAATTAAAGGAGGAAATTCACTCTCTGGAAAAATTACTTGTTCAGGTGCAAAAAATGCAGCACTACCAATGATAGCTTCTACGATTCTTTCCGATGAAGAAGTAACTTTAACAAATCTTCCATATCTTCAAGATATTACAACTATGTTCGAACTATTAGGATCAATGGGTGCTGACATTTTATTAAATGAAAATATGAATTTCACAATTAAATCAAATAATCTCAAAGATATTGAAGCAAGATATGAACTAGTTAAGACGATGAGAGCTTCAATTTTGGTTTTGGGACCTTTGGTTGCTAAATATGGAAAAGCTAGAATAGCACTTCCTGGAGGCTGTGCCATTGGATCAAGGCCAGTTAATTATCATCTTGATTCTCTTGAGCAAATGGGAGCTAAGATAATTTTAAAAAATGGTTATATTGAAGCATCTGCAAAAAAACTAAAGGGCGCAAATATTAGATTTGATGGAGTGACAGTTACGGGCACTGAAAATTTAATGATGGCTGCTACCCTTGCTGAGGGCGAAACAATTTTAACAAATGTAGCTAGAGAACCTGAAGTTGCAGATTTAGCAGAAATGTTAAATTCAATGGGTGCAAAAATTGATGGAGCCGGCTCTGAGAAAATCAGGATTCAAGGTGTTGAAAAGCTAAATGGAACCGTCTTTAAAATTCCTGCCGACAGAATAGAGGCTGGAACATATCTGGCAGCTGCAGCTGTAACTAATGGAGATATAAAAATTGATGGCATTAACCCTAACAGATTAATGAAAGTCATTGAAAAATTAAAAAACTCTGGCGCAAATATTGATTTTGATGAAGACTCAATTAGTTTTCAAATGAAAAATGATGTCCCAGATCCTGTAGACATTACTACCGCTCCTTTTCCTGAATTTCCCACTGATATGCAAGCACAATTTTCTGTAATTAATGCAATTTCCAGTGGTACCGCAAACATTTATGAAACTATTTTTGAAAATAGGTTTATGCACATTCTTGAGTTGAATAGAATGGGTTGTGATATTTCTGTAAACGGCAATCATGCGATAATTAAAGGAGTAAAATCTCTATACGGTGCTGAAGTTATGGCAACTGACTTAAGAGCTTCTGCTAGCTTAATACTTGCTGGTTTATGTGCCAAAGGAGAAACAGTTGTTGATAGAATTTATCATATAGACCGTGGATACGAGAGAATTGAAGAAAAGTTAAGTTATTTAGGAGCAAATATTGTAAGACTGCCTAGTTAGATCCAGTATTTGAAGACTTAAAATTAATTGATATTAATTCATTTTTTTGGTTGACGAGCTCCATATTTAAATCTTCTCCAAGCGTGGCAAACTTCAAAGAACTTATTAAATTGTTCCAACTAGCATCTTTATTATTTATGCTAATAATAACATCATTTATTTTTATACCCTCTTCATACAAAGGTCCTTTATTTTGCATTTCAACAATTTTTAATGCATTAATAAATATGCCATTTTTTTTTAGTTTAACTCTAGCAACTCTAAAATTTCCTATCCAAAGACTTTTAACTTTTCCAAATCTGATTAACTGCGAGGAAATTTGAACAACTAAGTTTGATGGAATTGCAAATCCTATGCCTTGATATGCTCCAGTTCTTGAAAAAATTTTTGAGTTAATACCAATCAAATTTCCATTAGCATTAATCAATGCGCCTCCTGAGTTTCCTGGATTAATTGCAGCATCAGTCTGTATCAACTGTAGATAAGGATTACCATAATCTCTTCCTGTGGCGCTTATAATTCCATTAGATACTGAAATCCCAATTCCGTAGGGATTTCCAATTGCAAGAACTTCATCACCTATTCTTAATTCATCTGAATTTGCAAAATTAATAGGTACTAATTTTTCATCTGGTATTATCTTTAATATTGCAATATCTGTATTTTGATCTACACCAATGATACTCGCTGGAAAGTTTTTACCATTATTCAATCTCACGTAAATTTCTTCTCCTGAAATAATGTGTAAGTTAGTAACAATATATCCGTCTTCGGAAAAAATTACGCCTGATCCAATACCATTTCTATTATTTGCAAATGATTTACTTTGATTTGAAATAACGGTTACTACAGAAGGTATTGATTTTTCAGATGCTGACACCAATTTGTTTTTATCATCTGATATAAAGTACCATGTGCCTGCAAATGTTATTAAAATTAATAGTAAATAATTTATAAAATTAGTTTGAAAAGATTTCATAATGTCTAACGCTAAAAATATCATTGATAACCTAAAAAACCAAGGAGCAAATCCTGATAAGTCTCAAATAAATCTTATTAATGAGTTATGTAATCTAAATATCCGAAGGAAATTCCCGTTTTATAAGCTGTTATTTAATGATGGACCCTCAGGTATATATATATGGGGCGATGTTGGAAGAGGAAAAACCTTGGTAACAAAAGCTTACCTTGATGAGCTAAATCGAGATGATATAAAAAGTTTTCACTATATTGACTTGATGAGCTTTATCCATGATGAGCTAAATATAAATTCTGGTATAAAAAATCCCCTCTTAAAAGTATCCAAAAGCTTAACTAAAAATATCAGCATAATATTTATCGATGAATTTCAAGTTGAGGATGTTGCTGATGCAATGATTATTGGAGATTTGCTAAAACTTATTTCAAAGCAAGGGACAAAAATAATATTAACTTCAAATGCACATCCTAATGATTTATATAAAGATGGACTTCAGAGGCAAAAATTTTTAGCTTCAATCCAAATTTTTTTAAAAGATATAAATATTCAAAAGCTTGAGGGTGGAGTTGATTATAGAACAAGGAATATTATCAAGTTTGATAATTCAAACAGTAAAGAGACTATCTCAAATAAAAAAATATTTACATTTATCAAAGATAACTTTGGAATAGATCAACAAAAATCGAATCAAATTATTATTAATGATAGAAAATTTGGTTGCAAACTGATTTCTAACAATATTCTCTGGATCGAATTTATTGATTTTTTTAAAGAGCCAACAGCATCGAAAGATTACATATACATTTCAGAAAAATTCGATTGGATATTTATAAGTAATTTTGAAGAGATTGATGATGATTCCATTGATATAATTAGAAGATTTATATCATTCATAGATATAACCTACAGAAATAATTCAAAGATTAAATTTTTTTTTAATGGTATTGATATCGAAAACATTTATACAGGCTCAAAGATTGATAATCTATGGGTAAGATGCAGCAGCAGACTTTCTGAAATGGAGACAAAAGAATATCTTATGAATAATCAACTCAAATCAAAAAATAAAAATTAATATAAATATTGCTATATTTAGCTCTAAACATTAATATTCGCTACTCAAATTAAATGATTATGAAGACGTATTCACAAAAAAAAGAAAATGTAGAGAGAAACTGGTTTGTCGTAGATGCTACAGACAGAATTTTAGGCAGAGTTGCTACAAAAATTGCTGATAGAATTAGAGGCAAAGATAAACCAACATTTACACCTCATACAGATGGAGGTGACTATGTGATTGTAGTTAATGCTGAAAAAATAAAAGTTACAGGTTCTAAATTTGATAAAAAAATGTATTATCGTCACTCTTTATATCCAGGTGGTTTGAAATCACAAAGTTTTAAAGAATTAAACGAAAAAAATCCTGAAAGAATTATCGAAGAGGCAGTAAAAGGTATGCTTCCTAAAAATAAACTTGGAAAATCTATTATAAAAAAATTAAAAGTCTTTCAAGGACCAAATCATAGTCATGAATCACAAAAACCAATTGAGTGGAATCCATCCTAATGAGTAGTGAAATATTTTATGCAACTGGACGAAGAAAAACTTCATCAGCAAGAGTATATTTAAAAAAAGGTAAGGGCAATATATCCGTTAATGATAGAACGCTTAATGAATATTTCGGTAGGAAAGTTGCCCAGATGCTTGTAATGCAACCTTTAGAGCTGCTTGATCTTTCCGAGAAAATTGATGTAAATGTAAAGGTTAAAGGTGGAGGAAGTTTTGGACAGGCAGGTGCAATAAGACATGGTATATCCAGAGCTCTTACATCCTATGACGAAGAATTTAGACCGCAATTAAAAAAAGCTGGACTTCTTACTAGAGATCCCAGAAGAGTTGAAAGAAAGAAGCCTGGTTTGGTGAAAGCAAGAAAAAGCAAACAATTCTCGAAAAGATAATTTTAACAATATAGCTTCACTTATTTTCAATTATAAGTGAATTTTATATTACATAATTATGATATAATTTTTAGCGTTATTTGAGTAGCACACACCCTGAATGCAAGATAAAGATAAAACTAGAAGGAAAGTATTAATTGGTTTGACTAGTGCTGTTGGTTTGTCTGGTTTGCCTTTTGCAGCAACACCATTTATTGCTGCGTGGAATCCTAGTGCAAAAGCAAAGGCAGCTGGTGCTGCGGTTAAATTAGACGTATCGAAGATGCAATATGGACAACAAATACAAGTTTCATGGAGAAAACAACCTGTTTTTATTGTCAGACATACAAAGGATAGTATTGCTAGTTTGGATTTAGTTCTACCAAAATTAGCCGATCCAAATTCTGATCAAATTGAGGAGCCATACAAAGGACTTAATGCATCCAGATCTAAAAGTCCTGAGTATTCAGTTTTCTCTGGAGTATGTACACATTTAGGTTGCGCTCCAAAATATTTTCCTGAGGTTGAACCAAAGCCATGGGATGCTACTTGGAATGGAGGATTTTTTTGTCCATGTCACGGATCAATGTTTGATATTGTTGGCAGGGTATTTAAAGGTGTACCTGCATCAACTAATCTTATTGTTCCTCCACATATGTTTGAAGGAAGTATATTAACAATTGGAGAAGATAAGGAGTTATAAATGACTGAAATAGCTAGCAAATTATTTACTTGGGTAAATACCAGGCTTCCAATAGTTAACACTTTTGAGAGACATCTCTCCAAACATCCTGTTCCATCAAAAGTTAACTTTTGGTATCTATTTGGAGCTTTGGCAGCAGTAACACTTATTATTCAAATAGTTACTGGGATTTGGTTAATAATGCCTTACTCAAATACTGAGGAACAAGCTTTTTCTTCAATCGAATATATTATGAGAGATGTCGACTATGGTTGGGTGATCAGATATATGCACACAACTGGAGCATCTTTATTTTTTGCTGTTGTATATCTCCATATGTTTAGAGGACTTTTATATGGGTCATATCAAAAACCAAAAGAGTTAGTTTGGATTTTTGGATGTACTATTTATTTGGCAATGATGGCAGAGGGTTTTTTAGGTTATGTTCTTCCTTATGGTCAGATGTCTTATTGGGGAGCACAAGTAATAATCTCGTTGTTTGGAGCAATTCCATATATTGGAGAATCTTTAGAATTATGGGTTAGGGGAGATTATTATATCTCTGGTATAACAGTTTCAAGATTCTTCGCTCTTCATGTCGTTGCACTTCCCTTAGTTTTAATCGCCCTTGTTTTTCTTCACTTGGTTGCTCTTCACGAAGTTGGTGCTGGTAATCCTGAAGGTGTTGATATAGAAGAGTATCTTGATGAAGATGGAGTGCCTCTTGATAGTGTTCCATTTTTTCCATATAAGGTATTAAATGCTTTGGTAGCGATTGGGGTTTTTATGACAGTATTTTCAATAATAATGTTCTTTTTTCCTGAAGGAGGTGGATATTTTATTGAAATGGCTAATTTTGAAGAAGCTAATCCTTTAGTTACTCCTGATCATATAGCGCCTGTATGGTACTACGCGCCATTTTATACAATGCTAAGAGCAATCCCAGACCCTCTTGGTGGACTGATTGTTATGGCAGCCGGAGTTGCAATATTCTTTGTAGTACCATGGTTGGATAGAAGCAAAGTTGCATCAATTAGGTATAAAGGAATTTACAGTAAGATCGCAATAACTATGTTTGGTGTTAGTTTTTTAACACTTGGATATTTGGGCACAGTTGGAGTAACAGAAGTTAGAAAGACCATGAGCTTAGTATGCACAATAATTTATTTTGCATATTTTTTATTAATGCCAATATATACAAAGTATGAAACAACGAAGGAAGTGCCAAAGAGATTATGATAGCCATAGAATCGGTGTTTAAAATTATTTTCAAAGGAATCATTTTAGTTGTTTTATTATTTTCTTTTAGTGAAATTTTTGCAGCAGAAGGTGGGCCTTGTAAGGATTATGGGGAATGCGATAAATTTAAATACTCATTGAATGACATAGAATCTCTTCAAAGCGGAGCATCTACATACATTAACTACTGTTATGGATGTCACTCACTTAAGTATTCAAGATGGGGAAGGGTTGCGAAAGACTTACAAATTCCAGAAGATATTTTTTTTGAAAATCTTGTTTTTGATAAATCTATTAAGCCAGGTGACTTAATGGTTGGTGCTATGCCAGAAGATTCTGTTAATTGGTTTGGAGTTCAGCCTCCAGATCTCACTTTAGTCTCAAGATATAAAGGCGATGATTGGATTTATTCATACTTGAGAGCATATTATGAGGACTCATCAAAGCAATACGGTGTAAATAATTTAGTTTATCCAGGAACCGCAATGCCTAATGTATTGATGTCACTTCAAGGAAATCAAAAGCTTGTGTGTAAAGAAATTCCGGTTATCGCACGAAATGGTGGGGAAAAAAGAGATGATTTGGGAAATACTATATTTGAAAAAAAATGTGGATTCCTTGAAGTCGAAGAGGGTACTGGAGCTCTTACCAAAGAAGAGTTTGATAAACTAATTTATGATCTTACAAATTTTTTAGTCTATGTTGGGGAGCCTATTAAGGCAACGAGAGAAAGGATTGGATGGTATGTTGTTTTTTACTTTTTAGTTTTTACAGCATTATCATCATTACTGTATCGAGAGTTTCATAAAGACTATAATAGAGAAGAGGCCTTTAAATGATATTATATTCAGATAGAAACGACCATTATAGCCAAAGAGTTAGAATTGTATTAGCTGAGAAAGATATTTCAGCAGAAATTAATGAAGCTAAGGCAGAAGAAACTCCAGATGATGTGCTTTCAATTAGCCCTTATCATAAACTTCCTATTCTTGTTGATAGAGATTTAGCTATTCACGACCCTTCTGTAATGATGGAATATTTGGATGAGAGATTTCCTCACCCTCCACTTTTGCCTGTTTATCCAGTAGCTAGAGCAAATTGCAGAACTCTTATGCTGAGAATAGATAGGGAATGGTGTCCTTTGATAGATACTCTCATTGAAGGCGAAAAAACTGAAAAAGAATTGATGAAAATTAGAGAAGAGCTGCTCCACGAAATCTCATCTATAGCACCAACATTTAAAGAATTTAAATTCTTTATGAGTGAAGAATTTACATTAGTGGATTGTTGTTTTGCTCCAATACTTTGGAGATTGCCTTCAGTTGGAATAAAACTCCCCGTAAATAGACACTTGAAACCTTTAATCGATTATCAAAATATGGTTTTTGAAAGACCTGGATTTTTAGATAGCCTATCTTCGATAGAAAGAGATCTTAAATCTAACTAGTAAAGTTTGAAGTAGAAACTTGCCATAAATTCAAATCACG